>JBKJPE010000154.1:0-10259 GCA_046595185.1 Nocardioides sp.
CTACAACCGCTACCCCAACGAGTTCTCCGGCGGCCAGCAGCAGCGCATCGGCATCGCCCGCGCCCTGGCCCTGCAGCCCAAGCTGCTGGTCGCCGACGAGCCCGTCTCCGCCCTCGACGTCTCGATCCAGGCGCAGGTGATCAACCTGCTCCAGGACGTCCAGCGCGAGGACGGGATCGCGTTCCTCTTCATCGCCCACGGCCTGGCCGTCGTGCGCCACTTCTGCCCCGAGGTGGCCGTGATGTACCTCGGGCGGATCGTGGAGGTCGCGGACCGCGAGACGCTCTACCACCGCCCGCACCACCCGTACACCCAGGCGCTGCTCTCCGCGGTGCCCGAGGTGTCGCAGCTGACGACCGCGACGCGACGGGAACGGATCCGCCTCGAGGGCGACGTGCCGAGCCCGATCAACCCGCCCTCGGGCTGCTCCTTCCGGACCCGGTGCCGCTTGGCGAAGGACATCTGTGCGCGGGTCGAGCCGCCGTTGCTCCAGATCGGCCCGCAGCACAAGGTCGCCTGCCACTTCCCCGGGGAGCTCGGCAAGGCGCCCGACCGACCCCTGACCGCACCGTTGCTGGGCACCGACGACGCCGGCGCCCCGCACCCCGGCGCCACGCCGGTCGAGATCGACGACCGGCCCGGCTTCGGACCGACCTGGTACGACCTCGAGGCCCGCGCGCTCGTCAGCGCGCCCCGCCGGGTCGGCGGGGCGTAGCCTCGGCGCTCGTGGACGGACCCGCCGACGACCCAGCCGACGACGCCGACGGGCTCTTCGCGGCCCCGGTCGCACCGGCCCCCTCCCGCCCCCCGGCGGCGCGCACCGCGTCGGTCGGGGGCGGGAGCCTGGTCGGCAACGACCACGCCTCGGCGCCCCTGGCGGTCCGCATGCGTCCCCGCCGCCTCGAGGAGCTGGCCGGCCAGGACCAGCTCCAGGCGCCGGGGTCGCCGCTGCGACGGCTGGTCGAGGGGGACCAGTCCATGTCGCTGCTGCTGTGGGGCCCGCCGGGCACCGGCAAGACCACGATCGCCTCGATCGTCTCGTTGCAGACCGACCGGGTCTTCGTCGAGGTCTCCGCGGTCTCCGCCGGGGTCAAGGAGGTGCGCGCGGCCATCGACGCGGCCCGCCGCCGGCTGGTGGAGGAGTCCCGCGAGACCGTGCTCTTCGTCGACGAGGTGCACCGCTTCAGCAAGGCCCAGCAGGACGCACTCCTGCCCGGGGTGGAGAACAGGTGGGTGACCCTGGTCGCCGCCACCACCGAGAACCCCTTCTTCTCCGTCATCTCCCCGCTGCTCTCGCGCAGCCTGCTGCTGCGCCTGGAACCGCTGACCGACGACGACGTGCGCCGGGTGCTGCTGTCCGCCGTCGAGGACGAGCGCGGCCTGGCCGGCGCCGTCACCGTCGACGAGGACGCGCTCGACCACCTGGTGCGGCTGGCCGGCGGGGACGCACGACGGTCCCTGACCTACCTGGAGGCCGCCGCCGGCGCCGCGGCCAGCCAGCGCACCGCCGTGGTCGACCTCGCCACCGCCGAGCTGGCCGTCGACCAGGCCGCCGTGCGCTACGGCCGCCAGGGCGACCAGCACTACGACGTGACCAGTGCCTTCATCAAGTCCGTGCGCGGCTCCGACGTCGACGCGGCGCTGCACTACCTGGCGCGGATGATGGAGGCCGGCGAGGACCCGCGGTTCATCGCCCGGCGCCTGATCATCCTGGCCAGCGAGGACGTCGGGCTGGCCGACCCCACCGCGCTGACCACCGCCGTCGCCGCCGCCCAGGCCGTCGCCCTGATCGGGATGCCGGAGGGCCGCCTGACCCTGGCCCAGGCCACCATCGCCCTGGCCGTCGCCCCGAAGTCCAACGCGGTGACCACCGCGATCGGCGCGGCCACCGCCGACGTGCGGGCCGGCAAGGTCGGTCCGGTGCCCTCCCACCTGCGCGACGCGCACTACGGCGGCGCGAAGGACCTCGGGCACGGCAAGGGCTACGTCTACAGCCACGACGCCCCGTACGGCGTGGCCGAGCAGCAGTACGCCCCCGACGTCGTCGCCGACGCGACCTACTACCGACCGACCCGGCTCGGCGCCGAGGCCTCCGTCCGGGAGCGGTGGGAGCGGGTGCGGCGGCTGATCCGGGGGCAGGGGTAGCGGCAGGTAGGGTCGTGACCCATGACGCAGCAGTGGAGCCTCCCGGCCTGGGCAGTCCTGCTGCCCGCCGTGGTCGGGCTCGTCCTGCTCCTCGCCGTCCTGTTCCTCGCGGCGCGTGTCCGTCGGGCCGACCAGCGGCTCGCGGCCACCGGGGCGGCGGTGGACGCGCTGCGCGACGCGCTGGCCGCGCCGGAGCGCGAGCCGGTCACCGCGACCGCCCCGCCGGCCCGGGAGGCGTCGGGCTACGTGATCACCAGGCTCGGTGACGAGCCGCCGGAGGTCGAGGAGCGAGCGTCGGCGAGCGTCTCCAGACCGGTGGACCGGTCGGTCGTGGACGCCCCCCTCTTCGCCGACCTCGTCCTGCGCGAGTCCGTGGTCCAGGCCGCGTCCTGGGCCGCCGGGCTGCGTCGGGCGGTGGCGCCCGAGACACGGCACCGCGTACGCCTGGAGATGAGGCGCGACGTCAAGCGGTCGCGCAAGCAGCGCCGCTCCGACCTGCGCGCCGCCCGGCGCGACTGGGAGGCCCGCCAGCGCGCCGCGGCCGACGACACCGGCCTCGACGAGGGCAGCGCGGCATGAGCCGCGGGCTCTGGTTCGTGGCCGGGGCCGGCGCCGGGATCTACGGGATGGTCCGTGGGCGCCGCGCTGCCGAGGCGCTCTCCGCCGACGGGCTGCGCGACCGCGTGAACGCCGCCGTCCTCGGCGCCAAGATGTTGGGCGCCGAGGTCGCCGCCGGCAAGGCCGAGCGCGAGGGCGAGCTGCGCCAGGTGCTGCACGACCGGACGCTGCGCGGCACCGCCTCACGGCCCGGGCTTGCCGCCGCCACCACCGGTGAGCCCCACCCGCTGCCCGAGCAGCACCCTGGGCAGCACCCCGAGCAGCACCCCGAGCAGCACCCCGAGCAGGAGGACTAGCCCGATGGACACCGCCGCGATCCGCGCCGCCTTCACGGCCCATTTCGAGGCCGCCGGACACACGGTGGTCCCCTCGGCGTCCCTGCTCGCGGCCGACCCGACGCTGCTGTTCGTCAACGCCGGCATGGTGCCGTTCAAGCCCTACTTCCTGGGCGACGAGACCCCGCCGTACGACCGGGCCACCAGCGTGCAGAAGTGCGTGCGGACCCCCGACATCGAGGACGTCGGCAAGACCACGCGCCACGGCACGTTCTTCGAGATGTGCGGCAACTTCTCCTTCGGCGACTACTTCAAGCAGCGGGCCATCGAGCTGGCCTGGGACCTCGTCACCAGGCCGACCGCCGACGGCGGGTGGGGGTTGGCGGAGGCGCGGCTCTACCCCAGCGTCTTCGCCGAGGACCCCGAGGCCGACGACCTCTGGCGCCAGGTGACCGGCCTGCCGTCCGAGCGGATCGTCAAGCTGGGCCGCAAGGAGAACTACTGGTCGATGGGCGTCCCCGGGCCCGGCGGCCCGTGCTCGGAGATCCTCTACGACCGCGGACCGGCGTACGGCCCCGAGGCCGACTTCACCTCCCTCGGCCCCGACATGCCCACCGAGCTCGAGGACCGCTACGTCGAGATCTGGAACCTCGTCTTCATGCAGGACGAGCTCTCCGCGGTGCGCAGCAAGTCCGACTTCGACGTCGCCGGACCGCTGCCGCAGCGCAACATCGACACGGGGATGGGCCTGGAGCGGGTCGCGATGCTGCTGCAGGGCGTCGAGAACATGTACGAGATCGACGTGATGCGCCCGGTCATCGACCGCGCCGCCGCGCTGGCCGGCAGGACGTACGGCGCGGACCCGGTGGACGACGTGCGCCTGCGCGTCGTGGGCGACCACGTGCGCAGCTCGATGATGCTGATCGGCGACGGTGTCGTGCCCGGCAACGAGGGCCGCGGGTACGTCCTGCGCCGGCTGCTGCGGCGCGCGGTCCGCTCGGTGCGCCTGCTCGGCTACGAGGACCCCGCGCTGCCCGAGCTGATGCCGGTCAGCCGCGACAGGATGGGCGAGACCTACACCGACCTGGTGCGCGACTGGGACCGGATCTCCTCGGTGGCCTACGCCGAGGAGGAGGCCTTCCGCTCCACCCTGCGCGCCGGCACCACGATCTTCGACCAGGCCAGCGCCCGGCTCCGCGGCAGCGGCGCCACGCAGCTGCCCGGTGACCAGGCCTTCGCGCTGCACGACACCTACGGCTTCCCGATCGACCTGACCCTGGAGATGGCCGCCGAGCAGGGGTTGCAGGTCGACGAGCCCGGCTTCCGCCGCCTGATGGCCGAGCAGCGTGACCGCGCCAAGGCCGACGCGCGGTCCAAGAAGGGCGCTCACCGCGACGCCTCGGCCTACCGCGCCGTGGCCGACGACCTGGGCCGTCCGGTCGAGTTCGTCGGTTACTCCGACGTGGTCGCCGAGGGCACCGTGCGCGGGCTGATCAGCGCCGGCGGCGCGGTCGGGTCGGCCTCGGTGGGCGACGAGGTCGAGGTGGTCCTCGACCGCACGCCGTTCTACGCCGAGGGCGGCGGGCAGCTGGCCGACGAGGGCCTCGTGGAGCTCGACAACGGCGCCCGGCTGGCCGTGCGCGACGTGCAGAGCCCGGTGACGGGGCTGGTCGTGCACCGCGCCACCGTCCTGGCCGGCGAGGTCAGCCTCGGGCTCGGTGCCCACAGCGTCGTCGACCTCGAGCGGAGACGGTCCATCTCGCGCGCCCACACCGCCACCCACATGGTCCACAAGGCCTTCCGCGAGGCGCTGGGGGAGACCGCGACCCAGGCCGGCTCGGAGAACGCCCCCGGCCGCTTCCGCTTCGACTTCTCCGCCACCGGTGCCGTGCCGACGTCGGTCCTGGCCGACGTCGAGGCGCGCGTCAACGACGTCGTGCTCGACGACCTGGCCGTCGAGGCCGAGGTGATGACGCAGGCCGAGGCCGTCGCCTCGGGTGCGATGGCGCTGTTCGGGGAGAAGTACGGCGACCGGGTGCGTGTGGTCTCGGTCGGTGACTGGGCCCGCGAGCTCTGCGGCGGCACCCACGCCGGGCGTTCCGGACAGCTCGGCGTGGTCAAGCTGCTCGGCGAGAGCTCCATCGGCTCCGGCGTGCGGCGGGTCGAGGCGCTGGTCGGCGGCGACGCGTACCGCTTCCTGGCCCGGGAGAACGTCCTGGTCAACCAGCTCACCGACGCCCTCAAGGTGCGTCGCGAGCAGCTGCCGGAGCGGGTCGAGGACCTCGTCATCCGTCTGCGCGCCGCGGAGAAGGAGATCGACAAGGTCCGGGTCGCGGCCCTGCTCTCCTCGGGTGGCGACCTCGCCGCCGCAGCCGAGGACGTCGCCGGGGTGAAGGTCGTGGCGCACCGCGTCGACGGCGCCGCCGCCGGTGACGTGCGCCAGCTCGCCCTCGACGTGCGCGGCCGGATGCCGGCCGCGGTGCCCGGCGTCGTCGTGGTGATCGGCGTCGACGGCGGCAAGGTCGCGGTCGTCGCCGCCACCACCGACGAGGCCCGCGCACGCGGGCTCTCGGCCGACGACCTGGTCCGCGCGGTCGGCCCGTTCGTCGACGGGCGCGGCGGCGGCAAGGCCGACGTGGCCCAGGGCGGGGGAGCCGACGCGACCCGCGTCGACGAGGCCCTGGCCGAGGTGCGGCGCGCGGTGTCCGCCGCGGCGGCGGGCTGAGCGGGTGCGTCACGGCGTACGGCTCGGCCTCGACCCCGGGGACGCCCGGATCGGGGTCGCGAGCAGCGATCCCGCCGGCATGCTGGCCACCCCGCTGGAGACGGTGCGCCGCGGCAGGGACGACGTGCGCAGGATCCGCCGGCTGACCGAGGAGTCCGGCGCGGTCGAGGTGGTCGTGGGTCTCCCGCGCTCGCTGTCGGGCCGGGAAGGGCCCGCCGCCGTCGGCGTGCGGGAGTTCGCCGACCGGCTGGCCCGTAGGCTCAGCCCCGTGCCCGTCCGTCTGGTCGACGAACGGCTCAGCACCGTGAGCGCGGAGGCGGTGCTGCGCTCGCAGGGCCGCTCGGGTGCGAAGCGGCGGGCGGTGGTCGACATGGCGGCTGCGGTGGTCATCCTGCAGCACGCGCTCGACATCGAGCGGGGGACCGGTCAGGCTCCCGGTGAGCTGGTGGCCGTCCCCGACGCCGAAGCAGACGCCGTACCCGACGACGAGGAGATCCGATGAGCCAGCCCGAGGGCGACCTCGAGCAGATCACCCGGGCCGAACCGGCCCGAGGTGACACGCGGCGCAAGCGCGGGCCCCGGCTCTCGGGCTGCCTGCCGGTGCTGCTGGTCCTCGCGATCGTGGTAGGCCTCGGGTACGTCGCGGTGACCCGGGGCCAGCAGGCCATCGAGGACTACTTCGCCGACCCGGCCGACTACAGCGGCCCCGGGCGCGGCGACGTCGCCTTCGAGGTCGCCGAGGGCGACACCGTCGCCGAGATCGGGCGCAAGCTCAAGAAGGAGGGCGTCGTCGCCTCCGTCGAGGCCTTCCTCGACACCGCCACCGGTGACGACCGCTCGACGGGCATCCAGGTCGGCTACTACGAGCTGCGCCAGAAGATGTCGTCGGCCGGGGCGCTCGCGGTGCTCGTCGACCCGGGCAACCTGGTCAGCACCACCGTCACCGTGCCCGAGGGCCTCCGGGTCGTCGACGTGGTCGACATCCTCGCCGACGACACCGAGTTCGCCCGCGAGCGGTTCGAGGCCGTCCTCGCCGAGCCCGGCCGGATCGGGCTGCCCGACTACGCCGGGGGCGAGGCGGAGGGCTACCTGTTCCCCTCCACCTACGACTTCAGCCCCGACGACACCCCGGTGACCATGCTGACCGCGATGGTCGACCGCTGGCGCCAGGCCGCGGAGGACGCCGACCTCGAGGCCGCCGCCGAGCGGCTCGGCTACACCCCCCACGAGCTGATGACCGTGGCCAGCCTGGTCGAGGCCGAGGGTCGTGGTGACGACATGCCGAAGGTGGCACGGGTGATCTACAACCGTCTGGAGGACCCCGACACGTCGGGCACCAACGGCCTGCTGCAGATCGACGCCGCCGTCAACTTCGCTCTCGGGCGGGAGCCGATCACGCGGCTGACCACCGACGAGATCGAGTCCGTCTCCGACTCGCCCTACAACACCTACACCCAGCCCGGCCTGCCGCCGGGGCCGATCGAGGCGCCCGGGGACGCCGCCATCGCAGCGGCCGCAGCCCCGGCCGAGGGTCCCTGGTACTACTACGCGACGGTCAACCTGGAGACCGGCGAGACCAAGTTCACCGAGAGCTACGACGAGTTCCTCGGCTTCCGGGCCGAGCTCGACGAGTACTGCGCGACGCAGTCCGACCGCTGCTGAGGACGGACGACGTGCGCTGCGCGGTCGTCGGGGACCCCGTCGACCACTCCCTGTCCCCGGTGCTGCACCACGCGGCGTACGACCGGCTGGGCCTGGCCTGGAACTACGACGCCGTACGCGTGCCGGCCGGGACCCTGGCCGGCGAGGTCGAGCGGCTGCGTGCGGACGACGAGGGGCCGCCCTGGCGCGGGCTGTCGGTGACGGCGCCGCTCAAGCGGGAGGCGCTGGCCCTGGCCGACCGTGCGACGGACCGCGCCCGGCTGGCCGGCGGCGCCAACACCCTGGTGCTGACCGACGACGGCGTGCACGCCGACAACACCGACCTGCCCGGCGCCGCCGCCGCCGTGCGGGAGCGGCACGACGGGGCGGTCGACGACGTGGTGGTGCTCGGTGCCGGCGCCACGGCCGCCTCGGTGCTGCTCGCGCTGTGCGACCTCGGCGCCCGGCGGGTCACGCTGCTGGCTCGCGACCCCGCCCGCGCTGCCGCGACCGCGGAGACCGTGCGGGGCCACCGCGACGGCCCTGAGGTGCGGGTGCTCGGCCTCGACGTCGAGCCGTGGACCGTCGACGCGGTCGTCGGCACGATCCCGGCCGCGGCGCAGGACTCCCGGGTGCTCGCGGCCTGGTCCGGCGCGTCCCTGGTCCTCGAGGCGGTCTACGACCCGTGGCCCACCCCGTTGGCGGCGGCCGTGCTCGCGCGGCGCGGGACGCTGGTCTCGGGGCTCGACCTCCTGGCCCATCAGGCGGCGCTGCAGGTGCGCGCCTTCACCGGCTTCGACGTCGACGTCGACCTGCTCCGCGGCGCCGGTGAGCGGGCGCTCCGGGAGCGCGGCGCGCCCACGTGAGCGTGGTCCTGGTCCTCGGCTGCGCCCTGCTCGGCGGGGCCGGGGGGGCGGTGGTGCCGGCGGTGGTGAGCCGGCTTCCCCAGCCCGACGTGGCGTCGCTGCACCTGCCCGAGGGCGAGGAGCCCCCGCCGTCCTACGCCGCGGTCGCCGCGACACCCGGCCTGATGCTGCGCACGGCGCTCCTGGGGGCGCTGGCCGCCGGTCTGTTGGCCTGGTCGGTCGGGCCCGAACCGGCCCTGGTCGGGCTGGTCGCGGTCGTGCCCGTGGCGGTCGCGCTCGGTGTGGTCGACCTGCGCACCCGGCTCCTGCCCAAGGTGCTGGTCCTGCCGGCCACCGGGCTGCTGGTGGCCGTGGCCGCGGTCGCAGCCCTGCTGGGCGGTCCGGCCGAGGTCGACGCCCTGGTCCGGTCGCTGGTGGGGCTGGTCGCGGCGCGCACGGCGTACTGGCTGCTGTGGTTCCTCCGCTCGGCCGGGCTCGGCTTCGGCGACGTGCGCCTCGCCGCGATGGTCGGTGCGGGCCTCGGGCAGCTGGGCTGGGCCGAGCTGCTGTTCGGGCTGTACGCCGGCTCCCTCGTCTTCGGCGTCCTCGGGGCGCTGCGGGCGCTGGTGCGCCGCGACCGCTCGCTGCTGCGCGCGGTCTCCCCCTTCGGCCCGTTCCTCCTCATCGGTGCGCTGCTCGGCGTGCTGCTCGGCGACGTGGTGGCCCGCACCCTCGGCCGGGGCTGACGCGGGCCCGGTGGTCGAGGAGCGAGCGCAGCGAGCGTCTCGAGACCGCGGGGGCGTGTTGTGCCCGGTGGTCGAGGAGTGAGCGCAGCGAGCGTCTCGAGACCGGAGGGGGCGTGTTGTGGGGGTCTCGAGGCTCGGGCCCGGGGGCCCTCGCGCCTCGACCAGCGGGGGTGCTCGTCGGTTGTCGGGGCGGGTGGGAGACTGGGCACATGTTGCGCTGGCTGACCGCGGGTGAGTCCCACGGCCCCTCTCTCGTCGCGATCCTCGAAGGTCTCCCGGCCCACGTGGCGGTGACCAGCGAGGACATCGCGGGCGCGTTGGCGCGCCGCCGGCTGGGCTACGGCCGCGGCGCCCGGATGAAGTTCGAGCAGGACCAGGTCACGATCACCGGGGGCGTGCGCCACGGGCTCACCCAGGGCGGGCCGGTGGCGATCGAGGTCGGCAACACCGAGTGGCCCAAGTGGGAGCAGGTGATGTCCGCCGACCCCGTCGACCCGGAGACGCTCGCCGGGCTGGGGCGCAACGCCCCGCTGACCCGTCCGCGCCCCGGGCACGCCGACCTCGCCGGCATGCAGAAGTACGACTTCGAGGACGCCCGGCCCGTGCTCGAGCGGGCCTCGGCCCGGGAGACCGCCGCCCGGGTCGCCCTGGGCTGCGTCGCCTCCTCCTTCCTCCAGCAGGCCACCGGGGCCCGCGTGGTCTCGCACGTCGTCGAGCTCGGGGGGGTGCCGGCCCCGGTCGGGTCGGTCCCCGAGCCGGACGACGTCGAGCGTCTCGACGCCGACCCGGTGCGGTGCCTGGACCCCGACGCCTCGGCCGCGATGGTGGCCCGGGTCGACGAGGCGCACCAGGCCGGCGACACCCTCGGTGGCGTCGTGGAGGTCGTGGTCCACGGCCTCCCGCCCGGCCTGGGCTCCTACGTCCACTGGGACCGCCGCCTCGACTCGCGTCTCGCGGGCGCCCTGATGGGCATCCAGGCGATCAAGGGTGTCGAGGTCGGTGACGGCTTCGTCACGGCCGCGACCCCCGGCTCGCAGGCCCACGACGAGATCGTCACCGGCCCCGACGGCATCCGCCGCTCCACCGGCCGCTCCGGGGGCACCGAGGGCGGGATGACCACCGGCGAGGTGCTGCGCGTGCGTGCGGCGATGAAGCCGATCGCGACGGTGCCGAAGGCCCTGCGCACGGTCGACGTCGCCACCGGGGAGGGCGCCGTTGCCCACCACCAGCGATCCGACGTGTGCGCGGTGCCCGCGGCCGGGAT
>JBKJPE010000206.1:0-7135 GCA_046595185.1 Nocardioides sp.
GCTGCACGGCCACCTCGACGTCGTGCCGGCCGAGGCCGCGCAGCAGCAGCGCGTCGGTGCGTCCACGGTCGGCGCCGCCCCAGTGCGCGATCAGCGACGTACGACCGGGCTCGGCCTCGACCAGCTGCGAGGAGATGCCCACCTCGTCGAGCAGCGCGGCGACGTGCTCCGCGGCCTTGCGCTCCCCCGGCCCCTCGGCGTCGCCGTAGTTCGAGGTGTCCATCCGGATCAGGTCCCGACAGGTCTCGACGACCTCCGCCGCCGGGTCGTAGGACGGGTCGCGCGGAGCCGTCCCGGGGCCGGCGCCGCTGGTCTGTCCACCGTGGCTGCTCATGGCCTCATCGTGGCACCTACGGTCCACCCGCCCGGTGCGGGACCGGGGCCCGGCCTTTGCTAACGTTGCGCCCGCACTCGTCCGGGTGGCGGAATTGGCAGACGCGCTAGCTTGAGGTGCTAGTGCCCGTATTAGGGCGTGGGGGTTCAAGTCCCCCCTCGGACACGCGAAGAGGGCCAGGTCGTCGACCTGGTCCTCCTGTCGTCTCCGCCGAGGTGCCACTCGCAACGCCTCGAGTTGCCGGTTCCGGACACCCTCCCCGAGGGCGGCGAGACTGCCGAGCAGGGGGACGGCCTGGACGTCCTCGCTGCCCAGCCGGTCGCGATGGTGGCTCGGACGGTGCCGTCCACACGTCCCGGGTGCCCGCCATCGTCGTCTCGACCGGCTACGAACGCCATCTCGGCCGGTTGCGGGCGTCATCTCGGCCGGTCGGGAGGGTCATCTCGGCGGGTGCGGACGGGATAGACGCGGGCGTCGGGGCGGGCGAGGTACGCGCCGAGGTTGGGGGCGTACCCCGGGTCCTGGCGATGGCGCTCCACTACGCACGAGGCAGCCTGCTCGACCCCGGGCGCCACGGCGCCGAGCACGCGGGTCGTCGGGGGCGTCAGCGCGTGGACCCCGCGGCGCGAGTCGTGCACCGGCGCCAGCGGGTCCGGGTCGACCACCGGCGGTGACAGCCGCTCCGGGTCGAGCGCGAGCCCGCACTCGGCGAGCCGGTCAGCCATCCACAGCAGCGTCACGTCGGCGAGGCCCCGGTCGGCGTACCCGCCCCCGACGTCGCAGTGGACGCCGCCGAACCACACCTGCTCGACGCGTCGACCCTCGGCCTCCGCCTCCGGGTCCTCCTGCCACAGGGTCGGCACGAACGGCCCGCGCCGCTCGTCGACGGCCACGGCGTGGAAGGCCGCGTCGACCCTGCTGCTGAGGGCCGTGTCGTGGAAGCGCCAGCGCCGGTTCAGCCACCGCACGGTGTCCAGGCCGCCAAGGGGGATGCCGAGCGCGCCGACGGTGTCCCAGACCGCGACCGCCCGGACGCGCGACTCGTGCGACCACCGGGCCCGGAAGTCGATCGACATCTGGTCGCTCGGGTGCTCGGCGCGGTCGCGGTAGAGGGCGTACGCCTCGTCCAGGCGGCCCGCGTGCTCACGACGGAGCACGCCGACGTTGCGCACCAGCCCGGCCAGGCTGCGGGCGGTGTAGGCGCCACGGCTGAACCCCACCAGGAACAGCTCGTCGCCGGGGTCGAAGTGCTCCACGAGGAACGCGTACCCCTCCTGGACGTTCGCGGACAACCCGAAGCCGAACAACCCCCCGACCAGCCGCTCCCAAGGGCGGGTGCCGACCCCCTCGACGTAGTGCCCCACCTGCGCGACGCCGTCGGGACCGCGGGCGAGGAGTGCGCCGTGGAGACGGACGACGTTGGTGGGCGACGGCTTGCGCGCGGTGTTCCACGTGCCGTCGCAGCACACGACCAGCTTCATCGACACCTCCACGGGCCGGTGCGTCGAGGCTAGGGCACCTCCGCGCGGCTGACCAGGCTTCGAGCCGGGCCCACGCCCTAGGCTCGGACGGTGCCCCGGTCCTCCTCCCCCGCGCGCCGCGAACGACGCCGACCCCCGGCAGCCAGGCAGCGGCCCCACGACCGGCCTGCTGAGCAGCCGACCCCGGCACCCAGCGGCCCGTTCCGCGTCGCCTTCGTCACCGGCTCGACCCCGGACAAGTGGGCGCAGCGGTTCCGCGAGCGCTCGCGACGCCCGCTGGAGCTGGTGCCGGTCGAGGAGGCCGACCAGGAGCTCGTCGTGCGCGACGGGCGCGCAGACATGGCGCTGGCCCGGTTGCCGGTCGACCGGGAGGGACTGCACTGCATCGTGCTCTACGACGAGCAGCCCGTGGTGGTGGTCGCGCTCGACCACGTCGTGACGGTCGCCGACGAGGTCACCACCGCAGAGCTCGCCGACGAGCAGCTGGTCCTGCCGGAGCGCTCGGGCTGGCGGCCCTCCACGGACCAGCTGGCCTGGCCCCCGATGGGCGTCGCGGACGCGGTCGACGTGGCCGCCTCGGGCTCGGGCGTGGTCGTGCTGCCGATGTCCCTGGCCCGGCTGCACCACCGGCACGACGCGACCTACCGTCCGGTCACCGACCTCCCCCCGACGCAGGTCGGGCTGGTCTGGCCGCTCGACCTGGACGGGCCCGAGGTCCAGACCTTCATCGGCGTCGTGCGCGGTCGTACCGCACGCAGCTCGCGGGACTGAGCTCCACACCGCCTGCCCCCCGGGGGGGTGAGAACCTACACGTGGACCTGCACGCCCTGTTGAACTACAATCCTCACAACACCTTCCCCCGAGGTGCAAGATGGGGCCGGCGTCTGCTGGTCCCACCATCTTCTCCGGTCCTGGGGCGGCCGTCCGCCGCTCCCGGCGGACCAGGGGCCGCGCTGTGAGCACCGACGAGTCGCACGACGACGCCACCCTCACGGTCGGCGACCTCGCCGCCCGCACCGGCGTCGCCGCCGGGACGCTGCGGATGTGGGAGCAGCGCCACGGCTTCCCCGAACCCGCCCGGCTGCCCTCGGGCCACCGGCGCTACCGCGAGAGCGACGTGGCCGCCGTACGCCGGGTGCTGGCCGCCCGCGAGCGTGGGGTGCGCATGGAGCAGGCGGTGGCCGAGGCGCACACCCTGCGCCGCGTCGGCGACTCGGTGTACTCGCTGCTCCGCACCCGGCACCCCGAGCTGATGCCGCACCAGATGGGCAAGCGGACCCTGCAGTCGCTGTCGCACGCGATCGAGGACGAGTACTGCGCGACCAACGACCGCCGCCGCATCCTCGGCGGCTTCCAGACCCTGTCGTTCTTCTCCGGTGCGGCCCTGCGCTGGCGCCGCCTGGCCGAGATGAGCCGCTCGACGGTGGTCTTCGCCGAGGACGCCGGAGAGGAGACGGAGGTGCCCGGCCGCATCCGGCACATCCCGATCGACACCGGCAGCCGGTCGCGACGGGAGTGGTTCCTGGTCTGCGAGTCCAGCACCCTGCCGGTGACCATGGCGGCGTGGGAGCTGCCGGGCCAGGACCGCGTCCCCGACCGGCAGCGCCGCTTCGAGGTGACCTGGAGCCTGGACCCGGCGGTCGTCTCCGACTCCGTGCTGGCCTGCAGCGAGATCGCGTCCGCGGCCGGGCACCACCTCGACGGCCCGGACCCGGCGCTCGCCGGCGCCGCGAAGGTGACCTCGGCGGGCCTGTTCCTGCGCGCGGTGTCCTACATCGACGCCGACCGGCAGCGCTAGGACCGACCGGGCCACCGACGGGTCACCAGGACGTCGCCAGCGGCCGCCCCTCGGTGAAGCCGGCGGCCGACTGGACCCCGACCAGCGCGCGGTCGTGCAGCTCCTCCAGCGTCGAGGCGCCGGCGTAGGTGCACGCCGAGCGCAGGCCCGAGCAGATCTGGTCGACCAGGTCCTCCACGCCCGGCCGGGCGGGGTCGAGGTACATCCGCGAGGAGCTGATGCCCTCCTCGTACAGCCCCTTGCGCGCCCGGTCGTAGGCCGACTCGGTCGCGGTGCGATGAGCGACCGCGCGGGCCGAGGCCATCCCGAAGGAGACCTTGTACGCCCGCCCGTGACCGTCCTCGACCAGGTCGCCGGGAGACTCGTGGGTGCCGGCGAACCACGACCCCACCATCACCGAGGCGGCGCCGGCCGCGACGGCCAGCGCGACGTCGCGCGGGTGGCGTACTCCCCCGTCGGCCCACACGTGGCCGCCGAGGTCGCGCGCGGCGGCGGCGCACTCCAGCACCGCGGAGAACTGCGGTCGCCCGACTCCGGTCATCATCCGGGTGGTGCACATGGCACCCGGCCCGACCCCGACCTTGACCACGTCGGCACCGGCCTCGATCAACGCGCGCGTCCCCTCGGCAGACACGACGTTGCCGGCCACCACCGGCACCTGCGGGTCGAGGCCGCGCACGGCGGCGAGCGCCTCGAGCATCCGGCCCTGGTGGCCGTGGGCGGTGTCCACGACGAGGCAGTCCGCCCCGGCCTCGAGCAGCTCCTTGGCCCGGGTGGCGACGTCCCCGTTGACGCCGACGGCCGCCGCGACCCGCAGCCCGCCGCGGGCGTCGACCGCCGGGGCGTACAACGTGGCCCGGAGGGCTCCGGTCCGGGTGAGCACCCCGGCCAGGCGGCCGTCCTCGTGCACGGCCACGGCCAGCGGCGCCCGGGCGGCGTCGATCAGGTCGAAGGCCTCGCGGGGGTCGGCACCGGCGCTGATCGTGGCCGAGGCCGGCCGCATCACGGTGCCGACCTGGGCGAAACGGTCGACGTCGGCGCAGTCGGACTCGGCGACGACCCCGACGGGGCGGCCGTCCTCGACCACGACGGCGGCCCGGTGGGCGCGCTTGGGGATCAGCGAGAGCGCCTCGGCCACGGTCTGGTCGGGCCGCAGCTCGATAGGGGTGTCGAGCACCAGGTGGCGGGACTTCACGAACGAGATGACGTCGGCCACCACACGGGTGGGGATGTCCTGCGGCACCACGACCAGGCCGCCGCGACGCGCCACGGTCTCGGCCATCCGCCGGCCGGCGATCGCGGTCATGTTGGCCACGACCACCGGGATCGTGGCACCGGTGCCGTCGCGGGTGGTCAGGTCGACGTCGTAGCGACTGGCGACCTCGGAGTGCCGGGGCACCATGAAGACGTCGTCGTAGGTGAGGTCGTGACCGGGTCGCCCCTGCAGGAAGTCCACCCCGAGACCGTACCGAGGTCCGGGCCCGCCCCGGGACCTACGTCAGGTCGCGGCCGAACATCTGCGCGGTGGCCCGGGCGGTCGGCTGCCCGGCGTCGAGGTCGGCACCGGCGGCCTGCAGGGTGGCGACGACCTCGTCCTCGCCCTTGAAGACCGCCCCGGCCAGCGGGGACTGGCCGCGGTCGTTGAGGCGGTCCACGTCGGCCCCCCGCTCGGCCAGCGCGGCGACCAGCGGCGCATGCCCGTGGTACGCCGCGAGCATCAGCAGCGTGTTGCCGGCCGCGTCGGTCAGGTCGACCGGCACGCCCGCGTCGACGTAGGCGGACAGCCGCGCGACGTGGCCCTCCCGGGCCAGGTCGAGCATCTGGTGCGCGAGGTCGACGAGGGCTGCAGGGTCGGTCACGTCGAGGCCACACCGATCCCACCGGACCGGAAGGCCTCCACGAACAGCGCGTGGTCCTCGCGGACCTGGTCGGCGTACCCCAGGCCGAAGGCGGCCACCCAGTCCACCAGCTCGCGCCGACGACCCTCGACGCTGTCGGCGACGGCGTGCTCCACCTGGAACTCGACGAGGTCCTGGTCGCTGTCCTCGTCGGAGGCGCAGTGGATCTTCGCCGTCGCGCGCCCCAGCAGCTCCACGACCCCGGCGATGTCGTCGGGCTCGATCAGCCCGTCCCACTCGAGGTCGACCTCGTAGGGCGACACCTCGGCGACCACGAAGCCCTCGCCGTCGAGGGAGGTGTAGCCCAGCAGCGGGTCCGTGTGGGCCTGCAGCGCGCGCTGGCTGACCACGGTCCGGTGCCCCTCGTGCTCGAAGTACTCCTCGATCGAGTCGAGCTCGGCGAAGCGGCTGACGGCCGGCACGTTGGCCTGCTTCATCGACAGCAGCACGTCGTTCTCCAGGGCCTGGCTCCAGCCCTCGACCAGCACGTTGTACGCCGGGAGGCCGGCGCTGCCGATGCCGAAGCCGGACTTGCCGACGATGTCGTGGACGTCGTAGAAGAGGTCGCGGTCGAAGCGCTTGTCCTCGGGGATGGTCTCCAGGTAGCGCTCGAAGGCGCGGGCGACCTTGCCGCGCTCGGTCTCCGAGAGCCGTCGGATGCTGGGGTGGTCGGAGAAGCGGCGCTTGCCCTCGGCGTCGATCTCGGTCTGCTGTCCGACCAGACCGTGACGCGTCTGGGCGCGGGCCTCGCGGAGCGCGGCGAGGATCGGACCCTCGGTGTTGGCGAGCGTGAGCGCGAAGTCGTCGTCGTTCGCGTGGTCGCGGTAGGCGTCGATCTGGGCCAGGTAGGCGCGCACGTAGCGACCGATCAGCCGCCGTACGTCGTCCTCGGGCAGTGCCTTCTGCCATCCGGTCAGCGCCAGGGAGGCCGCGAAGCGCTGCAGGTCCCAGGTGAAGCGGCCGAGGTAGGCCTCGTCGAAGTCGTTGACGTCGAAGACCATCCGACCATCGGCGTTGAGGTAGGTGCCGAAGTTCTCCACGTGCAGGTCCCCGTGCACCCAGATCCGACCGCTGTGCTCGTCGCAGAACGGGTCCGGGTCCCGGGTGACGTCGGCGTAGAACAGGCAGGCCGTACCGCGGTAGAAGGAGTGCGGGTCCGCGGCCATCTTGCGGTACTTGGCGCGGAACGCCGCGGGGTCGCGCCGCATCAGCGGCGCGAACGCGTCGTCCAGCACGGTCACGATGGTCTCGGACCGACGCTCGGCCGCATGGGGGGTCGCCATGCGCTCACCCTGCCACGAGGTCGAGTGGTCGTGCTCAGCCCACCCGGGTAGGACGACGGCCGCGGGACGACCAGGAGAGCCAGGCCGTGGTCACCGCCTCGACGGGGCCCGGGTCGACAAGGCGAGCCCGATCGGGTCGCGCGACGCCGAGGTCTGCACCCCGTGGCGGCCACCGGGCCGCAGCGTGTGAAGGAAGGACATGCGAGATAATGCAACTCTTAGTAACACCCGGTGCTACGGCGAGAGTGGGTCGGCCCCGTCACACGGGCGCCACCTCTGCCCGGCATGCTGCGGGCGCCCACCTAGGATCGGTCCCCGTGACCGAGCAGACCGAGCCCCAT
>JBKJPE010000214.1:0-19272 GCA_046595185.1 Nocardioides sp.
TCCCGCGCGAACGCGACGATCTCAGCCTCGCTAAGACTCGCGTAACCGAACTCGAACACGGACCCGGGCACGTAGTCCTCGAACCACCGGTCGCCGATCGGCGCGGGCAGGTCGACCCCACCGAGCAGCCCGGTCATGACCCGGCCGCCTCTCCTGCGTCGGTGGAGGACTCGGCGATCCGCTTAATCGCCCGGAGGGTCTTTGGGATGCAGTCGAGGGCCTGCTGCGTGCGGTCGGCGATCTGAACGCGCGCGTGGTCGCCGAACTTCTGCTCGAACATGGCGATCCCGCCCGGTAGGAACTCCCAGGACTCGGTCAGCGCCGTCCCCGTCTCCACTGGGGCGAGGGCGAACCCCCAGCGGACGAAGCTGCCACCGACCACCCAGGCGAACACGCGACCACGCTCGGCCGCCACGACCTCCGAGCGGGTCTGCCAGGTCCGGTGCGAGAGCTCGTTGTGCCCGGTGAACCAGGCACCGACCTGACCGGCCTCGACCTCGTCGTCCCACCAGCACGACCTACAGACCGGGCTCCAGTCGCCGGTGCGGGTGATGTCGGAGACCAGGTCGTAGACGGTCTCGGGTGACGCCTCCACCGTGACGGAGTCCTGGAAGCTGCGGATGCTCGGGTCGCTCGACGGGTCCACGGATCCAGCCTAGTGCCGCCGACTCGACGTCGTCGCACGGTCTGCCTCCGACGACCTGGTCGGCGGTCCTGGTCACCCGCACGGACGTGGACACGCCGCGGCGGGAGGCCTGGCGCTCCAGGTTCCGGACCAGACCTCGACGAGGCCCGTCCGAGAGGCGTGGGTCGCGGTGCCGTGCACGACGGACCGACGGTTCCTGACGAGCGAGGCCTTGACGTTCGTGGGGGCGGTGGTCCCGCTCGCGGGGTCACCCGGAGCGGGCGTGGTCCCTCAGCCCCGCGCGGCCGGGTGCCTCGACCCGGCCGGCACCCACGGTCTGCGACCGGAGCCCTCCCTCGAGCACGTCATGGTCACCCTCGCGCGCGACGCGAGAGCCGGGGCAGGTCTCAGCCGGGAACCCGTGAGTCCGGAGACTCGACGCTCCGTCCGCACGCACCACCAGGCCCCCGGGACCCGCCGCGAGGGTGTCCACGGGGCCGACACACCACCCGGCCACGTCGGCGGAGCGGGGATCACCGGGAGCGCCGGGGGGCTCAGCCCTGGTCCAGGCGCTCCAGGATCGCCTCCATCGCGGCGTCGGCGTTCTCGCCGTCGAAGATGCCCTGGGCGTGGTCGGAGCCCGGGAGCATGATCACCTCGTTGTCGTCGCCGGGTCCGGCATCGGCGAGCTGTTGCGACACCTCGGCGACCGGCTCGTCCTCGCTGGCGATGAAGAGCTTGGGCTCCTCGCCCAGGCCGTCGACGACACTGTTGGGTGAGAGGAGCACCAGCTGGTCGGGCAGCTCGGGCTGAGCCGAGGCGAGCTGGAGGATCGCGTCGGAACCGGCGCTCCCACCGACGAGGGCGACGTCCTCGTGCCCGTCCTCCTTCAGCCACTCGACCGCGGCCTGGATCGACTCGGTGGCGATGTCCTCGACGGCGACGACGGTGGCGCCCTGGTCGGCGATCGCGGTGGCCTGCTCCTCCCAGCTGGCCGCGTCGTACGCGGCGCCGTGGGCCAGCACCACGCCGTAGTCACCGTCGCCCCACTGCAGGGCCGCACTCCCGCCGACCTCGATCTCACGGGCGGAGGTGTCGCCGCCCGATGCCGGCGAGCCGTCGCTCCCGCAGCCGGTCGCCGCGAAGGCGAGGACGAGGCACAGCAGGCCGGGTGCGGTCTTCATCTCCCGACCGTACGGGCCGCTCCTGGTCAGCACGGCCCCGGTCGCCTCAGCAGGTGGTGGAGGGACCCCTGACCCAGGCGTCGTCACCTCCTGCACCGCGGAGCCGCAGGCGCAGCGCCCGCGACCGCGCGGCCCAGCCCCGTGGGCGGCCGGCCCGACGAGCCGTGCTGGTCCGACCCCTCAGACGGGGAGCACGATGCGTACCGTGGTCCCGCACCCGACCTCGGAGCGCAGCAGGATCTGCCCGCCGTGGGCCTCGACGATCCGCCGGACGACGGTGAGGCCGACGCCGGAGCCCGGGACCGCCTTCACCTGGGCGTCCTGGGTGCGGAAGAAGGGCTCGAAGACGAACTCCTGCTCGGACGCCTCGATGCCGCGACCCGAGTCGGCGACCTCGAGCATCACGCCGGCCTCGTGCGGCCCGACGACCAGGCTGACCGAGCCCCCGTCCGGGGTGAACTTCATCGCGTTCATCAACAGGTTCAGCAGCGCCCGCTCCAGCTGCACGGCGTCGCCGCGCGTGACCACGCGCATCGGCGCGATCTCGAGGGTCGCCTCCAGGTCGCGCGCCTCGAGCTCGGGCTGGATGCTCTCCCAGGCCCGGACGGCGAGCGCGTCGACGTCGACGTCCGTCGGGTGGACGCCGGTGGCGTCGAGGCGCGTGAGGTTCAGCAGGTCCTCGACCAGGTGCAGCAGCCGGCGGCTGTTGCGGTCGACCCGGCCGACCAGGTCGCTCTGGGCCTCCGTGAGCCTGCCGACCACGCCCTCGGCCAGCAGCTCGGTGAAGCCCAGGATGCTCGTCACGGGGGTACGCAGCTCGTGGCTTGCCGTGGCGATGAAGTCGTCGCGGGCGGTGTCCAACGCCTCGAGACGCCTCACCACCTCGGCCTGCCGGTCGACGGTGTCGCGCAGGACCTGTGCGGCGTGGCGGTGCGCGCTCACGTCGTCACCGACCAGGACGTAGCCGTCGACGTCGCCGTTGACGTCGTAGAGGGTGCTGGTGCGCACCGAGATGACGCGCTGCTGGCCGTCGGCCAGCACGGTCCAGTCCCGCGCCTCGCCCGGACCTGCGTCGGGGCCGCTGCGGCGGGCGAGGGTGGCCACGTCCCGCAGGGTCCACGACCCGACGACGGAGGCCGCGTCGTGGCCCAGGAGCAGCGAGGCGGCCCGGTTGATCGTGTCGATCACGCCCACCGCGTCGGCGATGATCACCGCCGTGTTGGCGGCCCCGTCGAGCACGTGCATCAGCCGTGCGTGGTCGAGGTGCGTCTCCCGCCGGCTCAGCCTCAGGGCGATCTTGGTCTCGACGGCCACCGCGAGGTCCCGCAGGCCGGCGAGGTGCTGCTCGGTCCACTGTCGCGGCACCGAGTCGACCACGCACAGGGCACCCAGCACCTCCCCGCTGGGGTCGTGGAGGGGATACCCCGCGTACGCCACGACACCGTCCTCCACCAGGCCAGGGTGGTCGAAGAGCACCGGGTGCTCGCGGGCGTCCTCGACGACCAGCGGCGCGTCGTTGACCACGACGAACCGACAGAACGAGTGGGAGAGCGGGGTCTGGTCCTGCGCGTCGTGGTCGTCGCCGTCGTAGCGGCTGGAGAAGACCTGGCGCTCGGAGTCCACCAACGACACCAGGGCGGTCGGCGCCGCGGTGGTCATCGCGGCCAGGCGGGTGATCGCGTCCAGCGCGGGCTGGTGACGCACGTGGAGCAGGCCGGTGTTGCGCAGGGCCTCCAGCCGTCGACCGTCGTTGACCGTGCCGGCAGGGTCGTCGAAGGTGAAGGGGTCCTCGACGTGCCGATCGTCCATGTCGTGCCGATCTGTTGAGCGAGCGAGCACCCAGCGCACCACACTCCCGGCCGGGGGTCCGGTGAACGGTGCAGCGAGGGAATCAACGCCCCCCTGCCGGTGACCAAGGTCCCCCGGGGGAGTGTCCCGGCCCGGTGACTGAGGCGCAGCACAGCGGGTACCGGTCGGCATGACGTCCGCCCGTACGCCCCCCGCCCGTCACCCGGCGGAGCCCGACGCCCGCCCGCCGACCAGGGCCGCCGGGCTGCTCTACGGCCTCGGCGTCGGCGGGTTCGTCGACGGGATCGTGCTGCACCAGGTCCTGCAGTGGCACCACATGGTCAGCGACGTGGACGCCTACCCCACCTCCACCCTCGCCGGGCTCGAGGCCAACACGCTCGCCGACGGCTTCTTCCACACCGCCACCCTGCTGTTCCTGCTGGTGGCCTCCGTGCTCACGGTCCGCGCCTGGCAGCAGGGTCGGTTCGCCCCCACCTGGCGATTCCAGCTCGGCCTGGTCGTCGCCGGGTGGGGGATCTTCAACCTCCTCGACGGTGTCGTGGACCACCAGGTGCTCGGCGTGCACCACGTGCGCGACGACCTCGGCGGCCCGCTGTCGTGGGACCTCGGGTTCCTCGCCGTCAGCGCCCTGCTCCTCGTCGGCGGGACGCTCGTGCACCGCAGCGGGGCGCGGGCGCTCGGGCGCGAGGGAGGCGGCCGCCACCCCGTCGGGCGGGCGCCCCGCCCCTGACCCCGACCTAGTCTCCGGGCATGGCAATCAGCAAGGGCGACAAGGTCACCTGGAACACCCCGCAGGGCCAGACCGAGGGCACGGCGGTCGAGAGGAAGACGTCGGAGTTCCAGCACGACCACCAGAAGTTCAAGGCGAGCGACGACGACCCGTACTGGATCGTGGAGTCGTCGAAGTCCGGCTCGAGAGCCGCGCACAAGGAGTCCTCGCTCGGCACCGCCTGACCACGCCGGCCGACGACGGCGTACGCCCGGGGGCCGACGCCCCCCAGGGGTGGCTCAGGGCGGCGGCGGGTCGCCGTACCGTCGCTGCATGCGTCGCACCCTCGGCCTCTGCGCCCTCGTCCTCGCCCTCACCGGGGTCGCCTGCTCGGACCAGAGCGAGAACAACGAGTCCGGCACGGCCGGGCGGGCCGACGAGCTGGGGGAGTGCGCCGACATCTGGATCGACGGCGAGACCCTCGACGCCGGCTACCAGGGCTGCACCATCGAGGGGCGGCCCATGCTGCCGAACGTCGTGACGTGCGAGTCCGGTGACCAGTTCACGACCTTCGACGGCCAGTTCTTCGGCGTGCTCGGTGGCGAGATCACCGAGGCGTCCGCCGACTCCGAGGAGTACACCGCGGCGATCGAGGAGTGCGCGGCCGCCTGAGCGCCGCCCCACCCCGGGACCACGACGCCCCCGCCACCTCGGTGACGGGGGCGTCGGACGGTGTGCGCGTCCTCAGAGCAGGAAGAACAGCAGCACGATGACGGCGACGACCAGTGCTGCGATGGCGATGGTCCGGGTGTTCATCAGGGTTCCCTCCTCGGTGGGCTCGACGGTCGCTCGACTCTTCACCACCAGGCTGCTCGCGTCCACCACATCGCCCCGCGCGCCGCGCCGTGGCCCCGCCGACAGCAGGAATTGACCCCGGGGGGTGGGTCGTCCACCCGACATGGCCACGATCGGAGCAGGCAGCACCGTCGCGACGCCGGCGGTCGACGGCGGGCGCGACGTCGTCCTTGCCGACCCACGACGCTGGTGATCGCCGCCGACGCCGACCGGATCCGGGCCGAGCTCGCGGAGTCGGGGCGCTACCGCGACATGGGAGCGCCGGCCGGTGCGCCGGCCCGACCAAACCGGGGCGCGGAATGTCCGCGGTCCTCGTTACGATCGCGGGGCCGGCGCGTCCCGCGCCGCCCCCGTACGAGCAGATCATCCGAGGAGCACCCGGTGCCAGAGATCCACGTCGTCCGCGCCCACGCCGAGCGTGAGGGCGAGCGGGCGACGACCACCACCCGGGTGGACGCCGGCACCAAGGCCTGGCAGCTCTTCGCCGACGAGCCCGCGGTGGTCGCCGCCCGCGTCGGCGGCGACCTGGTGGACCTGGCGTACGACCTCGCGGACGGCGACCAGGTGGAGCCGGTCGCGATCGGCAGCCCCGACGGGCTCGACATCCTGCGCCACTCGACCGCGCACGTCATGGCGCAGGCCGTGCAGGACCTGTTCCCGGACGCCAAGCTCGGGATCGGGCCGCCGGTCGTCGACGGCTTCTACTACGACTTCGACGTCGAGACCCCGTTCGTGCCCGAGGACCTGGTCAAGATCGAGACCCGGATGCGCAAGATCATCAAGGAGGGCCAGCGGTTCTCGCGACGCGTCACCACCGACGCCGACGCGCTGGCCGAGCTGGCCGGGGAGCCGTACAAGGTCGAGCTGATCGGCCTGAAGGGGTCCGGGGTCTCGACAAGCTCGACCGCCGGGGACGGCTCGACCTCCGGGGACGGCTCGACCGCCGAGCACGGCTCGACCACCGACGTGTCGGACATCGCCGAGGGCGCGGCGGTCGAGGTCGGCGCCGGCGACCTGACGATCTACGACAACGTCAACCGCAAGGGCGAGGTCGCCTGGAGCGACCTGTGCCGGGGCCCGCACCTGCCCACCACCAAGCGGATCCCGGCCTTCACCCTGATGCGCTCGGCCGCGGCCTACTGGCGCGGCGACGAGAAGAACAAGCAGCTCCAGCGCATCTACGGCACCGCGTGGCCCTCCAAGGAGGAGCTCGACGCCCACCTGCACCGGATCGAGGAGGCCGAGCGCCGCGACCACCGCAGGCTCGGGCGCGACCTCGACCTCTACAGCTTCCCCGACGAGATCGGCTCCGGCCTGCCCGTCTTCCACCCCAAGGGCGGGGTGGTCAAGCGGGAGATGGAGGACTACGTCCGCCGCCGGCACATCGAGGAGGGCTTCGACTACGTCGGCACCCCCCACATCTCCAAGGAGGGGCTCTTCCACACCTCCGGGCACCTGCCCTACTACGCCGAGGGGATGTTCCCGGCGTTCGGCCTCGACGGCAACGAGTACCGCCTCAAGGCGATGAACTGCCCGATGCACAACCTCATCTTCCGCTCCCGCGGGCGCTCCTACCGCGAGCTGCCGCTGCGGTTCTTCGAGTTCGGGCACGTCTACCGCTACGAGAAGTCCGGCGTCATCCACGGCCTGACCCGCGTGCGCGGCTTCGCCCAGGACGACTCGCACTCCTACGTCACCCCCGAGCAGGCGCCCGACGAGATCAAGCACCTGCTCGACTTCGTGCTCAGCCTGCTGCGCGACTTCGGGCTCGACGACTTCTACCTCGAGCTGTCGACGCGTGACGACTCCAAGCCCGACAAGTTCGTCGGCGACGAGGACGAGTGGACCCTGGCCACCGAGGTCCTGGCGAAGGCCGCCACCGACACCGGTCTCGAGCTGGTGCCCGACCCCGGCGGGGCGGCGTACTACGGCCCGAAGATCTCGGTCCAGGCCCGCGACGCCATCGGGCGCACCTGGCAGATGTCGACCATCCAGTACGACTTCAACCAGCCCCGCGGCTTCGAGCTCGAGTACCAGGCCGCCGACGGCAGCCGGCAGCGGCCGGTGATGATCCACTCGGCCAAGTTCGGCTCGATCGAGCGGTTCCTCGGCGTGCTCGTCGAGCATTACGCCGGCGCCTTCCCCCCGTGGCTGGCCCCGGTCCAGGTGCAGGGCATCGCCATCGCGGAGCGGCACGCCGACCACCTCCACGACGTGGCGCGGCGGATGAAGGCGCGCGGCATCCGGGTCGAGGTCGACGACTCCGACGACCGGATGCAGAAGAAGATCCGCAACGCCCAGCTGCAGAAGGTGCCCTTCATGGTCATCGCCGGCGACCAGGACGTCGAGGCCGGCGCGGTCTCCTTCCGCTACCGCGACGGCCACCAGGACAACGGGGTGCCGGTCGAGGAGGCGATCCAACGGGTCGCCGACGCGGTCGCGTCCCGCGCGCAGGTCTGATCACCGGCGTGGCGACGGGGTACGCGCGCGGTGTCGCGGTCGCCGCGTCGGTGACGGCCGCGACGCTCCTGCTCGCCGCGTGCGGCTCGGGGGCGGGCGAGGAGCCCGAGGAGGCCGTCTCGTCGGCGCCGGTGGTCGACGGCGACCGGCCCGGCCCGGGGTCGGGCGCGGCCGGCGGGCCGCGGGAGCCGCCCCGAGCGGCGCCCTCGGTCGACGAGGACGCGCTCGGCGACCTGGCGGCGCTGGCCGAGCAGAGCGCCCGCTCGCAGGACGACCTGGCCCGCTCCGGGCCGGTCCTGGGCGCCGACGTCTCCTGGCCGCAGTGCCCGGTCGGCCTCGGCATCCCCGAGCGTCGGACCCTCGGCCTGCCACCGCCGCCGCCCGCGGCGCAGTACGTCGTCGTCGGGCTCACCAACGGCCCCGCGTTCACCCGGAACCCGTGCCTGGCCGAGCAGGTCGAGCTGGTCAGGTCCTCGGGGCGGTTGCTGGCGTCGTACGCCGTGACCAGCTATCCCGACGACGAGGCGCTCGAGGCGGCCGGAGACGACGGGCCGTACGACGGGTCGACCCCCGGCGGGGCGCTGGCCAACACCGGCTACGCGCAGGCGGCGTTCGGCGTCGCCGAGATGGAGCGCACCGGCCTGGAGACCCCTGTGGTGTGGGTCGACGTCGAGCCGGTCGCCGACTTCGGGTGGAGCACCGACCTCGACGCCAACGCCGCCGTGGTCCGCGGTGTCGTGCGCGGCTACGAGGACGCGGACTACGAGGTCGGGGTCTACTCCACCCCTCTCCTGTGGGCCGAGATCGTCGGCGACCTCGAGCTCGGCCTGCCCGAGTGGCGGGCGGCGGGGGAGACCTCACGGGCCGAGGCGCTCCAGCGGTGCGGGCCGGACTGGTCGATCCAGGGCGGTGACCCGGTGATGGGGCAGTGGCTGGCCGACTCGCGCGACCTGAACGTCACCTGCCCCGGCGTCTCAGCCGACCTCGGCCGCTGGTTCGCGGACCCCCGCTGACGGCGCCCGCGTCCGGGCGGTGACCGAGAGCATGCCGAGCAGGGTCACCGCGGCCGCGGCGCCGAAGGCCGCTCCGGGGCTGGTCTGCAGCAGCCGGCCGACGACCGGCGCCCCGGCGGCCTGCCCGAGCAGCGCGGCGACGAAGAACGCCGACGCCGCCGGGCCCGGGGTGCGCGAGACCTGCACGGCGTAGGCGATCAGCACGGTCGTGCCCGCGTTGAAGCCGAGCCCGAACAGCAGCGTCGCCAGCCACCCCGTCCACCGGTCGTCGGCCACCGCGAGCAGCGCGGTCGCGGTGGCGGTGATCGCCAGGCAGGCCACCCAGCCGCGGTGCGGTCCCCGGCGCAGCAGCCATGGCGCGACCGGCGCCGACAGCGCGGCGCCGACGCCGAGCGCGACCCAGGCCAGGATCGCGTCGGACGGTGCCACGCCGGCGCCCTGCAGCACCGTGCGGCCGTAGGTCCACACCGCCGCGCTGCCCACGCCGAACGCGAACGCCCCCACGGCCGGGGCGACCCAGGCGGAGGAGAGGTCCACGGGCCCGGCGTGGGCGTCGGGGTGTCCGTCGTCGGCGGGCAGGTGGCGGGAGGCCTGCAGCGTCCACGCGGTGGCCAGTGCCGTGACCACGGCGGCGACCACCCAGGCCGTACGCCACCCCTGCCCGACCGCCAGGGCCAGCAGCCCGGCCACGACGAGGCCCGGGCCGGGGCCGGCGTTGACCAGCGACTGGGCGCCGGCCGAGCGGGCGCCCCGCACCGCCCGGGCGACCAGGACCACGAGGGCGGGCGACACGGCGCCGGCACCCCCGCTGCCGACGACGACCGACGCGGCGAACCAGCCGACGCCCGGCGCCGCGGCCACGCCGGCGGCGCCCAGCGTGCCGGCGACGCCGGCGCCGAGCACGACCACGCGCGGGTGGTGCTGGCAGGTGAGCAGGGACAGCGAGGCCGCCACGCAGTAGGCCAGCGAGGTCAGGCCCGAGACGACCCCGGCGTCGACCGAGGACAGGCCGAGGTCCTGCTGCACGGCGGGGAGCACCAGGCCGTACGCGCCGCGGACCAGCCCGTAGGTCGCTGCGACCAGGGCGGTGCCGGCGGCGACGAGGGGGACGGATTGAAACGCGCGTTTCATAGAACGCACGTTACAGTGGGGCCCATGGTCGCCCGTCCGCCCGCCCGCCCACCGGCCCGCTCGCCGGTCCGGGAACGTCTCCTCGACGCCGCGGACGACCTCGTCGCCACCCGGGGCTGGGCGGCCACCCCGGTCGACGCGGTGCTGGCGCGTGCCGCGGTGGCCCCGGCGACGCTCTACGCCCACTTCGGCAGCAAGGACCGCCTCCTCGCCGCCACCCTCGACCGCCGGTTGGAGCGCTGGGACGAGGCCTGGTCGGCGACCGTCGACGCCGCCGCCGACGACCGCGGCCGGCTGCTGGCCGTCTTCGACGCGCTCGGCTCGTTCCACGACACCTGGGGGCGGTCGCGCTGGTGCAGCTTCCTCGGCGCGGCCGCCGACGGGACCACCGCGGAGGAGGAGGTCGCCGACGCCGTGCGCCGCGACTCCGCACTGCTGCACGACCGGCTCGTCGAGCTCGCCCGGCCGGTGGCCGGCGACGCGGCGCGGGCGCGGGAGCTGGCCGCGCACCTGCTCGTCGTGGTCACCGGCGCCCTGGCCATGCGGCTGCGCGAGCCCGACGACGACCACCTCGCCCGTGCCCGGGCCACCGCGGCGCTGGTGGTCGACGCCTTCGTCGCTGGTTGATGCGCGGCCGCGCCCTGCCGGGATAGTCCCTGACGAAATCGTCGCGATTCGGCTTTTTTGGCGACGATCTTGTCGGGGACTATCCCGGCGTCCGCACATCCCCCCTCCGCGCGGGCGGGCCGCAGCGCCACCGTCGTACCAGCGCCACCGTCGTACCAGCGCCCCGCCGAGATAGTCCCTGGCGAGATCGTCGCAAATCCACCTTGTTGGCGACGATTTTGTCGGGGACTATCCCGGCGTCCGGACGTAGGCCGCCCGCCCGCCGCGCGGGCCGGTCGCGACTACGCTGTCCGGACCCCCGGGGCGGTCCTCGCCCGGGGGAGGCGGGCGACGAGGCGGGGTTGAGATGGCGGGCACCGGGGGCAGGGGCACCGAGGGGCGCCAGGCCCGCTCGGACCGCCACCACCTGGTCCGCCGTCAGCACATCCTCGACGCCGCCCTCGACGTGCTCGAGGAGGTCGGCCCCGGGGTCGAGGTGAGGGTCCAGCAGGTGGCGGTGGCGGCCGGGCTCAGCCGTACCGTCGTCTACCGCCACTTCGACGACCGCGCCGACCTCGACGGGGCGGTGCGCGAACGCATCGTGGAGCAGATCCGCGGCGAGGTCGTGCCCGTGCTCTCCCTCGACGGGACGCCGCTGGACATCGTGCGGCGCATCGTCGCGGCCTACGTCGGCTGGGCCGTGGCCCACCCCGCGCTGCACCGGTTCGCCGAGCAGGGGCCGCCCCACGGCGGGGGCAGCCACCTGGAGGCCGCGATCGCGCAGATCGCCCGGCAGGTCGAGGACCTGTTCTCGATGGCGGTGCAGGTCCTCGGCGTACGCCTCGACGAGGACGACCGCCAGGCCCTGGACCCGCTCGTCTTCGCGATGGTCGGCGCCGTGTTCACCGCCGTACGCCGCTGGATGACCCGCGCCGTGCGCGAGCCCGCCGCCCCGGCCTTGGTCGACCGGCTCAGCGAGGCGATCTTCCACCAGATCGCGGGGCTGGCCGCGACCCGCGGCGTGGTGCTGCACCAGGACGTGCCGGTGCAGCGGCTGCTGGCCGCCGCCGTCGACGCACCCGGCCCCGCGCCCGCCGCGACGGCCGCCGACGACGAGGGGGAGCAGTGAGCGCGTCGCCCGAGCGCACCGACGAGGTGCTGCGCCAGGACGGCATCGGCGAGCCCGACGGGCTGGAGCGGCTCTGGACCCCGCACCGGATGGCCTACATCCGCGGTGAGAACAAGCCCGAGGACTCGACGTCGGGCACCTGCCCGTTCTGCCGGGTCCCCGGCCTGCCCGACGGCGAGGGCCTGGTCGTCCACCGCGGCGCGCTCGTCTTCGCCGTGCTCAACCTCTACCCGTACGCCCCCGGGCACCTGCTGGTCTGCCCCTACCGCCACATCGCCGACTACACCGAGACCACCGACGCCGAGGCCGCCGAGATGGCCGACCTGACGCGCACCGCGATGCGCACCCTGCGGCGGGTCTCGCAGGCCGGCGGGTTCAACCTCGGCATGAACCAGGGTGACGTCGCCGGCGCCGGGATCGCCGCTCACCTCCACCAGCACGTGGTGCCCCGCTGGCCGGGCGACCAGAACTTCATGCCGGTGATCGGCCGGACCAGGACGCTGCCCGAGCTGCTCACCGACACCCGGGGCCTGCTGGCCGACGCCTGGGGCTAGCGCGCCGGCCGGGCGGGCTACTTCTTCTTCTTGCCCACGACCTTCTCGACGGCGCTGATGGCCTGGCTGGCGGCGTTCTTGTCGCGCTTGGCCCCGCGCTTCTCCTTCAGGGACTTCCCGGACTTCTTCGTCATGGCTTGGCGCGGCGACTTGTCGTTCATGGCGGTCCTGTCGGTGGAGGGCCTGGATGGCCCCGTCCACCGACAGTACGCCTGGCGCTCGCGGGCCGGCGGTCAGCGGACCTGACGAGGACCGCTAGCCTGCGCGCACCATGTTGGACAGGTTCAAGGGCTTCTGGCAGGGCGTCGTGCTGATGCCGTTCGTCCACCTCTTCCTGCGCCTGGGCGTCAGTCCGGACGCGGTGACGCTGGTCGGCACCCTCGGTGTCGCCGCCGGGGCGCTGATCTTCTTCCCCCAGGGGATGCTGCTGACCGGGGTGCTGGTGATCACCGCCTTCGTCTTCAGCGACCTCGTCGACGGGCAGATGGCGCGGACGTCGGGGCGGACCTCGGTCTTCGGCGCGTTCTGGGACTCCACCCTCGACCGGATCGGCGACGGCGCGGTCTTCGGCGGGCTCGTCCTCTACTTCGCCGGCCCCGGGGACAGCTACCTCTACCTGTGCCTGTCGCTGTACTGCGTGGTCATGGGTGCGGTCACCTCCTACGCCCGGGCCCGCGCCGAGTCGCTCGGGATGGACGCCCGCGGCGGCGTCGCCGAGCGCGCCGACCGGCTGGTGCTGATCCTGGTCGCGACCGGCCTCACCGCGATCCTCGGGCTGGACTGGCTGGTCCACGGCGCGCTGTGGATCCTGGCCGTGGCCAATACCGCCACGGTGGCCTTCCGGATCCGCAAGGTCCACCGCCAGGCCGTGCTGCTCGACGCCGCGGCGCAGGCCAGGCCGCCCGCCGTCTGACCTGCGGCTCCGGGGGTCCGGGACCTCCGGCCCGGTGAGGGCGGGGGCGAGGTGGCGGACGTACGATTGAGGCATGTCCGAGAACCAGCACGACACCGCCACCGACAGCCCCACGACCGGCGCCCGCACCGGCTCCGACCGCGTGAAGCGCGGCATGGCCGAGATGCTCAAGGGCGGCGTGATCATGGACGTGGTCAACGCCGAGCAGGCCACGATCGCCGAGGACGCCGGAGCCGTCGCGGTGATGGCGCTCGAGCGGGTGCCGGCCGACATCCGCGCCCAGGGCGGCGTGGCCCGGATGAGCGACCCCGACATGATCGAGGGCATCCAGGCCGCCGTGTCGATCCCGGTGATGGCCAAGGCCCGGATCGGGCACTTCGTCGAGGCGCAGGTGCTGCAGAGCCTCGGGGTCGACTACGTCGACGAGTCCGAGGTGCTGACCCCGTCCGACTACACCCACCACATCGACAAGTGGGACTTCACCGTCCCCTTCGTCTGCGGGGCCACCAACCTCGGTGAGGCGCTGCGCCGGATCAACGAGGGCGCGGCGATGATCCGCTCCAAGGGCGAGGCCGGCACCGGCGACGTCTCCAACGCCGTGATGCACATGCGCACCATCCGCGGCGAGCTGCGGCGGCTCGCAGGCCTCGACGAGCAGGAGCTCTACGTCGCGGCCAAGGAGATGCAGGCGCCGTACGACCTCGTGCGCGAGGTGGCCGGGCGCGGCTCGCTGCCTGTCGTGCTCTTCACCGCCGGCGGGATCGCCACCCCTGCCGACGCGGCGATGATGATGCAGCTCGGCGCCGACGGCGTCTTCGTGGGCTCGGGCATCTTCAAGTCCGGCAACCCGTCCGAGCGTGCCGAGGCCATCGTGAAGGCCACCACCTTCTACGACGACCCCGACATGATCGCGAAGGTCTCCCGCGGGCTCGGCGAGGCGATGGTGGGCATCAACGTCGACGACCTCCCCGAGCCGCACCGCCTGGCCCAGCGCGGCTGGTAGGTCGGACGGGGGTGCCCGCCGACGTCCGCCACCGCGGTTCCGGTCTGTTCGACGGACTCTCCTACGATCGACCGGTGACCCAGCACCCCGCCGGCACCCCCGCCGGCACCCCCGCCTGCGCCCACGGCCCGACCGTCGGCGTGCTGGCCCTGCAGGGTGACGTCCGCGAGCACGTGCTGGCCCTGGAGGCGCTGGGGGTCGCCGCGGTGCGCGTGCGTCGGGTCGAGGAGCTCGACCGGTGCGACGCGCTGGTGCTGCCCGGCGGCGAGTCGACGACCATCGCGCGGCTCGCCCGCACCTTCGACCTGGTCGGGCCGCTGCGCGCGCGGATCGCCGGCGGCATGCCCGTGCTCGGCACCTGTGCCGGGATGATCCTGCTGGCCGACCGCGTCCTGGACGGCGAGCCGGGACAGGAGACCCTGGGCGGTCTCGACGTCACCGTGCGGCGCAACGCCTTCGGTCGTCAGGTCGACTCGTTCGAGACCCAGGTGACGATGACCGGCCTCGTGGACCCCGTCCACGCCGTGTTCATCCGCGCCCCGTGGGTCGAGGAGGTCGGACCGGACGTCGAGGTCCTCGCCCGCGCCGCCGGCCACGTCGTCGCCGTCCGCCAGGGCCCGCTGACGGCCACCTCCTTCCACCCCGAGGTCGGCCGGGACCTCCGGGTGCATCGGATGTTCCTCGACGGGGTCGCGGCCCTCGCCTGAGCGCTCCGTGGCGCCCCGTCCAGCGGAGGTAGGGTCGGGGTCCGGCCTCCGGGCCGCCGGCACCGCACCGAGGACTGAAGGGGGCCGCATGTCAGGCCACTCCAAGTGGGCGACCACGAAGCACAAGAAGGCCGTCGTCGACGCCAAGCGCGGCAAGATGTTCGCCAAGCTGGTCAAGAACGTCGAGGTCGGCGCGCGGATGGGCGGCGGCGACCCGTCGGGCAACCCGACGCTCTACGACGCGATCCAGAAGGCCAAGAGGTCCTCGGTCCCCAACGACAACATCGACCGCGCGCTCAAGCGCGGCTCCGGCGCGGAGACCGGGGGAGCGGACTACCAGACGATCATGTACGAGGGGTACGGCCCCGGCGGCGTGGCGATGCTCATCGAGTGCCTCACCGACAACAAGAACCGGGCCGCGATGGAGGTCCGCACCGCGATGAACCGCAACGGCGGCTCGCTGGCCGACCCCGGCTCGGTGTCCTTCCTCTTCAACCGCAAGGGCGTCGTGGTGGTCCCGGTGCACCAGGAGGGCCGCGAGGTCGACGAGGACACCGTGCTCGAGGCGACCCTCGAGGCCGGCGCCGAGGACGTCTCCGACCTCGGCGAGGTCTTCGAGGTGCTCTCCGAGCCCACCGACCTGATCGCGGTCCGCACCGCCCTCCAGGTCGCCGGCGTCGACTACGACTCCGCCGAGGCGGAGTTCCGCCCCGACATGCACGTCCAGCTCGAGAGCGACACCGCCGGCAAGGTGCTGCGTCTCGTCGACGTGCTCGAGGACCTCGACGACGTGCAGAACATCTACGCCAACTTCGACATCGCCGACGAGGTCCTGGAGCAGCTGCAGGACGCCTGACCGCGCCGACCGGTCTGCGGGCGTGTCGGGGCCTCGACGTCCCCGCCGCCGGATAGCGTGCTGTGCGAACACACGTTCGGACGGCAGGAGGTGGGCAGGTGCGGGTGCTCGGGATCGACCCCGGCCTGACGCGCTGCGGGATGGGCGTCGTCGACGGCGAGACCGGCCGGCCGCTGACCCTGGTCGACGTCAACGTCCTGCGCACCTCCAGCGACCTGCCCGTGCCCCAGCGCCTGGTCACCATCGAGCGCGGCGTCCAGGCCTGGATCGAGGAGCACCGCCCCGACGCCGTCGCGATCGAGCGGGTCTTCGCGCGCTCCGACGTCAGCACCGTCATGGGCACCGCCCAGGCCAGCGGCATCGCCATGGTCGTCGCGGCCCGGATGGGCCTGCCGGTCGCGCTGCACACCCCCAGCGAGGTCAAGGCCGCGGTCTCCGGCAACGGCCGCGCCACCAAGCACCAGGTCGGGCTGATGGTCACCCGCATCCTGCGTCTGGACGCCCCGCCCAGGCCGGCCGACGCCGCCGACGCCCTCGCGCTGGCGATCACCCACATCTGGCGCGGGGGCGCCCAGGCCCGGCTGGCCGCGGCCGCCGCGGCCGCCGGCACCCGCACCCGCACCGCTGCTCCCGGGAGGACCCGATGATCGCCTTCGTCCGCGGCCAGGTGGCCGAGGTCGGCCTGACCAGCGCCGTCCTCGAGGTCGGCGGGGTCGGCCTCGAGCTCCTGTGCAACCCCGGCACCCTCGCCGGGCTGCGCACCGGCCACTCCGCCCACCTGCCCACCTCGATGGTGGTCCGCGAGGACTCCCTGACCCTCTTCGGCTTCGCCGACGCCGACGAGAAGCAGGTCTTCGAGCTCGTCCAGACCGCCTCCGGCGTCGGCCCCAAGCTGGCCCAGGCGATGCTGGCGGTGCTGGCCCCCGACGACCTCCGCCGCGCGGTCTCGACCGAGGACGTCAAGACCCTGACCCGCGTCCCCGGCGTCGGCCAGAAGGGCGCCCAGCGGATCATCCTGGAGCTCAAGGACCGCCTCGGTGGCCCCACCGGCGTACGCCCCGCGACCGCCCCGGCGCCCGCCGAGGCCTGGCGCGAGCAGGTGCACCAGGGCCTGGTCGGGCTGGGCTGGGCCGCCCGCGACGCGGACGTCGCCGTCGACGCGGTCGCCCCCGAGGCCGGCCCGCAGCCCGACGTGGGTGCCCTGCTGCGCGCCGCCCTGCGTGCCCTGAGCAGGTCCTGACGTGCACGAGGACGAGCTCGAGGCGCTCGAGGAGCTGCACCTGCAACGGATGACCGGTGGTCCCGCCGTGGTGCCGTCACTGACCGCGGCGGAGGCCGAGGGCGACGAGCGCGCCGTCGAGGCCGCGCTGCGTCCCCGCTCGCTCGACGAGGTCGTCGGCCAGTCCCGCGTGCGCGAACAGCTCGGACTCGTCCTCGAGGCCGCCCGGATGCGCGACCGGCCGCCCGACCACGTCCTGCTGTCCGGGCCGCCCGGGCTGGGCAAGACGACCCTGGCGATGATCATCGCCCACGAGATGTCCTCGCCGCTGCGCCTGACCAGCGGCCCCGCCATCACCCACGCCGGCGACCTCGCGGCCATCCTCTCGGGCCTCAACGAGGGCGACGTCCTGTTCGTCGACGAGATCCACCGGATGGCGCGGCCGGCCGAGGAGATGCTCTACATGGCCATGGAGGACTTCCGGGTCGACGTGGTCATCGGCAAGGGCCCCGGCGCGACCGCGATCCCGCTGGAGATCCCGCCCTTCACCCTGGTCGGCGCGACCACCCGGGCCGGGTTGTTGCCCGGGCCGCTGCGCGACCGCTTCGGCTTCACCGCCCACCTCGAGTTCTACGAGCCCCACGAGCTCGACCTGATCGTGCACCGTTCCGCCGGCCTGCTCGACGTCCACGTCACCGCCGAGGGCTCCGGCGAGATCGCCTCCCGTTCGCGCGGGACCCCTCGCATCGCCAACCGTCTGCTGCGCCGGGTGCGCGACTATGCCCAGGTGCGCGCCGACGGCGTCCTGACGCTGCCGGTCGCCAGGGCTGCGCTCGAGCTGTTCGAGGTCGACGAGTCCGGCCTCGACCGGCTGGACCGAGGTGTCCTCGACGCGCTCTGCCGCCGCTTCGGTGGGGGACCGGTCGGCATCTCGACGCTGGCCGTGGCCGTGGGGGAGGAGCGCGAGACCGTCGAGGAGGTCGCGGAGCCGTTCCTGGTCCGCACCGGCCTGCTGGCCCGTACGCCGCGCGGACGCGTCGCGACCCCGGCGGCCTGGCGCCACCTCGGTCTCACGCCCCCCGCGGTCCCCACGGTCGACTCCACGCTGTTCGACGAGGTGTGAGGTCCGCGTAGGCTCGCGCTCACGCACCCCACCTCAAGGAGACTCACGACCGTGAATGACCTCGCTGCGCTTCTGCCCCTGGTCGCCATCCTGGCCCTGTTCTGGTTCATGGTGATCCGCCCCCAGCAGCGGCGCCAGAAGGCGGTCGTCTCGCTCCAGAACAGCATCCAGGTCGGCCAGCGCGTGATGATGTCCTCGGGCGTCTTCGGCACCGTCACCTCGATCATCGACGACCGGGCTCGCCTCGAGATCGCTCCCGGCACCGAGATCGAGATCGCTCGGGCCGCGATCGCCAAGGTGGACGAGCCCGTGCTGAGCGCGACCGACGACGATGCCTGATCGGCGTACGGCCCAGGAGGCGCTCACGCGCCTCACCGTCGACGTCGCAGACTGGCCCGAGAAGGGCGTCACGTTCAAGGACATCACCCCGGTCCTCGCCGACCACCACGCCTTCTCCGCGATCATCACCGCACTTGCGGCGGCCGGTCGCGACGACCACGGCAACCTCGTCGTCGACAAGGTCGTCGGCATGGAGGCCCGCGGCTTCATCCTGGCCGCACCCGTCGCGCTGGCCCTCGGGATCGGTTTCGTGCCGGTGCGCAAGGCCGGCAAGCTGCCGCGCGAGGCGCACGCGGTCTCCTACTCCCTGGAGTACGCCGAGGCGACCCTCGAGATCCACCGCGACGCCATTGCGCCGGGGGAGCGGGTGCTGATGGTCGACGACGTCCTTGCCACCGGCGGCACCGTCGTCGCGACCCGCCAGCTGATCGAGGCCTGCGGCGGTGTCGCCACGGGCGTCTCGGTGCTGATGGAGCTCGCTTTCCTCGACCCGCGCAAGGTGACCGGCGACCTGAGGATCTCGACGCTGCTGACCATCTGAGGTAGCCCGTCCTCTGCATCGACGTACGAGCCCGCCCGCACCGTCACTAGACTGGGCACATGGCAGAGGAGCAGGCGCCCGCGCAGGAGCCGAAGGCGCCCCTGACCGCGCGCGGCATGCGTGCGCGCCTCGCCCGCGTCGGCACCAAGCCGCCCACCTCCAACCCGGTCCTCGAGCCGCTCTTCCGCGCGGTGCGCACCAACCACCCCAAGGCCGACCTTGCGCTGATCGAGCGCGCCTATGCCGTGGCCGAGATGTGGCACACGGGCCAGATGCGCAAGAGCGGCGACCCCTACATCACTCACCCGCTCGCGGTGACGACGATCCTTGCCGACATCGGGATGACCGAGCCGACCCTGGTCGCAGCGTTGCTCCACGACACGGTCGAGGACACGCCGTACACGCTCGAGGCGCTGCGCGAGGAGTTCGGCGACGAGGTCGCGCTGCTGGTCGACGGCGTGACCAAGCTCGACAAGGTGCAGTACGGCGCCTCGGC
>JBKJPE010000059.1:0-10130 GCA_046595185.1 Nocardioides sp.
GGAGCGAGCGCAGCGAGCGTCTCGAGACCACAGCCGCCACCAGGTCACCGGGCCTCGAGGGTCGGGCCTGGCGGCCCTCGAGACCACCCGGGTCTCGAGACCACCCGGGTCTCGAGACGCTCGCTTGCGCTCGCTCCTCGACCACCGGGCCCGTCGCTCGCTCCCCGGCTCCAAGTCTCGCGTCGCCGCGGTCGCCCTCAGCGCAGGACGACGGTCCGCTGACCGTTCAGCAGGACCCGGCCCTCGGCGTGCCACCGGACGGCTCGGGCCAGGGCCTGGCACTCCACGTCTCGGCCGGCGGCGACGAGCTGCTCGGGGGTCATCGCGTGGTCCACGCGGGCGACCTCCTGCTCGATGATCGGACCCTCGTCGAGCTCGGCGGTGACGTAGTGCGCGGTGGCGCCGACCAGCTTCACGCCGCGGTCGTGGGCCTGGTGGTAGGGCTTGGCACCCTTGAAGCTGGGCAGCATCGAGTGGTGGATGTTGAGGGCGCGGCCCTCGAGCCGGCGGCAGAGGTCGTCGCTCAGGATCTGCATGTAGCGGGCGAGCACCACCAGGTCCACGTCGTGGGTGTCGACGAGCTCGAGCAGCCGCGCCTCGGCGGCGGGCTTGGTGTCCCGGGTCACCGGCACGTGGTGGAACGGCACGCCGTAGTTCTCGGCCAGTCGCTCGAAGGTCGTGTGGTTGGAGACGATCCCGACCACCTCGACCGGGAGCCCCCCGACCGAGGTGCGGAAGAGCAGGTCGTTCAGGCAGTGACCGACGCTGCTGACCAGGATCAGCACCTTCGGGCGTACGGCGGCGTCGACGAGCTCCCACGACATCGAGAACTGCTCGGCCACGGGGAGCACCCGCGCGCGCAGGTCCTCGAGGTCGAGAGCGTCCGGCGCGGAGAACTGGACCCGGAGGAAGAAGGTGCGGGTGTCCGGGTCGCCGTACTGCTGGCTCTGCTCGATGTTGCAGCCGGACCCGGCCAGCAGCGTGGAGACGGCCGCGACGATGCCGGGCCGGTCGGGGCACGAGAGCCGCCAGACGAACTCGCCGCCGCTCACGTGCCGCCTTTCCGCGTCCGCTGGTCAGGATGGTGCTGGTCGTGCTGGTGGCAGGTGCAGGATTCGAACCTACGTAGTCGATGACGGCTGATTTACAGTCAGCTCCCTTTGGCCGCTCGGGCAACCTGCCGGGTGTCGGAGGAGTCGTTTGGCCCCCTGGCGACGAGAAGGGACAATAGCGCAGCCCATCGGCGACCAGCGAACCCGCCCGCCCCACCCCGCAGCACTGAGGAGCACCCACCCGTGGCCGACTCGTCGTTCGACATCGTCAGCAAGCTCGACCGCCAGGAGGTGGACAACGCGCTGGGTCAGACCGCCCGCGAGATCTCCACCCGTTTCGACTTCAAGGGCACCGGCGCCACCATCGAGTGGCAGGGCGACGACGCCGTCGAGATCACCGCCTCCGCCGACGACCGCGCCAGCGCGGTGCTCGACGTCTTCCAGGGCAAGCTGGTCAAGCGCAACGTGAGCCTGAAGGTGCTCGACCCGACCGAGCCGCGGGCGTCGGGCCAGCAGTCGAAGATCACCGTCGCGCTCAAGGAGGGGATCACCTCCGAGGACGCGAAGAAGATCTCCAAGCTGATCCGTGACGAGGGACCCAAGGGCGTCAAGGCGCAGATCCAGGGCGACGAGCTGCGGGTGAGCAGCAAGAAGCGTGACGACCTGCAGGCCGTGCAGCAGCTGGTCAAGGGCCAGGACTACGAGTTCGCGGTCCAGTTCACCAACTACCGCTGAGGAGTCGACCGTCCCGGCGACCACCCGTCGGGACCGGGGTGCCGCCCTCGGGGTGCGGGCTATCGTGGCGATGCGCTCGCCGGCGTCGGCGAGACCCCCCGATGGAGTAGGACGGCCGTGACGACCGAGGTCAAGCAGCTCGACAGGGTCATCATCCGATTCGCCGGTGACTCCGGTGACGGCATGCAGCTGACCGGCGACCGGTTCACCCAGGAGTCGGCCGCGTTCGGCAACGACCTGGTCACCCTGCCGAACTTCCCGGCCGAGATCCGCGCACCCCAGGGCACCCTGCCCGGGGTCTCGTCCTTCCAGGTCCACTTCGCCGATCACGACATCCTCACCGCCGGCGACGCCCCCGACGTGCTGGTCGCGATGAACCCGGCCGCCCTGCGCGCGAACCTGCCCGACCTGCCCCGCGGCGCGACGGTCATCGTCGACACCCACGACTTCACCACCCGCAACCTGGCCAAGGCCGGCTACGACGCGAACCCGCTCGACACCCTGGACGAGGCCGGGTCCCCGCTCGCCGAGTTCGCGGTGCACACCGTCGACCTCACCGGGATGACGGTCGCCGCGGTCAAGGAGTTCGGGCTGTCGCGCAAGGACGCCTCCCGCGCCAAGAACATGTTCGCCCTGGGTCTGCTGTCGTGGATGTACGGCCGGCCGACCGAGCACACCGAGCAGTTCCTGCACCGCCGGTTCTCCCGCGTGCCCGACATCCGCGACGCCAACATCACGGCCTTCAAGTCCGGCTGGGCCTTCGGGGAGACCACCGAGACCTTCGCGGTCCGCTACGAGGTCAAGCCGGCCCCGATGGCGGCCGGCACCTACCGCAACATCACCGGCAACCTGGCCCTGGCGTACGGCCTGGTCGCTGCCGGTGTGCGGTCGGGGCTCCCGGTCTTCCTCGGCTCCTACCCGATCACCCCGGCCTCGGACGTGCTGCACGAGCTGAGCAAGCACAAGGCCTTCGGCGTGACGACCTTCCAGGCCGAGGACGAGATCGCCGGGATCGGCGCCGCGATCGGCGCCGCCTTCGCGGGCTCGCTCGGCGTCACCACGACCTCGGGGCCCGGTGTCGCGCTGAAGTCGGAGACGATCGGCCTGGCGGTGATGACCGAGCTGCCGCTGCTGGTCATCGACGTGCAGCGCGGCGGGCCCTCGACGGGACTGCCCACCAAGACCGAGCAGGCCGACCTGCTCCAGGCGATGTACGGCCGCAACGGGGAGGCGCCGGTCCCGATCGTGGCGCCGCGCTCGCCGGCGGACTGCTTCGACTCCGCGATCGAGGCCACCCGGATCGCGGTGACCTACCGGACCCCGGTGATGCTGCTCTCCGACGGTTACCTCGCCAACGGCTCCGAGCCGTGGCGGATCCCGGAGGTCGACGACCTCACCACGATCGAGCCGGGCTTCGCGACGACGACCAACCACGTCTCCACGGGCAAGGACGGCACGGAGACCCCCGACTTCTGGCCCTACCTGCGCGACGACACGACCCTCGCCCGGCCGTGGGCCGTGCCCGGCACACCCGGCCTCGAGCACCGCATCGGCGGGCTCGAGAAGGGCGACGGCCACGGCGACATCTCCTACGACCCGGCCAACCACGAGCTGATGGTCCGCACCCGACAGGCCAAGATCGACGCGGTCGCCGACTCCCTGCCGCCGCTCGAGGTCGACGACCCGTCCGGCCAGGCCAAGGTGCTGGTGATCGGGTGGGGCTCGACCTACGGCCCGATCGGCGCGGGCGTACGCCGGGTCCGCCGCTCCGGCCACCACGTCGCCCAGGTGCACCTGCGCCACCTCAACCCCTTCCCACGCGACCTCGGCGACGTCCTCGCCCGGTACGAGCGGGTGCTGGTGCCCGAGATGAACCTCGGCCAGCTCTCCACGCTGCTGCGGGCGCGCTACCTCGTCGACGCCCGCGGCTACCACCAGGTCAACGGGCTCCCGCTCAAGGCCGCCGCGCTCGCCCAGGCCATCGGCGAGCTCGTCGCCGAGACCGAGGGCGTGCCCGTGCACGAGCTCGACCTCGTCGTCGCCACGTCCCAGGAGGTCCACCAGTGACGCCCCCCAGCAGCCCCTCCGCCACGGTCAGCGACCTGCCCTCGCCCGCGCTGCGCACCGGCACCGACGGCGTCCCGCCGGTGGACCCGGACGCCCCGGCCCAGACGGGCAAGGAGTTCACCTCCGACCAGGAGGTGCGCTGGTGCCCCGGGTGCGGCGACTACGCGGTGCTCAAGGCCGTCCAGTCGTTCCTGCCCGACCTCGGCCTGCGCCGCGAGAACATCGTGTTCGTCTCGGGCATCGGCTGCTCCAGCCGCTTCCCCTACTACCTCGACACCTACGGGATGCACTCGATCCACGGCCGGGCGCCGGCCATCGCGACCGGGATCGCCACCACCCGCGAGGACCTCTCGGTGTGGGTGGTGACCGGTGACGGCGACGCGCTGTCGATCGGCGGCAACCATCTGATCCACGCCCTGCGCCGCAACGTGAACATGACGATCCTGCTCTTCAACAACCGGATCTACGGCCTGACCAAGGGCCAGTACTCCCCCACCTCGGAGGCCGGCATGGTCACCAAGTCGACCCCCATGGGCTCGGTCGACCACCCGTTCAACCCGGTCTCGCTCGCGCTCGGCGCCGAGGCGACCTTCGTGGCGCGCACCATCGACTCGGACCGCAAGCACCTGACCGCGGTCCTCGCTGCGGCCGCCGAGCACCGCGGGACCAGCCTGGTGGAGATCTATCAGAACTGCCCGATCTTCAACGACGGTGCGTTCGACGCGATCAAGGACCGCGACACCAAGGCCGACGCGATCATCCCGCTGGAGCAGGGCCGGCCGATCCGGTTCGGCTCCCCGGCCGAGGACGGCGGGGGGAGCCGGGGCCTGGCCCGCGACGAGGAGACGGGCGGCGTGCGCGTGGTCGACGTGCACGAGGTCGGGGTCGAGGCCCTGCTGGTCCACGACGCCACCCGTGACGACCCGACCACGGCGTTCGCGATCAGCCGGCTCACGGACGCGGGCCACCTGCGCCAGAGCCCGATCGGGATCTTCCGCCAGGTGGGGCGCCCGACCTACGACGACCAGGCGCGGGCCCAGCTCAGCACCGCCAGGGACGCCGCCCCGGGCGACCAGGCCGATCGCCTGGCCGCCCTCATCGGGGGCGGCGACACCTGGACGGTGGTCTGAGCGGGACGCTCAGCTGCGCGAGGTGGTGATGACGTACACCCGGTTGGAGAACGAGGTGGCGTACGTCCCGGTCTCCTGCGTCTTGGCGCGGTAGCGGACCACGCCGACGTCACGGCGGGGGGCGACGCGCGAGCGGTAGCGGCTCTCCGCGGTGGTGCGGACCTTGTTGTAGCGGGTCCACCGGCCGTCGCCGAACTTGCGCTCGATGATCACGAACCGCTTCACGTAGCGCGGACCGACCAGGCCGCTGATGCTGAACCGGCTGCCGGACCGCTGCTTGCCGCGCAGCGTGATGTTGCGGGTCGGCTTGTCGCCCATCGCCGTGACGGCGGCCTGCTCACCGCTCGCGGCGGGCGCGGTGCGCGCGGCGTACGACGAGGCCGGCGCAGCGGTGGCCTGACCGGGCACGGCGAGCCCGATCAGGGCGACGGCGACCGCGCCTCCGACGGCGCGGCCCAGGGTGTGGCGCAGGGACATGGGTTCTCCTCGGGTAGGGGGTGCACGCTCGGCCGCGCGCGGAGACGCCGCCGAGCGGACCCTAACCCGGCCCCGGCCCGCATGGGACGAAAGCCCCACCCTAGGTTGGAGCGGTGACGAACGACCGGCCGCGCGGCGGGCACCGCGACCGGCACCGCGACGGGTTGCTGCTCGGGTTCGCGGCCTACGGGCTGTGGGGGGCGTTCCCCCTCTTCTTCCCCCTGCTGCGTCCGGCCGGGGCGCTGGAGATCCTGGCGCACCGGATGGTCTGGTCCCTGGTCACGATGTTGTTGCTGGTGGCGCTGCTGGGCCGCTTGTCCGCCCTCCGCGCGATCGCCGCCGATCCGCGCACGCGGGCCCTGTTGGTGGTCGCGGCCGCCACGATCACCGTGAACTGGGCCGTCTTCATCTACGGCGTGAACGCCGGGCGGGTGGTCGAGACGTCACTCGGCTACTTCGTCAACCCGCTCGTGACGGTGCTGATCGGGGTGCTGCTGCTGCGCGAGAAGCTGCGTCGGGGGCAGTGGGTGGCGGTCGGCGTGGGCGGTGTCGCCGTGGCCGTGCTGACGTGGGACTACGGCCGCCCGCCGTGGGTCGCCCTGGCGCTGGCGGTCTCCTTCGGCACCTACGGCCTGGCCAAGAAGCGGGCCGACGTCGGGGCGGTGGAGAGCCTGGCCTTCGAGACCGCGGTCGTCTCGCCGCTGGCCCTGGGCTACCTGGTGTGGCTCGGCGCGTCCGGGGCCGCGACGCTCACGACCGAGGGCCCGGGCCACGCGATGCTGCTGGCCTCGGCCGGCCTGGTCACCGCGGTGCCGCTGATCTGCTTCTCCGCGGCCGCCACCCGGATCCCGATGGTCAGCCTCGGGCTGCTGCAGTACCTCACGCCGGTGCTGCAGTTCGCGGTCGGCGTGCTCGTTGTGGGCGAGGACATGCCGCCGGGCCGGTGGGCCGGCTTCGCCCTGGTCTGGCTGGCCCTCGCGGTGTTCACGGTCGAGAGCCTGGGACACCGACGACGTCAGCCGCGCGACACCGCGCCCCTCCCGGTCTGACCCGCCGAGGTGACGGTGGCGGCGGACCCGCGGCTCACCGGGTCTCGAGGCTCGGGCCTGGCGGCCCTCGCACCTCGACCACCGACCACCGGAGCCGGGCGGCCCTCGCACCTCGACCACGGGGGTCAGGCGGAGCGGACGGCCACCACGTCGGCGAAGGCCTCCAGGGCGGACCGGACCGGGCCCGGGGGGAGCACGGTCAGCAGCGCCTTGGCCTCCTCGGCACGGGCGACGACGTAGCGCCGGGCCTGGTCCATGGCGGGGTGGGCACGCAGCAGGGTCAGCGCCTCGGCGTGCGGCTGGTCCGTGGACAGGTCGCTGCGCAGCAGCTCGTGCAGGCGCGCGTCGCCCGGGTCGCCGGAGGCCAGCGCCATCAGCACCGGCAGGGTCGGCACCCCCTCGCGCAGGTCGGTGCCGGGTGTCTTGCCTGACTCCCCCGACTCCGAGGCGACGTCGAGGATGTCGTCGGAGAGCTGGAAGGCGGAGCCCACGATCTCGCCGTACGCCGCGAGCGCCTCCTCCACCTCGGCGCTGGCCCGTGAGAAGCGGGCGCCGTAGCGCGCCGACGTCGCGATCAGCGACCCCGTCTTGCCGGCCACGACCTCCAGGTAGTGCGCGAGCGGGTCCTCCCCGGGCCCCGGGGGCACCGTCTCGAGGATCTGGCCCTCGACGAGCCGGGTGAAGGTCTCGGCCTGGATCCGCACGGCGTCGCGTCCCAGGCGGGAGGTCAGCTCGGAGGACCGGGCGAAGAGGAAGTCGCCGGTGAGGATGGCCACCAGGTTGTCGTAGCGGGCGTTGGCGGAGTCGGCGCCGCGACGCAGCGCAGCCTCGTCCATCACGTCGTCGTGGTACAGCGAGCCGAGGTGGGTGATCTCGACGACGCAGGCCGCTACCTCGACGTCGTCGCTGCCGGGGTCCTCGCCGGCCTCGGCGGCCAGCAGCACCAGCAGCGGCCGGAACCGCTTCCCGCCGGCCTCCAGCAGGTGCCTGGCTGCGTCGGTGACGAAGTCCGACCGGCCCACGACGTGCCCGGCCAGCGCCTCCTCGACCCGGGTCATCCGGTCCTGCAACCGGCGGGCGAGGTCGGCGTCGCCGACGGGCAGCGCGAGGTCGGTCTGCGGGGTGGTCACCGCAGGAAGCCTCCCACGCCGGCCGCGAGCTCGAGCAACGGACCCGGCGCCACCCCGAGGGCCAGGGTGACCAGCGCGCAGAGCGCGATCGTCGCCACGGTCGCGGTCGAGGCGCTGGTGACCCCGGCCTTCTCCCGGGTCAGCGGTGAGGTGGAGCCGTGCACCTCCAGGGCGGTCGAGCCCGTACGGGCGCCCATCGCCGTGGCGCCGGAGCCCGTACGGGCGCCCATCGCCGTGGCGCCGCCGGTGGCGGCGGGCGCTGCCCGGCCGTGGGTCTCCTCGGGCTCGTCGTCGCCGACGAAGAACATCACCCGGATCATCCGGATGTAGAAGAACACCGCGATCACGCTGGAGGCGATCGCGACCAGCACGACCGGCCAGGCCCCGGCGGCCAGCGCCACGGTGAAGACCGCCCACTTGCCCACGAAGCCCGCGGTCAGCGGGATGCCGGCCATCGAGAGGAGGAAGAACGCGAAGACGCCGGCCGTCAGCGGCGAGCGGCGCCCGAGGCCCTCCCAGGCGTCCAGCGCGGTCGCCTCGCCCCCGGCGTCGCGGACCACGGTGACCACCGCGAAGGCGCCGAGCGTGGCGAAGCCGTAGGTGGCCAGGTAGAACAGCACCGCCTGCAGCGAGGTCACCTGGCCCTCGGCCAGCTCGCCGGCCGACTGCAGGCCGAGCAGCCCGGTCAGCAGGAAGCCGGTGTGGGCCACCGAGGAGTAGGCCAGGATCCGCTTGACGTCGGTCTGGACGACCGCGAGCACCGAGCCGACCAGCATGGTCAGGATGGCCACGATCCACATCATCGGCTCCCAGGACCAGCGGTCCGAGCCGAAGGCGACGTAGAAGAGCCGCAGCAGCGCGCCGAAGGCGGCGACCTTGGTGGCGGCCGCCATGAACGCGGTCACCGCGGTCGGGGCGCCCTGGTAGACGTCGGGGGTCCAGCTGTGGAACGGCACGGCGCCGACCTTGAAGAGCAGGCCGACGGCGAGCAGCCCGATGCCCAGGGCCAGCAACGCGCCGTTCTCGGTGTCGTTGGCCACCGCCCGCGAGATCGCGCCGAGCTCCATCGACCCGGCGAAGCCGTAGACCATGGCCACCCCGTAGAGGAAGAAGCCGGAGGAGAAGGCGCCGAGCAGGAAGTACTTCATCGCCGCCTCCTGGCTCAGCAGGCGCCGGCGCCGGGCCAGGCCGCAGAGCAGGTAGAGCGGCAGCGAGAGGACCTCGAGGGCCACGAACATCGTGAGCAGGTCGCCGGAGGCGGGGAAGAGCAGCATCCCGCCGACCGCGAACATCAGCAGCGGGTAGACCTCGGTGTGGTCGAGCCCGCGGGTCGAGGCCTCCCGCTCGGCCTCGGTGCCGGGCAGTGCGGCGGCCTGGGCGGCGAAGGCGGACACGCCGTCCTCCAGCCTGCGCTCGCTGAACAGCGCGACGCCGGCGAGGGCGAAGACCAGGACCAGGCCCCAGAGGAAGACCGACGGCCCGTCGACGACGACCGTCCCCGCCCCGGCGAAGAGCCCGAGCGCGGCACCGTCCCCGACGCCCTCGAGGCCGGCGCCGACGTAGAGCACCAGCGCCAGGGCGGCGACCAGGCCGACCGAGGTCAGCGCGACCTGCACGACGTGGCGCAGCCGGCGCGGGGTGAAGGCCTCCACCAGCACCCCGAGGCAGGCGACGCCGAGCACGACGAGGATCGGCGAGAGCTCGACGTAGTTCAGCGTGGGTTCGGTGAACTCCATGCTCACTCACCTTCCTCGGGCGCGGCGGCCGGGACGTAGGGGTCCTGGTCGGTGATGCCGATCTGCTGCTGGAGCTGCTCGGCGTACGGGTTGGCGAGGTCGAGCAGCGGCTGCGGGTAGAACCCGAACGCCACCAGCGCGACCATCAGCGGGGCGACGGCGCCGAGCTCGCGGGCACCGAGGTCGTGGCGCCCACCCCGGCGGGCGGCCCGCGTGGCCTCGAGCGTGGTCACCAGGTGCGCGGGCGTCGGCCCGGTCATCACCCGCCGGTAGAGCCAGAGCACGTAGATCGCTGCCAGCACGATGCCGCTGACCGCCACCGCCCCGGCCCAGGGGGCGTAGTCGAAAGCCGAGATCAGGACCAGGATCTCGGAGACGAACTGGCTCAGGCCGGGCAACCCCGCGGTGGCCAGGCCGGCGACGAGGAACAGCCCGGCGAGCACCGGGGTGACCTTCTCCAGCCCGCCCATCTCGCGGATAGAGGCCGTCCCGCTGCGGTGGACCAGGAAGCCGGCGAGCAGGAACAGCGCGGCCGTGGCGACGCCGTGGTTGACCATGTAGAGCACCGAGCCGGAGATGCCCTGGGTCGAGGTGGCGAAGATGCCGAGCACGATGAAGCCGAAGTGGGACAGCGAGGTCAGCCCGAGCAGCCGCATCACGTCGTCCTGGCCGATGGCCAGCAGCGCGCCGTAGACGATCGAGACCAGCGCCAGGACCATCACGACCGGGGTCGCCCAGTCTGAGGCCTCGGGGA
>JBKJPE010000183.1:0-12101 GCA_046595185.1 Nocardioides sp.
AAAAAACTTGACCAGAATCATTGCCGAAAAAACAAACCCAAAAACCAACATGGGCATACAAACTAATTCTCATCGACTAAACAAGACACACTGTTGAGTTCTCAAACATCACGCGCACACAGGCCCGGCCATCTCTGGTCTGGTCCTGTGACCATCGTTCCTCCGCGGCGAGCTCCGGTGGCTCGGACTGATGTCCGTGCCGCACCCGGTGCTGCTGGTGCGAAGGTGTGCGCCTCGGGGCCGGAAACCCGATCCTGACCGGATCTTGTCTCCCGCCGCTCCCTGGCGACAGAGGAAACATTAGAGGACGTCTGGTCGTCCTGCCAACTCGGGGTCCGGTGACCCGGACCACACCCCCTCGGTGGGCTCCGTCAGCGGAGGTCAGCCCGCTGGTCGTGTCGCAGACCGGCCGGGGAGGCGATCCCCCGGGCGTCACGTGCGCCGGAGCACCCGGCGAGCCGCAGCGTCTCCACGACCTGGGTCCCCAGCTCGCGGTGCAGCCGTGCGACTCCCGTCTCCCCGTCGAGCAGGGCCCACATCACTGGTCGGCCCAGGAAGACCGCGTCGGCGCCGAGGGCCAGTGCCGTGACGACGTCGATCCCGCTCCTCACTCCCCCGTCGACGTAGACCTGCGCCCGGCCGTCGACGGCCGCCACGACGTCGGGCAGTGCGGCCGCGGTCGCCACCGCGCGGTCGAGCTGCCGCCCCCCGTGGTTGCTGACCCACACCGCGGCCACGCCGGCCTGGACGCAGCGCACCGCGTCGTCGGCGCGCAGCACGCCCTTGACCACCACCGGGAGACCGGTGAGCTCCATCAGCCAGTCCAGGTCGTGCGGCCCCAGGTCGAGCGCCTTCTCAGCGTTCGGAGCGGCCAGGTCGAGGTTCGCGCCGACCAGGTCCGGGTGACGACGCTCGACGGCCGCGCGCTCGGCGGCGTACTTCGTGGCCACGACCGGAGTGTCGACGGTCAGCACCACGGCCTCCGCCCCGGCGGCGACCGCGCGTTGCAGCAGCGGCACCGCGAGCGTGCGGTCGGAGGGGAGGTAGGCCTGCAGCCACCACCGCACCCCGGTCCCCGCGACCTCCTCGACGGTGACCCCGGCGTTGCTGGACACCACCATCAGCCCGTCCACCTCGGCCGTCGCCCTCGCCACGGCCAGCTCGCCGTCGCGGTGGACCGCCCCCTGCAGCGTCATCGGGGCCACCGCCCACGGCACGCCCATCCGTCCCGCGAGGAGCGGCACCGACAGGTCGACGCTCGTGACGTCGCGCAGCACGTGCGGGTGCAACCGGTGCCCGTGCCAGGCCCGGGCGGCCTCGCTGGCGCTCACGCCCTCCCGGGACCCCTGCGCCACGTAGTCGTATACCTCCCGCGGCAGCCGGGCGCGGGCGTGCTCGGACAGGCCGGCGAGCCATCGGGAGTCGGCGCTCATGCCCGGTCCCCGACCTCCACGCCGGCGAAACGCTTCTTGCCCCGCCGCAGCACGATCCACCGCCCGGCCACCAGGTCGTCGGCGCCGGGCACGGCGTCGGCGTCGTCCACGCGGGTGTTGTTGAGATAGGCGCCCCCCTCGCCGACGGTGCGGCGCGCCTCGCCCTTGCTGCGGGCCAGGCCCGACTCGACCAGCAGGTCGGCGACCGGCGGCATCGCGCCGGTCACCGTCACCACCCCGGTCTCGCGCAGCGCGGCGGCGAGCGTGGACTCGTCGAGGTCGGCGAGGTCGCCGGAGCCGAACAGCGCCGCGGCCGCCGCACGGGCCTGTTCGACCTCCCGCGCACCGTGCACGGTCGCGGTGACCCCGTCGGCCAGCGTCCGTTGGCCCTCACGCCGGTGGGGCGCCTCGGCATGACGGGCCTCGAGGGCCTCGATCTCGGCGCGCGGCAGGAAGGTGAAGATCCGCAGCAGCTCGCCCACCTTCTCGTCCTCGACGTTCAACCAGAACTGGTGGAAGGCGTAGGGCGACATCATCTCGGCATCCAGCCACAGCGCGCCGCCCTCGGTCTTGCCGTACTTCGTGCCGTCGGCCCGGGTGATCAGCGGCGTGGCGAACGCGTGGACCGTCGCGGCCTCGGAGCGGCGGATCAGCTCGGCGCCGCCGGTGATGTTGCCCCACTGGTCGGAGCCGCCGAACTGCAGGCGTACGTCGTGGCGGCGGAACAGCTCGCGGTAGTCCATCGACTGCAGCAGGACGTAGCTGAACTCGGTGAAGGAGATGCCCCCCTCCTCCAGCCGTCGCCTGACCGTCTCCCGCGCGAGCATCCGGTTGACCGGGAAGTGCTTGCCGACGTCACGCAGGAAGTCGATCGCCGAGAGCTCACGGGTCCAGTCCAGGTTGTCGACCATCGTGGCGGCGTTGTCGCCCTCGAAGTCGACGAACCGCTCCACCTGGCGGCGTATGCGCCCGACCCACTCACGCACCGTCTCGGCCGGGTTGAGGGTCCGCTCCCCCGTGTCCTTGGGGTCGCCGATCATCCCGGTCGCGCCGCCGACCAGCAGGTACGGCACGTGGCCGGCCTCCTGCAGCCTTCGCGCGGTCAGCACCTGCACCAGGTTGCCGAGGTGCAGGCTGGGTGCGGTCGGGTCGAACCCCACGTAGAACCGCACGCTGCCCCCAGCCAGCGCGGCGCCCAGCGCCTCGCGATCCGTGGAGTGGGCGATCAGGCCGCGCCACTCGAGGTCCTCGAGCAGGGTGGGGTCGACGGACAACGCTCTACCTTTCGTCACCGGTGCGGCCGCGCGGTCTGCGGCCGACCCCCAGTGTCGCGCACCGCACCGCCACCACCGGCAGGTGTGTCCCTCACCTGCGCGGCGGCGCCTAGGGTGTCCGGGGACGACCGAGCAGGCGGCCCGGGCGGGTCGAGACCAGGACGGACGAGGTGTGATCGCGAACAGGTACTCCCTGGAGCGAGAGATCGGGCGCGGCGGCATGGGTGCCGTCTGGCTCGGGCGCGACGAGCTCCTCGGTCGCGCTGTGGCCATCAAGCGGGTGGGCCGGGCGCCCGGTGCCGACAACGACCCCGAGGCCGACCTCCAGCGCGCCGAGCGCGAGGCCCGGATCGCGGCCAGCCTGAACCACCGTCACGTCGTCGCCATCTTCGACCTCATCGAGGAGCAGGAGGAGCAGTGGCTGGTCATGGAGTACGTCGAGGGGCGCAGCCTCTCGCAGACCGTGCGTGACGACGGCCCGCTCGACGTCGACCGCGCCGGCGCGATCCTCGCGGACGCCGCCGGCGCCCTGGCCACCGCGCACGCCGCCGGCGTGGTGCACCGCGACGTCAAGCCGTCCAACATCCTGCTCACCAAGGCCGGCGAGGCCAAGCTCCTCGACTTCGGCATCGCACGCGCCCAGGGGGACCTCACCCTCACCCAGACCGGGCTGGTCAGCGGCTCGCCGGCGTACCTCGCCCCCGAGATCGCCTCCGGCGGCGCCGCCACCACCGCCAGCGACGTGTGGTCCCTGGGGGCCACGCTGTTCCACCTGCTCTCCGGCCACCCGCCGTACGACGTGGGCGGCAACATCGTGGGCGGGCTCTACCGGATCGTGCACGAGGAGCCTCCGACCGTCGACGACGCCGGATGGCTGGCACCCCTGCTGGCCGTCACCATGGTCCGCGACCCCGACCGTCGCTGGAGCATGGCCCACGTGGCGTCGTACCTGCAGGCTGGCCCCCGCGACGTCGGCGCGGTCCAGACCGACCCGGACCGCACCCGCACCGTCGCGGCCGTGACCGCGGCCGGCGCCACCCGGGTGATCCCGCCCCGGGCCGACCCCGCCCCGCGCACGACGGTCGTCCCGCCGGTCGACCCGCCGGCCACAGCCCCGTCCGAGGGCGGGTCTGGTCGTCGTGGGTGGGCCCTGCTGCTGGCGCTCACGGCGCTGGTGCTCCTGCTGCTGGCCGCCATCGCCTTCTTCGTGCTGATGCCCGATGAGCAGCAGGTCGTCCCGAGCGCCGAGACCCCGCCCTCGTCGGACGCGCCGCGCGACACCTCCTCACCCTCTCCGAGACCGTCCAAGGACAGGGGCCCGTCCGTGCCCACCGAGCGCGGCATGTCCTCGTTCCTGGAGGGCTACCTGCGCACGGCGTCCTCCAACCCGCAGGCCGGGTACGCCCTGCTCACGCCGGGGTTCCAGCAGGCGAGCGGTGGCCTCGCGGGCTACTCGGGGTTCTGGGGCAAGGTCACCTCGGTCACGGCCCCCCAGTTCTCCGAAGTCGACACGGACGACCTGACGGTCCGGTATACCTACACCTACCGCACCGCCAACGGCGGCGAGTTCACGGAGAGCATCGGGCTCCAGCTAGTCTACGACCCGGCGGCGGACCGATACCTGATCGCTGACGAGGCCTGACCACCGCGGGCCGGAGAGGCGTGCCTCGCAATGCAGCTCCCGCCCACCCCGCCCATCGCCGGGCTCGACGTCGAACGCCTCGACGAGCTGCGCGACCTCGACCCGGGCGACACCACCTACCTCGACCGGGCCCTCGCGAACTTCGACCGCAACTCGCGCGCGGCGCCCGAACAGTTCCGCCAGTGCATCGCCCTGGGTGACGCCGCGCAGCTGCGCGCCAGCGCGCACCGGATCCTTGGCAGTGCGCTGAACCTGGGCACGGTCGTGGCCGTCGACCCGCTGCGTGCGCTCGAGGCCCACGGCGACAGTGGGACGACCGCCGGCGCCGAGCTGCTCGTACCGGCCGCCGACGGGGCGCTGCGGCGGGGCCGTGAGCAGCTCGCGATCTACGTGGCCGTGTGCGCGGCGATGGTCGCCGACTGCGCTCACAGCCGGGCCTGACGACCCGCGGGGGCGACCCCCGAGGGGTGAGGCAGGGGCGCCCACGGGACGTACGGTGGTGCCATGAGCGATTCGAACACAGAAGCGAACTCCGGCGAGGTCCTCGGGGCCGACAACCCCTCCCCCTCGAACGTGGAGAAGGACACCGACGACTGGGTGACCGGCGACGAGCCGATGACCGGGGCCCAGAAGAGCTACCTCGACACCCTGGCACGCGAAGCCGGCGAGACGCTGCCGGCCGACCTCACGAAGGCTGCGGCCTCGGACCACATCGAGCGGCTCCAGGCTGCGACCGGCCGGGGAGCCTGACTCCTCAGCCGTAAGGCTGGGCCGAGGCCTCCGGGTCGGCCTCGACGTAGACCCAGCGCCCCCGACGCCGCTCGAAGCGGCTGCGCTCGGACAGTACGCCCCGCTCCCCGGTCGTCGTCGAGCGCCACCGGGCCGAGAAGTCGACCAGTCCGACGTCGTCCCGTGGGCCGCCGGCGACCGTCGAGCCCACGGTCAGGCCCTCCCAGACCAGCTCCGGCACGCCATGCACCTCGGGCGGACGTGTCCTCGGGTGCCAGGTGCGGAAAAGGTGGTCGGCCCGACCCAGGGCGTAGGCGCTGTAGCGCGAGCGCATCATGGCCTCCGCGGTCGGCGTCGGCTCACCGAGATGGGCCCGGCGGCAGCACGAGGCGTACGGCCTGCCGGTCCCGCACGGACAGGGCTGCAGGACGTCCATGTCGGCACTCTGCCAGTCGGCTCGTCCGAGGCACCGTGCCCGGGGAGACGTGGGGCGGGTGGGGCTCGAACCCACGACCCAAGGATTATGAGTCCTCTGCTCTAACCGACTGAGCTACCGCCCCATGTTTGGCTGTTGTTCGAGGTCAGAGGCCCACTTCTCGTCCTTTCGGCTGATCTACTCCCGGCCCCGGATCGGCCGTGGCACGCGGATACTCCGCAGGTGCAGTCGAGGCGACCTCTCCCAGCCGGTCGACGTACTTGTGGACGTCGCCCGGGCAGAGGTGACCATATCGGTCGAGAGGATGGCCACAGACGCGTGGCCGAGCATCGTTGACAGGACCTTCGGCGGTGTTCCCTGCCGGACGTGGACCGGTGACCGGCCCGCGCTTGGGTCGCGCCGGCTCCAGACCGAGATCGAGCTCGGCCTGACCGATGTCGGCAAGCATGCTGCGCCCTTGCTCGAGCAGAAGCCCGAGCTCGGCCTCGGTGTGCGCTGAACCGAGATGGGCCACGATCCGCCGCCGACCATCGACGTACTCCGCGATCTGGACCGCTGTCGCCCCCGAGGCCGTCCGCACCCGCCTTACCCACGCCACAACCCGAGCCTATGGCACCGACGAGTGCCTCAATCTGCCCGTCCGAGAGTCCATCACCCGAGGTCAGCAAGGCGCGGCCCTCGAACGAGAGACAGGGTGTCCGGACTCAGGTCAGGGGCGAGTGTGTCCGGGCGCGATGATCGGCCGGACCGTTGGGTCCGGGGTGGTCCACGTGGTGTCCTGGGTCGCGCAGCGGGGCTGCTGGGTGGTCAGGCCGCGAGGACTGGCGGCGGGTCGCCGACCCGGTCGAACAGCGCTGTCCAGGCGGTCTACGAGGGCCACGCGGTCGGCAGGTGCAGGGTCACTCTTCGTGCCGAGGACGCGACCCGGGTGGGCACGGTGATCAGCTTGCGGCGGACGGTCGCGGTGGTGGCCTTGGCGAGTCCGGGGCCAGTGATGGTCGCGGCGGCCCGGGTCAGGTTGAACGCCATCACAGCCAGCAGCAGCCAGGCCGCGTTCGCGGTGAACTTGCCCGAGGCAGGTGCGCCAGCGCTGCGTGGATCAGGTCGGCGTGGACCTGCTCGACGATCGCGTGAGCGGTGGGCCTTGTCCGCGGCCACCGCGCCGGCTACGGCCGGGTCTGTGGTGGTGAAGAAACGCGGAGAAGCGCCAGGTGTCGAACAACGTCTCCTGACCATTCTTGGCGGTCGGGTTGAGGTCCGGAATCCGTCGGCACACGAGCCGTCCAGGGACGTGGTCGGCCTACCAGGCAGCAGCAGGGTCCGGCATGCGGTGCGGGTCGCAGCTTCGCCGGCGGGGACCGACAACGCAGTCAGCGCCGGCGGCGCCGGTCGATCGATCGCGGCGGTGGGTCCGGCCGTCGACGGAAGTGGCGCCGGGATCGATGTGATGGTGGCGAGCATCGAGCGCCTCGCTTCGACAGCGACGAGGTCGGGATCGAGGTTGCTGAGCGACACCGCCGCGTCCATCGCAGCGATCACCGCAGTTGCGGGCAGGGCGCGGTGCAGCAGCAGGACCCCGACCAGGGCGCGGGTCCCGGGCCCGTCGCCCAGCCCACGTCGTGCGCCCCGGACGCTCGGGCGGTCACGAGCGCTGTCGCGCCCGCCAGCGCGCCGGGCTTGCGGACCAAGACCTCCAGGTAGTGGTCCAGGGCGAGGTCCTCGGTGCCTTTGTGCAGTGGCCTGGTGTGGGTCGCCACCGTGGTGCCGGCATCCAGGGCGATCACGGTGGTGGCGCCGAGTCGGACCTCGAGCCGGCGGCCCGCGTACCGGGCCGGGACCGAGTAGTAGGACTGACGCACACAGACCCTCGCCTTGGCATCAACGCGGCACGACCCCTGGAAAGTGGCGAGTGGGCGGACGCAGACGAGCAACCGCCGCCCCGTTGTACGCGACTTCTCCTGCCTCTGCTGATCACGGCGATCGGCAGCGAAGAAGCCTCGGGCGACATCCCCAGCGGGCATGGAGGAGGCGGGAGGCCGGAGGCGACGGCCGGCCAAGACTCGCGGCCACGTCGCAGTCATGAAGCGCAGTAGCGTCTTGACAGCTGAACTCATCGTCTGTTGAAATCATCCGATGAAGAACTCCGCAGCTGTTGACGTACGAGACCTGTCCGTGGTCCGAGGCGGCCATGAGGTGCTGCATGGGCTGTCCTTCGTCGTACCGCGGGGGATGGTGTGCGGCCTGCTCGGGCCGAGCGGCTGCGGCAAGACGACTCTGATGCGCGCGCTGGTCGGGGTGCAGGCCGGCGTCGCCGGCGCGGTCGACGTGCTCGGGGAGCCCGCCGGCTCGCCGGGCCTGCGCCGTCGGGTCGGCTATGTCACCCAGAGTCCGGCCGTGTACGGCGACCTCACCGTCCGCGAGAACGTGGACTACTTCGCCGACGTCGTCGGGGTCGAGCGCGCCGGCGCGTCCCGCGCGCTCAGCGAGGTGGGGCTGTCCGACCGTGCCGACCAGCTGGTCCGCACGCTGTCGGGCGGCCAGCGGTCGCGGGTGGGCCTGGCGACCGCGCTTCTGAGCTCGCCGGAGCTGCTCGTGCTCGACGAGCCGACTGTCGGGCTCGACCCGGTGCTGCGCCGCGACCTGTGGGAGCTGTTCGCCGGGCTCGCCGCCGCCGGGAGCACACTGCTCGTGAGCAGCCACGTCATGGACGAGGCGGTCCGCTGCGACCGGCTGCTGCTCATGCGCGAGGGCCGAATCGTCGCCGACGACAGCCCGGAGGCCCTCGTGGCCCGCACCGGCGCCCGCGACGTCGAAGGCGCCTTCCTCACCCTCGCGACGGGTGCGTCGTCATGACCACCCGCGCCACCCTGTCGACTGCGCGCCGGGTTCTGCTGCAACTCCGCCGGGACCCGCGCACCGTCGCGATGCTGCTGCTGGTCCCGGTCCTGCTGCTCAGCCTGCTCCGCGGCGTCTTCGACGGTCGCCCCGAGGCGTTCGACAGCGCCGGCGGGCCGCTGCTCGCACTGTTCCCCTTCACCACGATGTTCCTTGTGACGTCGGTGGCCATGCTGCGTGAGCGCACGACCGGCACGCTCGAGCGGCTCCTCGCCACCCCGCTCGGCCGCGGCGACCTGCTCGCCGGTTACGCGCTCGCGTTCGGCGGCGTCGCCGTCGTCCAGACCCTGATCGCCTCCGCGCTCGCGCTCGGCCCGCTGGGCCTGGACGTCGCCGGCTCCGCCGTTCTGGTCGTCGTGCTCGCGGTTGCCAGCGCGCTGCTCGGCATGGCCATCGGTCTGCTGCTCAGCGCGTTCGCGCAGACGGAGTTCCAGGCGGTGCAGTTCCTGCCCGCTGTCGTCCTACCGCAGGTGTTGCTGTGCGGGCTGTTCGCGCCCCGCAACGGCATGATCGCGCCGCTGCGCTGGCTGTCCGACGCCTTTCCGCTCACCTACGCCGTCGACGGGATGCAGCTGGTTGCGCGTTCCGGCGAGGTGACCAATAGCCTGCTCGCCGACCTGGCCGCCGTGGCGGGCTGTGCGATCCTCGCCCTCGTGCTGGGCTCGTTGACGCTACGCCGCCGTACGGCGTGACGTCCTCCCGCCGCTCCGGGCGCCGGCCGGGCGACAGTGGCACCCGCGAGGCGATCCTTGCCGCGGCGAAGGAGTCTTTCGCAGCCTCGGGATACGACGCAACGACGATCCGCGGCGTCGGCCGGGCCGCCGGCGTCGACCCTGCACTGGTTCACCACTTCTTCGGCACCAAGCAGGACCTGTTCGCCGCCGCCATGGAACTGCCGCTCGACCCGGCGAAGATGGTGCCCGCACTGCTCGCCGGCGGAGCCGACGGACTCGGGGAACGGCTGGTCCGGATGTTCGTGCACGTCTGGGACGGCACCCCCGGCCAGGGACCGATGCTGGCGATGCTGCGTAGTGCGACCACGAACGAGCAGGCCGCGGCGATGCTGCGGGGCTTTCTCTCCGACGCGATCCTGGGGCCACTCGCCCGCGCGGCCGGACACGACCGGCCCGAGCTGCGGGCCTCGCTCGTGGGTAGCCAGATGATGGGCCTGGCGGTCGCCCGCTACGTCGTGCGCCTGGAACCCTTGGCCACTGCGGACGCCGACACGATCGCGTCGGTCATCGGACCGACGGTCCAGCGCCACCTCACCGGGGACCTACCCTGAAGGGTGTGAGCCGGCCCGCTGGCCGATCGGCTACCGGCACGCTCCGCGTGACCATCGACCTACGGACTCTCGGCGGCTGAGATCCGGTACTTCGCGACCTTGGCACCAAGACTCTCCGGCGTCGGGAGTGGTTGGCCTTTCTCGTCCCCTGAAGTGCAGAAAGACATCAGTGACTCGTCACTGTCCCAGCGCTCGTCAATGTTGATGCGCTCTGGGTCAATCGGGTCGGCCGCCTGGACTAAGTCCTGGCAGCCAGGCGCTTGGCGGGCCTTGATGGTCACATCCTCCACTGCTGTGAGGTATTGGTCGCGCTCGGAGGCGCCCGCACGAAGATGGCCCGCCATGACGATCACCGTCCCAGATTGCCACCACGACGGGTCGGCGCGTCTTCGTCAAGTGTGTGCTCCTGAGGAGATTGTGCGTCCTTACCTCCCGCGGCCCCGGGCGTGCGTCAACCGCTGGATGTGACTGTCACCCACGAGTCACCGCTGACCACCTGCGTCACGCACCTGTTCCACATGCCGACCCTCTCTCGGTGTCCTGGCGCAATCGTGGGTGATGGGGTGTTGCGGGTGCCGGTCGCCACATTCGCCCTCGAGACGGTCTCGTCCATGAGGTACCGCGTGAGCCCCCACCTATCGGGCGTTCCCGTCAAGTCCGCTAGCGACCAGTCTGCATTGGTGTGCCGCACCACAAGGAAGGGCGCGGGCCCGACTCGGACAAGCGCGAGCGTCGTGGGCCGGCTGAGAGGAAGCCGGGGTCTCCCATCGACTGCTGGCAGGCAGTCGGCCGCGCCGGCTCACCCGCGTAGCGATTGACTAGCTCTGTTGGTGGCGGCGGTAGTGGCGCGCCTGGCGTGCACGGTTGCCGCATCCTGCCGAGCACCACTCCCGGCGTGGATGCTGTTTGATGAAGTATAGGACGCATCCGGGTGCCTGGCAGGCTCGCAACCGATAGCCGGTGTCGCCTCCTAGGAGGGCGACGGTGGCTTGAGCCACGTCAGCGACAAAGACTGGTCCCGCAGCGGATCTCGAGCCACGACTCGCCTGTGGGCTCCCTTCGTCCGGCCAATGGAGAACTGGCCAGGCAGGCGCAGATGCGGCGAGTGCGTTGACGGACGCAAGGGCCGTGGCGACCTCGACAGACACAAGTGCAGGCTGCCTGGTGTCGTCTGTGTGGCTCGCGGCGAGGCGTCGGGCTCCGTTTCTCAGCGCGCGCAGGTCCTGGTGAACGGCCTTCAGGTCGTGTCCGCTCACCGAGCCGAGCCAGCCAGTCACGTCTGCACCCTGGACATCCGCACGATCGCTCACCGCGCGCAGCCACGTCCTGGTTTCGGCTGGCGAGCCCAGTGCGTCGTGCACACCGTCGCGGTCAGCCCAGATGGTGTTCATCAGTTCAACCGGCAGTGGCTCGCCCAGCAGCGGGGCAGCCGTCCTCGGGGAGCTCATGTACCCGATTCTAACGGATGAAAGCCTCAACAACCATTTGACACGGTGGCGTTGTTCGGCGCACGATGGCTAACGGTAAGCAAGTCGCTTACCCGTTATAAAAGGAACGAGGCATCATGACCCGCTTCACGCAGATCGACCCCACAACCGCGACCGGAGACGCCGGCGACCTCCTCGCCCAGGTGCAGAAGTCCCTCGGAGTCACCCTGAACATGACCACGATGATGGCCAACAGCCCGGCCCTCCTGAAGAGCTACCTGGCGCTGTCCGGCGCCCTGTCATCCGGGGTCCTGCCGGCCGCTGTGCGCGAACGCCTCGCGCTGTCCACCGCAGAGACCAATGGCTGCGAGTACTGCCTCTCTGCGCACACCTACATCGGAGCCAACATCGCCAAGGTCGATGAGCAGGAGCTCGAGAGCGCCCGATTCGCGAAGTCGAACGACGCACACGTCCAGGCCCTGCTCGAGCTGTCCAACGCGATCCTCGAATCCCGGGGCGCGGTCTCCGATGACACCGTGGCCCAGGCGCGCGCTGCGGGTGTCACCGATCCCGAGATCGGCGAGGTCGTCGGCCACATCGCCCTCAACGTCCTGACGAACTACTTCAACGTCCTGACCCAGGTCGACAACGACTGGCCGGTCGTCACCCCGATCAACGCGCCCGGCTGAGTAGCCAGTCTGCACCTAGCCGACCAAGCAACGCCCGGGGTGGCCGCCAAACACCACGCAGCGGCCACCCCGGCTCACACGCTCAACACGCGCGGATTCGAGGAGACACTCATGCAGAACCATTCCCCTGGTCATGGATTTCACGAGGGAGAGCTCGCCGTCCAACACAACCTCGGGTTGGAACGAGTCGCGGCGCGCCTTCGGAGTTGCCCGGATCAGCATCCTGGGCGGCCTTGATCGCGTAGGCGGCAGCGCCGAGATCGTGCTCGGGAACGTGTCCAACGCAGGCGG
>JBKJPE010000212.1:0-12880 GCA_046595185.1 Nocardioides sp.
GCCGCTCGGCGTAGCGGGTGTACATGCGCAGCAGGTCGCCGGCGAAGAGCGCCGACTCCTCGCCGCCCTCGCCGGACTTCAGCTCCAGCAGCGCGTCCTTGTCGTCGGCCGGGTCACGGGGCACGAGCAGGCGCCGCAGCCGCTCGGCGAGGTCCTCACGGGTGGCTGCCAGCACCACGGCCTCCTCGGCGAATGACGCGTCCTCCCCCGCCAACTCCCGGGCGGCCCCGAGGTCCTCCCCCGTGGCCTCCCACTCGCGCCAGGTCTCGACCACCCTCGTCAGCGCGGCGTAGCGCTGGTTCAGCCGTTTGGCCAGGCGAGGGTCGGCGTGGGTCTCGGGCTCTCCCAGCCGGCTCTCGAGGTCGGCGTGCTCGGCGAGCATGCCCTCGACGGCCTCGAACACCGCGACCACCTCCTGCGCTGCTGCACGGCGGGGCCACGGCCCCCGGACGAGACGAAATGAACAGCGCCGGCCCCCCGCTCGACAGCAGGGGACCGGCGCTCGGAGATCGCTACTTCTTGACGGCCTTGGCGTAGCGGGCCTCGAACCGGGCCACGCGGCCACCGGTGTCGAGGATCTTCTGCTTGCCGGTGTAGAACGGGTGGCACTGCGAGCACACGTCCGAGCGCAGCGTGCCGGACGCCGAGGTGCTGCGGGTCGTGAACGTGGAGCCGCAGGTGCAGGTCACCACGGTCTCGGTGTAGGTCGGGTGGATGTCCTTCTTCATGTCTCTCTCCTCCTGGCGCCGGGTCGCCGTGCGCGGGGTGCGCGGGGCGTGAACCGGACCGATCGACGATGATAGAACAGCGTGCACCACCGGCCCATTCCTGGTCCCGGCGGCAGCCCGGCGCAGGCCGTGGCCCGCGACCGGTCAGCCGGTCAGCCTGCCTGGGCGCGGCTGTTCAGCAGCGCCTCGACCCGGGCCGCGAGCTCGCGGGGGCTAAACGGCTTGGTGATGTAGTCGTCGGCGCCGGAGCTGAACCCGGACTCCACGTCGGACTCCTGGGCCCGCGCGGTGAGCAGGATGACCGGGAGGTCGGCGAGCGAGGCGTCGGCCCGGATGCGTCGGATCGCGTCGAGCCCGGAGACGCCGGGCATCATGACGTCGAAGACCGCCAGGTCGGGTCGCTGGGCCTGGCATGCCTCCACGGCGGCACCGCCGTCGGAGACGGCGACGATCTCGTGGCCCATGGTCGAGAGCTTGAACTCGACCAGCTCACGGATGTCGACGTCGTCGTCTGCCACCACGATGCGTGCCACAGTTCCTACCCCCCGGTTCGCCGGCCCGACGGGCCACCGCGATCGTAACGGCTCCCGCAGCAGGATGTGGTCACTTGGCCACAGTCGCGCGGGACGCCGGACGCCCGAGCGAGCCGGTGCGTTGCACGGCGGTGAGCAGCTCGATGTTGGTCTGGGTCGACCGCACCCGCTCCACCAGCAGCTCCAGGGCCCGGGGCGCGTCGTGCTGGGCCAGGAGGCCTCGCAGGGTGCCGAGGACCGTCAGCTCCTGCTCCCCCATCAGCTCGTCCTCCCGGCGCGTGCGCGAGCGCAGCGGGTCGACGGACGGCGTGACGTGTCGCTCGGCCAGGTCCCGCCGCAGGTGCAGCTCGAGGTTGGCGGTGCCGCCGAGCTCCTCGAAGAGCACCTCGTCCGTCGCCGACCCGGTCTCGACCGACGCGGTCGCCAGGATGGTCAGCGAACCGCCGTCCTCGACGTTGCGGGCCGCCGCGAAGAACCGCTTCGGCGGGAAGAGCGCGGCGGAGTCCACGCCCCCGGCCAGCACGCGTCCGCTCCCGGGTCCGGCGGTGTTGTACGCACGCCCGAGGCGGGTCAGCCCGTCGACCAGCATGACCACGTCGTGCCCCAGCTCGACCAGCCGCTTGGCGCGCTCGACAGCCAGCTCGGCCAGCGCCACGTGGTCGGTCGCCGGGCGGTCGAAGGTGGAGGCGATGACCTCGCCCTTGACGGCGCGCTGGAAGTCGGTGACCTCCTCGGGACGCTCGTCGACCAGGACCACCATCAGGTGGCACTCGGGGTTGTTCTGCGTCACCGAGTCGGCGACCGCGCGCAGCAGTGTCGTCCGTCCCGACTGCGGCGGCGCCACGACCAGCCCGCGCTGGCCCTTGCCGAGCGGGGCCACGAGGTCCAGGACGCGACCGACGGTGTTGCCCGGCCCGGTCTCGAGCCTCAGCCGCTCGGCGGGGTGCACCGGGGTCAGGTCGGTGAAGTCGGGGCGGTCCCGCGCGGCGTCGGGGTCGAGGCCGTTGATGCTCTCGACGCGCACCATCGGGTTGAACTTCTCCTTGCGCTCGCCCTCCCGGGGCTGGCGCACCTCCCCGACCACGGCGTCGCCGCGGCGCAGTCCGTGACGACGCACCATCGACAGGGAGAGGTAGACGTCCTCGGTGCCGGCGAGGTAGCCGGTGGTCCGGACGAAGGCGTAGTTGTCCAGGACGTCGAGGATGCCGGCGGCCGGCACCAGGACGTCGTCCTCGAGGACCGTCGTGTCGGGCTCACCGCGCTGACCGGTCGCCGCCGGGGCGACTGGTCGGCTCCGGTCGCGCCCACGTCGCCGACGGTTGCGGCTGCGCCCCCCCGCCTCGTCGTCGTCGTAGTCCTGGTCGTCCTGCTGGCTGCCGTTCGAGGTGACCTGCGGCGGGCTCTGCTGCCCGCCCTGCTGCCCGCCCTGCTGCCCGCCCTGCTGCGAGCCCTGGCTGCCGTTCTGCCGGGGCTGGCTCCCCCTGCCCTGGTCCGGGCGGTTCTGGTCCTGCCTGGCCTGCTGGCCGCCCTGCTGCTTCCGCGGCTGGTCCTGCTTGTTCTGCTGACCCTTGTCCTGGCCCGGGCCCTCGTCCGAGGCCTTGTCCTGCTGCTGCTTGTCCTGCTGGGCCTTGTCGCGCTGCTGGACCTGCTCCTGCTCGCGGCGCGCCCGGCCGTCGTCCTGACGGGCCGGCCCGGGCCCGGGCTGATCCTGCTCGGCCTGGCGCTGACGCCCCCGGGAGCGCTGCTTGACCTCGGGCCTCTTCTGCTCGGGCTGCGTCGCCTCGGGCTGCGCCACCTCGGGCTGCGTCGCCTCAGGCGGCTCGGCGGCCGGCCGCTCGACCGCCGCCGGCTGCTCGCCCGCGGGTCGGGCGCCGCCCGACTGGGCGGCCTTGATGGCCTCGACGAGCTGGGCCTTCTTCATCGAGCCGGCGCCGGCGATGCCCATCCCGCCCGCCATGGACTTCAGGTCCGCGATCAGCATGGTGCTCAGCCCGCCGGAGCGCTTGCGCGCGGCCGGGGCGTCGGTGGTCGGGGCGCTGGTGTCGGTCTCGGTCACGTGGGGTCCTTGCCCTGCCGGGCGGTCGGTGCCAGGTCGGTGGTCACTCGCCGGCGTACCACGGTCACCGACGGGCAGCAGGCTGCCCGGCACGACGGCGGACGGACGAGGTCGGCGCCGGGGGCGAAGGCCCACCGGCACGCCGCCGAGATCGGCGACGGTCTCAACCTAGCACCAGGCGTCGGCCTCAGTCCTCGACGACCAGACCGCGCGGGTCGACGTCGAGCACCCAGGACGCCCAGCCCCCGGGTGCCCCGGCGACCACGGCGGCCGCGTCGTCGTCGTCGACGACCAGGGCGATGACCGTCGGGCCGGCGCCGGACACGGCGGCCGCGACACCGCCGGCCCGCAGCCGGTCGACCACCTCGAGCGTGGCCGGCATGGCGGGCCTGCGGTACTCCTGGTGCAGGTGGTCGCGGGTCGCGCGCCACAGCTGGTCCACCCTGCCGCCGAGCGCCGCGACGAGCAGGGCGGTGCGCCCGGCGTCCGCGGCGGCCTCCGCCAACGGCACGGAGGTGGGGAGCAGCCCGCGCGCGAGCTCGGTCGGGACGGGGTCCGGCGGGACCAGGACCACCGCCCGCACGCGGGGGTCGACCGGCGCCGGGACGGCCCACCAGGCGCCGTCGTCGTGCCCGGAGACCACGAAGCCCCCGAGCAGGGCCGGGGCCACGTTGTCGGGGTGGCCCTCGATCCGGGCGGCCATGGCCAGCAGCGCGTGGTCGTCGAGGCGCTGCGGGCCGTCCGGCACCATCGCCCGGGCCAGCCCGAGGCCTCCGACGATCGCGGCCGAGGACGAGCCCATCCCCCGCGCCTGCGGGATCACGTTGCGGCAGGTGAGCCGCAGGTCCGGGACGGGGACGCCGAGGGCTGCGAAGGCGGCCTCCATGGCCTGGACCACCAGGTGGTCACGCCCGCGAGGCAGGGTCCCGGCCCCCTCCCCGTCGACCTCGACCAGCACCGCGGCCCCGCCGCGGCCGGCCGGGCCGAGGGCCCGTGCCTCGAGGTGGTCGCGGTGGGCCAGGGCGAGGCCGAGGGAGTCGAAGCCCGGGCCCAGGTTGGCCGAGGTGGCCGGGACGCTCACGCGCACCGGTTCGTCGATGTACGTCCTCACGCCTCCGCCCCGCTCAGGCGCCGTCGCGCGGGTCGGGCCCGTCGAGCCCGGCCGCCGCCGCGGCGGCGGCCGGGTCGGCGTCGATCACCGTGTCGACCAGGGGCCCGACGCCCTCGAGGGCGGTCACGGTGTCCTTCAGCCCGTGGCCGGTCACGGTGACCACGACGGTCCCGTCGAAGCCGCGGCCCTGCTCCAGGTCCTGGAGGATGCCGGCCACGCCGGCGGCCGATGCCGGCTCCACGAAGACGCCGTCGCGGCGGGCCAGCTCGCGCTGGGCGGCCAGGATCTGGTCGTCGGTGACCGCGGTGAAGCGGCCGCCGGACTCCTCGCGTGCGGCCACCGCGAGGTGCCACGACGCCGGGTTGCCGATCCGGATCGCGGTGGCCTTGGTCTCGGGGTGCGGCACGGGCGCGCCGTGCACCAGCGGGGCCGCCCCGGCGGCCTGGAAGCCGTGCATCACCGGTCGCCGGGTGGCGTGGCCGAGGTCGGCGTACTGGGTGTAGCCGAGCCAGTAGGCCGAGACGTTGCCGGCGTTGCCGACCGGCAGCACGTGGTGGTCGGGGGCGTCGCCGAGGAAGTCGACCACCTCGAAGGCCGCGGTCTTCTGGCCCTGCAGCCGCACCGGGTTCACCGAGTTGACCAGCGAGACCGGGTAGTCGTCGGCCATCCGGCGCGCCATCGTCAGGCAGTCGTCGAAGTTGCCGCGGACCATGATCACCTGCGCCCCGTGCAGGATGGCCTGCGCCATCTTGCCAGCGGCGATCTTGCCCTCGGGGACGAGCACGAGCGGCTGGAGGCCGGCCTTGGCGGCGTAGGCCGCCATCGACGCCGAGGTGTTGCCGGTGGAGGCGCAGACCACCGCCCGGGCGCCCTCGGCGCGGGCGACGGAGATCGCGGCGGTCATCCCCCGGTCCTTGAAGGACCCGGTCGGGTTGTCGCCCTCCACCTTGAGCCACACGTCGGCACCGGTGAGGCCCGAGAGCCACTCCGAGGTGACCAGGGGCGTGCCGCCCTCCCGCAGCGTGACCGCGGTGACGCCGCCGGGAAGGTCCGGGAGGTCGAGGAGGTCGCGGTACTCCTCGATGACGCCCCGCCACTGGCGCACGGCCCCCGGCGCCCGTCGTTCGGTGGTCTGGCTGGTGCTCATTCCGACTCCCCCTCGACGCGCATCACCGAGCTGATCTCGCGCACCATCTCCATGCCCTGCAGGTGTGCGACCGTGGCCGCGAGCGCCGCGTCGGTGGCCTCGTGGGAGACCACCACGAGCTGGGCGTCGTCGCCACGGCCCTCCTGTCGCACCGTGCGCAGCGAGACGTCGTGCTCGGCGAAGGCGGCGGCCACTGCGGCCAGCACCCCCGTGCGGTCGTCGACGTCGATGGCCACGTGGTAGCGGGTGAGGGTCTTCCCCATCGGCAGGACCGCCCGGTCGGCGTAGGCCGACTCGACCATGCCCCGGGTCGACGCGCGCTGGTTGCGCGCCACGGTGACCAGGTCGCCGAGCACCGCCGAGGCCGTCGGGGCGCCGCCGGCGCCGGGGCCGTAGAACATCAGCTGGCCGGCGGCCTCGGACTCCACGAACACGGCGTTGTACGCCTCGCGCACCGAGGCGAGCGGGTGGCTCCGCGGAATCATCGCGGGGTGCACGCGGACGGCGACCGTCTCGTCGCCGCCAGGCTCGGTCGACGGGCGCAGCTCGGCGATCGCCAGGAGCTTGACCACCGCGCCCATCGCCCGGGCCGAGGCCATGTCGGCTGCGGTGACGTCGGTGATCCCCTCGCGGTGCACGTCGGCGGCCGTCACCCGGGTGTGGAAGGCCAGCGAGGCCAGGATCGCGGCCTTGGCCGCGGCGTCGAAGCCCTCGACGTCCGCGGTGGGGTCGGCCTCGGCGTACCCGAGGTCCTGGGCCTCCTCGAGCGCCTCGGCGAAGCCGCTGCCCGCGGTGTCCATCCGGTCGAGGATGAAGTTGGTGGTGCCGTTGACGATGCCGATCACCTTGGTGACGCGGTCGCCGGCCAGCGACTCGCGCAGCGGGCGCAGGATCGGGATCGCGCCGGCCACGGCGGCCTCGTAGTAGAGGTCCCGCCCGACCTTCTCGGCCGCCTCGAAGAGCGTCGGACCGTCCTCGGCCAGCAGCGCCTTGTTGGCGGTGACCACCGAGCAGCCGTGCTCCAGCGCCGAGAGGATCAGGCTGCGGGCCGGCTCGATGCCGCCGATCACCTCGACCACCAGGTCGACGTCGTCACGGGCCACGAGCCCGGTGGCGTCGGTGGTGAGCAGGTCGGCCGGCACGTCGACCTCGCGCTGCGCGTCGAGACGGCGCACGGCCACGCCGGCCAGCTCGAGCGGCGCGCCGATGCGGGCCGCGAGGTCGCCCGACTGCTCCTGCAGCAGTCGCACGACCTGGGAGCCCACCGAGCCGCAGCCCAGCACCGCGACCCGCAGCGGGCGTTGCCGGCCTGCGGTCGCCGTGGTCTCCACGCTCACTCCTGATCACCCACGTCGGTCGCCAACAGGTCGTCCTCAGTCTCGCGCCGCACGAGCACCCGCGCGACCCCGTCCCGCACCGCGATCACCGGTGGCCGCAGCGCGTGGTTGTAGTTGGAGGCCATCGAGCGGCAGTACGCACCGGTGCCGGGCACCGCGATCAGGTCGCCGGGGCGCACGTCACCGGGCAGGAACTCGTCCTTGACCACGACGTCGCCGGCCTCGCAGTGCTTGCCGACGACCCGGGCCAGCACCGGCTCCGCCTCGGACCGTCGGTCGGCCATGGTGCAGGAGTAGTCGGCGTCGTACAGGGCGGTGCGGATGTTGTCGCTCATCCCGCCGTCGACCGAGACGTAGGTGCGCACCGCACCGCCGTCGAGACGGACCGGCTTGACGGTGCCGACGGTGTAGACGGTGCACACCGCCGGACCGGCGATCGCCCGGCCCGGCTCGATCGACAGCTGCGGCACGGCCAGCCCCAGCGCACGGCACTCGTGCTCGACGATGGCCCGCATGGCCGCGGCCAGGTCGGCCGGGTCCGCCGGGTCGTCCTGCGTCGTGTAGGCGATGCCGAACCCGCCGCCCAGGTCCATCTCGGGCAGCTCGACGCCGAGCTCGGTGGCGATGCGGGCGTGGAGGGCCAGCACCCGGCGGGCGGCGACCTCGAACCCGGAGGCGTCGAAGATCTGGCTCCCGATGTGGGAGTGCAGGCCGCGCATCTCCAGGCCGGGGGCGTCCAGCACCCGGCGTACGGCCTCGAGCGCGTCGCCGGAGGTGATCGACAGGCCGAACTTCTGGTCCTCGTGGGCGGTGGCGATGTACTCGTGGGTGTGGGCCTCGACGCCGGCGGTGACCCGCACCAGCACCGGCTGCACGACGTCGAGGTCGCGGGCGACGTCGGCGAGACGCTCGATCTCGGTCAGCGAGTCGACGACGACCTTGCCGACACCCGCGCTGACCACCCGGCGCAGCTCGGGCACGGTCTTGTTGTTGCCGTGGTACTCGATGCGCGCGGGGTCGACCCCGCCGCGCAGCGCCACGGTCAGCTCGCCCGGCGAGCAGGCGTCGAGGTAGAGCCCGTCCTCGGCGATCCACCGCGCCACGCCCGTGCACACGAACGCCTTGGCCGCGTAGTAGACCTGCCAGCCGGCGAAGGCGTCGCGGAAGGCGACCGCGCGGGCCCGGAAGTCCTCCTCGTCGAGGACGTAGGCCGGCGTCAGGTGCTCGGCGGCCAGGTCGGCCAGCGCCACCCCGCCGACGACCAGGTCGTCGCCGCGCTTGTGGGCGGTGCGCGACCACAGCTGCGGCACCAGCGCGTTGGGGTCGCCGGGCGGGCGCAGCCAGGACGGGCCGCGCAGCGCGCCGGAGGCGTGCGCCCACCCGGCCTCGTGGGTGGTGGTCACATCCGCTCCGGCGCGGTCACGCCGAGCAGGGCCAGGCCGTTGGCCAGGACCGTACGCGTGGCCGCGACCAGCAGCAGGCGGGCGCGGTGCAGGTCACCGGCCTCCTCGTCGCCCATCGGCAGGACCCGACAGCTGTCGTAGAAGCGGTGGTAGGACCCGGCGAGGTCCTCCAGGTAGCGGGCGACCCGGTGCGGCTCGCGGAGCTCGGCGGCGCTGGCGACCACCCGGGGGAGCTCGGCGAGCGCGCGCAGCAGCTCGCCCTCCTTCTCGTGGCCGAGGAGCGCGGGATCGAAGTCCTCCCCGGCCGGGTGCACGCCGAGGTCGGCGCCGTTGCGCAGGATCGAGGAGACGCGGGCATGGGCGTACTGCACGTAGAAGACGGGGTTGTCGCTGGACTGCCTGGTCATCTCGGCGGCGTCCAGGGTCAGCGGCGAGTCGGCCGGGTAGCGCGCCAGGGTGTAGCGCAGGGCGTCGACGCCGATCAGGTCGACGAGCTCCTCGAGCGTCACCAGCGTGCCGGCGCGCTTGGAGAGCTTGAGCTCCTCGCCGTCCTTCATGATCTTGACCATCTGGCCGATCAGGACCTCGATGTTGCGGTCGGGGTCGTCGCCGGCGCAGGCCGCCATCGCCCGGAGCCGGTTGACGTAGCCGTGATGGTCGGCGCCGAGCAGGTAGATGCAGCGGTCGAAGCCGCGCTCGCGCTTGTTCACGTAGTACGCGGTGTCGCTGGCGAAGTAGGTCAGGTCGCCGTCCGACTTGATCAGCACACGGTCCTTGTCGTCGTCGAAGTCCGTGGTGCGCATCCACAGCGCCCCCTCGTGGTCGAAGAGGTGCCCCTGCGCGCGCAGCTTCTCCAGGCCGGCGGCGACGTCGTCGGACTCGTGCAGGCTGCGCTCGGAGAACCAGACGTCGAAGTGGGTCTGGAACCGCGCGAGCTGCTCCTGCTGCTGGCGCAGCTGCACGGCGTACCCGGCCTCACGGAAGGCTGCGGTGCGCTCCGCGCCCTCCAGCTCGACCAACCCGGGTTCCTCGGCGACGACCTCCTGCGCGACGTCGGCGACATAGCCGCCGTGGTAGCCGTTCTCGGGCACGGGCAGGCCCAGGGCGGCCGCCTCGACGGAGGCGCCGAAGAGGTTCATCTGGTTGCCGCGGTCGTTGATGTAGAACTCGCGCGTCACGGTGGCGCCGGCGGCCTCGAGGACCCGGGAGATCGCGTCGCCGACGACCGCCCAGCGGGTGTGGCCCAGGTGGAGGGGCCCGGTGGGGTTGGCGGAGATGAACTCCACGTCGACCCGCTCCCCGGCCAGGGTCTGCGAGGAGCCGTACGCCGCCCCGGCCGCCACGACCTGGGCGGCGACCGCGCCCTGGGCGCCGGCCTCGACGGTGATGTTGAGGAACCCCGGCCCGGCCACCTCGACCTCGGCGACGCCGTCGGCGCGCGCCAGCTCCGTGGCCAGGGCCGTGGCCAGGTCGCGCGGCGTCATGCCGGCCCTCCTGCCCAGCTGCATGGCCACGTTGGTGGCGTAGTCACCGTGGCCCTTCTGGCGAGGTCGCTCCACCGTCACCGTGCTCGGGACGCCGTCGGGCAGGGCCAGGGCCCCTGCGTCGACGAGCGACGTCAGGGCGGTGACGATCGCGGTGGAGAGCTGCTCGGGGTTCACCCGAGCAGCCTATCGGCGTCCCTCAGCGGACCCCGAACCGGTTTCACCCCGGCCGACGGCCGCCTGTAGGGTTCGACTCGCCCCACGGAGCCCCCGTAGCTCAGGGGATAGAGCGCCGCCCTCCGGAGGCGGAAGCGTAGGTTCGAATCCTACCGGGGGTACCACCTGGCGCCACGCACGAAGGCCCGGGACGTCATACGTCCCGCGGACACGTGTCCACGCTTCGCATGACGTCCCGGGCCGTACGGCGCAGGCGCGGTGGTGCGGTCAGTCGCTGGTGCGCTGGTCCTTCTTGGCCTCGGTCAGCTCGTTGAGGCGGGCGGCGTCGGCGCGGGCCTCGTCGGCGGTCGCCTTGGACTTCTTGGCGTCGTCGAGCTCGGCCTTGGCCTCGCGCTGAGCGGCCTTCTTCTTCTGCTCGGCCTGGGCGGCGGCCTTCGCGCGACGCTCCTCCGCGGCCTTCGCCTGGTCCGCGGCACGCTTGTCGGCGGCGGCCTTCGTGTCCGCTGCCTTCTTCTGGGCGTCCTTGCGCGCCTGCTGCTTGCCCTTGGCCTCGGTGGCGGCGGCCTCCTTCAGCCCGGCGGCGGCCTTGTCCTGGGCGGCCTTGCGCTGGGCGGCGGCCTTGCGCCGACCGGCGGCGGCCTTGTCGCGGGCCTGCTCGCGCTTGGCCTCGGCCTCGGCCTCGAGGCGCGCCGCGGTGGCCAGCTTCTCCCCGCGCTCGAGGCGCTCGGCGCCGCGCTCGACGATGCTGCGGTTGCGCAGGACGGTGCCGGCCACCTTGTCGGCGGAGCCGAGGGTGCGGTCGAGCGCCACGCGCGGGCCCGAGGTCTCGTCGAGGCGCGCCGCGAGGCGGTGGTCGACGGCGGCCAGGGGGAGGCGGGCGATCTCGTAGGGCAGAGAGACGATCTTCTTCAACATGGTGGTCCTCACTTCTCGGTCTGGGCGCGCAGCTGCGCGGCCTGCTTCTCGGCGTCGGCGGCCTCGCGGTCGAGGCGGGCCTGCTCGCGCGCTGCCTGGTCCTCGGTGGTGCCGGCCTGGGCCTCGACGGCGTCGGCCTCATGCAGGCGGGTCTCGGCGACCTGCTCGGCACGCTTCTCGGCGGCCTTCCGGCCCTGCTCCTCACGCTGGGCGGCGTCGCGCTCGGCGGCGGCGCGCTCCGTCGCGGCCTGCTTCTCGGCGGCGGACTCCTCGCGCTCGGCCTTCGCCCGTGCCTGGCCCTGCTTCTGGGCGGACTCGCGGTCGGCCTCCCGCATCTCCTGGCTGGCCTCGTGGCGCTTCGCGTCGGCGACGGCCTCGTCGGCCACCGCCTCCTTGCGGCGCTGGGACTCGGCCTGCTGCAGCTGCCCCTCCTCGACGAGGTCGTCCTTCCCGGTCACGGCTCCGGCGACCTCCTTGGCCTTGCCGGTGATGCCGCCGATCAGGCCCTGGCGTGCCTCTGCTGACTTGTCGTTGGTCATCTCTCGACACTGGGGCCCGCTCGGGGGTGCCCGCACCATCCCCAGGGTGGACCCGGGTGTGACCTCGCCCTCAGCAGCCGCCGAGCGTGGCGTCGGCGCGCGCGTCGTCGCCGAAGTGCCGGGCCTGCGCGACGTCCGGGAAGACCACGCTGGCCGCGCCGGCGTAGCCGATCGTGCCGTCGACGACGCAGGTGGTGATCCGGTCCGGTCGGACCGCGGCCACCGCACGGGCCAGGGCGAACAGCTCGGAGGGAGGCAGACCGCCGGTGTCGAGGTGCTGCATCACGCTCACCACCCCACGTTCGACGAAGCCGGGCTCGTCGGCGCGGTCGCGCACCTGTGCAGCGATCCCCCGCAGCACCCGCTGCTGGTTGGCCGACCGGGCGAAGTCGCCACCGGCCAGCTCCTTGCGGATCCGCGAGAACGCCATCGCGCCGTAGCCGCCCAGCCGGATCCGGCCCTCGGCGAACCCCTCGACCTTGAGGTACGGGTCGGCGAACGGCCGGGGGTTGGTCACCGTGATCCCGCCGATGTCGTCGACCATGTCCTCGAAGAAGGGGAACCGGGTGACGACGACGTAGTCGGGCTGGATCCCGACCAGGTCCCCCACGGTCTGCCCGAGCAGCTGCGGGCCGCCGTACGTCAGGGCCGCGTTCACCCGGTCCGAGCCGAACCCGGGGATGGGGACGTACGAGTCGCGCGGGATGCCGATCGCGGTGGCCGCCCCGGTGGACGGCCGCATCCCGACGAGCTGCAGCGCGTCCCCGCGGGTCCGCAGCATGTCCTCTCCCGGTCGGGCGTCCGAGCCCACCGCGAGGATCCACACGACGTCGTCGTCGAGGGCCACGCCCTCGGCCGAGCGCACCCGGACCAGGGCCGCCTGCGTCGAGGCCACCGTCGAGGCCGGGACGACCAGCGCCGCCAGGGCCAGCACCACCACCAGCACCAGGGACCGGCGCACCCGCGTGGTCCCTGCCCTGCCGGTCGTCCCCGCTGCCCTCATGGTCGCCTCCCGCGCTCGACGTCGTAGCCGATGACCTGCCAGCCGGGTGCGTCCGGCGTCAGGTAGAGCCGGCCCGAGACCCGCTCGACCCGGTCGACCCGCCCGGCGAGCACCATCACCAGCACGAACCGCGCCGTCGCCGCCTGCGCGCGACCGCCGGTCGCGAGCAGGTCGACCACCACGTCGCCGCGCCGCTGGACCACGACGCCCGGACGCGGGGAGCGCAGGTCCATGGTCATCAGCGTCCGGTCGTCGCGCGCCTGGGCGGCGGCGCCGGCGCTGAACCCGGCGAAGGGGTCACCGGCTCCGGAGGGTGCCCCGTCCCCACCGAGGTAGGCCGCCGAGAACCAGCGGTCCACGACCTCCTCCACGGCGTCCCGGGCACCGGCCCGTCGCGCGCGGTCGAGGTCGCCGGTGACCCCTTCGCCGGGTTCAGCGCCGGCGCCG
>JBKJPE010000017.1:0-26440 GCA_046595185.1 Nocardioides sp.
GCCGAGGCCGTGGAGGAGTCCGACGTCGTCGTGATCCTCACCCCCGACCAGGTGCAGCGCCACGTCTACGCAGAGTCGATCGAGCCCCACCTCGCCGAGGGCGACACCCTGGTCTTCGGCCACGGGTTCAACATCCGCTTCGGCTACATCACCCCGCCGGCGGGCGTCGACGTCTTCATGGTCGCGCCCAAGGGCCCCGGTCACCTCGTGCGTCGTGAGTACGTCGACGGTCGCGGCGTGCCCGTGCTCGTCGCCGTCGAGAAGGACCCCTCCGGCACCGCCTGGGAGCTCGCGCTGTCCTACGCCAAGGGCATCGGCGGCCTGCGCGCCGGCGGGATCCGGACGACGTTCACCGAGGAGACCGAGACCGACCTCTTCGGCGAGCAGGCCGTGCTCTGCGGCGGCGCCAGCCAGCTGGTCATGTACGGCTTCGAGACCCTGATCGAGGCCGGCTACCAGCCGGAGGTCGCCTACTTCGAGTGCCTCCACGAGCTGAAGCTGATCGTCGACCTGATGTACGAGGGCGGCATCGCCAAGCAGCGCTGGTCGATCTCCGACACCGCCGAGTACGGCGACTACGTCTCCGGTCCCCGGGTCATCGACCCGAGCGTCAAGGAGAACATGAAGGCGGTGCTCGAGGACATCACCAACGGCTCCTTCGCCCAGCGCTTCATCGACGACCAGGACGCCGGCTCCCCGGAGTTCACCGCGCTGCGCGAGAAGGGTGCCGCGCACCCGATCGAGTCGACCGGCAAGGAGCTGCGCAAGCTGATGGCGTGGGTCAAGGGCCACGACTCCGACTACGTCGAGGGCAGCTCGGCCCGCTGACCCGCGGCGGCGTACGCCGGACGACCGCCCCGGCGGCACCTCGAGCCCGTCGCCGGGAACACCGGCGGCGGGCTCGGGCGTTGGGCCAGGCATGCGTATCGAGATCTGGTCCGACGTCGTGTGTCCGTGGTGCTACATCGGCAAGCGCCGCCTGGAGAAGGCCCTGGTCGCGCTCGGCGAGCAGCACCCCGCCGCGGCCCCCGGCGGGCCCGAGGCGCCGGAGGTGCTGTGGCGCTCCTTCCAGCTCGAGCCCGGCGCACCGACCACCCCCACCGACTCCTTGGCCGACCACCTCGGCGTCAAGTACGGCGGCGGGGTCGACAACGGGCGACGCCTGATCGACCAGATGGAGGCCGTCGCGGCGGAGGAGGGCCTGCTCTACCGGCTCGGCGTGGCGCAGCGCGTCGGCACCCTCGACGCCCACCGGCTGCTGCACGCGGCCCTCGAGGTGTCGACCGCGGTGCAGGGCGACCTCAAGGAGCGGCTGATGGCGGCGTACATGATCGAGGGGCGCAACGTCGCCGACCACGACGAGCTGGTCGCCATGGCGGGGGAGTCGGGCCTGGACGAGACGGTCGCGCGCGAGGTGCTGGCCGGCACGGCCCACGGCACCGCCGTCGAGGCCGATCTCGCGCAGGGCGCGGCGTACGGCATCTCCGGGGTGCCCTTCACCGTGGTGGACGGCCGGTACGGCGTCTCCGGCGCCCAGCCGGTCGAGGTGTTCACCCAGACGCTCGAGCGGGCCTGGGCCGACGCCCACCCCGCGCGGCCGGCCCTGGTCACCCTCGGCGGCGCCACCGAGGGGGAGGTCTGCGGGCCCGACGGCTGCACGACCTGAGGCAGCCGGCCCGGTCAGCCGAGATGACGCTCGCGGACACCCGAGGGCTCGCTCGCGGGCAGGTCCAGGACCCGGTCCACCCCGATAGCGTCGAGGAACGGCTGGTCGTGGCTGGCGACGACGAGGGCCCCGGCGTACCCGCGCAGGGCGTCGACGAGGGCGTCGTACGACGCGAGGTCCAGGTCGTTGGTCGGCTCGTCGAGCAGCAGCAGGCGTGGGGCCGGGTCGGTCAGCAGCGCGGCGGCCAGCGCCGCCCGGAAGCGCTCCCCGCCGGACAGGACCGCCACGTGCTTCTCGGCGGCGGCACCGCGGAAGAGGAACCTGGCCAGCGCCGCGCGCACGTCCTGGGGCGGGGTGCCCGGGGCCCGGGCGGTGACGTTGGCGACGACGGTACGGCCCGGGTCGAGGTCGTCGCGTCCCTGCCGGAGCAGCCCTACCGGCACGAGCACCTCGACGGTCCCGGCGGCCGGCGCCAGCTCACCGACGACGGTGTGCAGCAGGGTCGACTTGCCGGCGCCGTTGGCACCGACGACCGCGACCCGTTCGGGGCCTCGCAGGTCGAGGTCGACCGCGACACCGGTCCGGAGCACCAGGCCGCGGCTGCGGAGCACCTCCCGGCCGCGCGGGACGGCGGTGCCGGGGAGGTCGACGCGGATGGTGCGGTCCTCGCGGAGCCGGTCCTCGGCGTGGTCGAGCCGGTCGCGCGCCCCGCTCTCGCGGTCGGCGTGCACGGCGCGGTACGCCGCCGCGGACCGCTCGGCCTGGTTCCTCCTGGCGCCGACCACGCTCCGGGGCAGGCCCTGCGTGGCCTGGGCGCGTGCGGCGACCCGGCGGCGCTGCGCCAGGGTGGCCTCGGCCCCGACCCGGTCGCGCTGCTCGCGGCGCAGCTCCGCGCGTGCCGCAGCCACGGCCTGGACGGCGGCACGCTGCCCGGTGTCGACCTGGTCCACGTAGGACGACCAGCCACCTCCGTACCAGCGCACGCCGCCCGCGTGCAGGTCGCCGATCCGCTCGACGTGCTCCAGCAGCTCGCGGTCGTGGCTGACCACGAGCAGGGTGCGCGGCCAGGTCACGACGAGCTCGTGCACGCGCCGGCGGGCGTCGCGGTCGAGGCTGTTGGTCGGTTCGTCGAGCAGTAGCACCTCCGGTCGGGCCAGCAGCAGGCGCGCCATCGAGACGCGGACCAGCTCGCCCCCGGAGAGCTCGTCGGCGCGCCGGTCGAGGACGGCGGTGTCGAGCCCCAGCCCGGCCAGCTCGGCGGCGGTCCGCCCGACGACGTCCCAGTCGTCGCCGATCGTGTCGAGCAGCGTCGCGAGGCGTCCGGGGTCGGTCTCGCCGGCCTCCACGGCACGCAGCGCACGCACGACGCCACCGATGCCGAGGAGGTCGACGACCGGCTGGTCGCCCGCGGCCGCGGCGACGTCCTGGCGCAGGTGGCCGACGCGTCCGTGGGCGCGGACGTGGCCGGTCGTGGGGGCGAGGTCGCCGGCGAGCAGTCGCAGCAGCGTCGACTTGCCGGACCCGTTCGCCCCGACGAGGCCGGAACGGCCCGGCGGCACGAGCAGGTCGAGGTCCTGCAGGCACCGGGAGCCGTCGGGCCAGGTCAGGCCGAGGCCGGACGCGGTGAGGACGGCGGGGTCGGTGGTGGGCACGGGGGCTCCTGAGGACGCGGGTCGGACGGCCACCCCGGAGGGCGGCCGTGGCTGACGGCGGCTCAGAGCTTCAACGCGGGCACCTGTTCGTCGGGGACGTGACCGCCCCACCGTGGCACGCGGTGCGGGGGACGAGCGAGGGGTTTTCGCTGCCCACCCCGCTACGGCCGGAGCCGTACGCCCTCACCGACGTGGCTCGACCCGATGAAGGTCCCGGCGGGTTCGTCGACCAGCGCGGCAGCACTCGAGCCCATCGCAGCGACCCGCTCGCTCACGAGCCGGTAGCCCAGCCGGTAGCCGAGCCAACGCGGGAGGTCGGCTGCGCCGAAGAACCACCTCCCGTCGTCGGCCGGGTCCTCGTCGAGCGCTGCCCGGGCCATCGCCAGCTGCTCCTCGGTGACCTCGCCCCCGGCGTAGAGCGGGACCACCCCGGTGCACTCGGCCTCGAAGGTCTGGGCGAGGCCCTCGGAGACCAACCGCTCGCGCAGGGTGGTCCCGCACCCTGGTCCACGCCACCTCATGGCGTGGTGGATCTCGTGCACGAGGGTCGAGAAGACGAGTCCGGCATCGATCGGGACGCCGGGATCGACCGCCAGGACCACCGAGTGGGGCCCGTGGGTCGTGCCGCCGACCCCCCACCCAGGGATGCAGTCGTCGGGCGCGTCGACGACGTGGACCTCGATGGCGCCGGCGCCGAGCCGCTCGGCGCAGACGTCGGCAGCACGCTCGAAGGGCTCCTCGACCACGCGCAGCGCGCGGCGGGTGCGGCTGTTGCGACCGACCACGAGCTCACAGCGGGGGTCCACCCCGTCCTCGTCCCGACCGCCGCCGGTCGCCTGCGGCACGCTCCGGGTGCCGGTCATCTCTGGAAACCGCCCTCGGTGTCGAGAACCTGCCGACGACCCACGCACCGGCGTCGGAGGCGAGCCAGGCGATGAGCCGGGCCGGGTCGTCCGGCTCCCCTGGCCGGCCCCCGGGGAAGGACCGGAGCAGCTCCTCCGGGGCGTCGTCGAGGTAGCCGGTGTTGACGGGGCCGGGGTTGACGGTGTTGAGGAGGATGCCCGAGGTGGCGAGGTCGGCGGCGACGGACGCCGTGGCGCCGGCCAGGGCCGCCTTGGAGACCGCGTAGGCCAGGTTGTCGCTCATCGGCCCCAGCTGCTGGCCCGACGTCATCCAGATGGCTCGACCACCCGGGCGTCCGTCGTGCTGCGCGGCGAAGGCCCGGGTCAGGAGCAGCGTCGCGCGGGTGTTCACCGTCCAGTGCCGGTCGTACGCCTCCGCGCCGGCGTCACGGATCGACACCGCGTCGCCCCCGTGGGCGTGGTTGCAGACCAGGACGTCGAGGTGCCCGAGGGCGTCGTGCGCCCTCGCGACGAGCTCCTCACCGGCCGACGGCTCGCCCAGGTCGCCGTCGAGCGAGACCACACGACCAGGGCCGACCCCGCGGAGCTCCTCGACCAGGGTCTCGACGTCGTCGGTCCCGCCGTGCTCGGCGCGATCGTGGGCGAGGTGGTGGTGCACGGCGAGCGAGGCACCCATCCCGGCGAGCCGCCGGGCGACCGCGAAGCCGATGCCACGCCTGCGACTCGCTCCGGTGACGAGCGCCGTCCGTCCGTCCAGCGAGAGGTCGGTGTGCACCCCCGCAGGCTAGTCCGCGACGTGCGGCCCTCGTCAGCAGAGCACGACCGGCCCGGTGGCCGTGGGACACTCCGGACGATGCCCCAGGACCGACCAGCCCGCCGAGCAGACGTCGTGACGGTCGAGCTCGTCGGTGGCACCGAGAAGCGCGACCTCGTGCTGGTCGACCACGACCCGCACTGGTCCGAGACCTACGCCGAGCACGAACGACGCATCAGTGCCGCTCTCGGACCCGGCGTCCACGTCGAGCACGTCGGTTCGACCTCGGTGCCGGGACTCGCCGCGAAGCCGATCATCGACATCCTCGTCACCGTCGAGGACGTCACGGCCGAGGAGGACTACCTCGACCAGCTCCTGGACGCCGGTTACGACCTCCGCGTCCGCGAGCCGGGGCACCGCATGGTGCGCACGCCGGCTCGCGACGTCCACGTGCACGTCCACGAGGTCGGCGACCAGGAGGCGGACGACCTCCTGCTCCTCCGCGACCACCTGCGCACGGAGGTCGAGGACCGCGACCTGTACGAGCGCACGAAGCGTGCCCTGATCGCGCAGGACTGGCCGGACATGAACGCCTACGCCGAGGCCAAGACCGAGGTCATCGCCGGGATCAAGGAACGCGCCCGCAGCTCCTAGCGTGCTGTCCGGCTCAGGTGGTCCGCGCGCACGTTGGCGATCAGCTCGGTCGGGGAGACGCCCTCGGTCACGTCCGCGGGTCGACGCCCCGGTTTCGCGTGATCTCGCGGCGACCTCGCCGGAGGACCCCCGACCGGCGGGGTGCGTCCCCTGGTGGACGCCACCGTCGGGCCCGTAGGTTCACCACGACGAAGGAGCTGGAGTGCCCACGTACGGCATCGCGACGGCGGATCCTGCTGCTGCCCACCGGGTGGCGGCGGTGAGGCCACGGGACGGCGCTCCCGAGCCGGTGGGCCCGTCGCCGGACCGGGTGCCCGCGTGAGCGCCGGTCTGCGCCACGGTCTGCGCAACGGTGACGTGTCGCACTGGATGCAGCGGCCGACGCCCGCCGTGCCGCTGGTCGAGGTCCCTGCGACCGCGGACCTCGTGGTGGTCGGCGGTGGGCTGACCGGGTTGTGGACCGCCTACTACGCCGTGCGCCGGGACCCCGACCTGCGCGTGGTGGTCCTGGAGGCCGAGCAGGTCGGCTACGGCGCGTCGGGACGCAACGGCGGCTGGATGTCTCCGCTCCTGCCCGGCAACCGCGCGGTCTACGCCCGCCGCGCGGGTGCTGCCGCCGTCGTCGACTTCCAGCGGGCGATCACGGACACCATCGGGGAGTGCCTCGCCGTGATGGACCGCGAGGGCATCGAGGCTGACCAGGTCCGCGGCGGGCAGCTGTCGGTGGCACGCACCGAGGCGGGGCTCTCGCGGTTGCGGGCAGTGCGGGAGGGGCACCTGCGCTACGGGTTCCGGGAGCACGAGGTGCAGCTGCTCGACCGGCCCGCGGTGCGCGCCCGGATCACGGTGGACGGTGCCCGGGGCGGTCTGTTCCTGCCGTCGACGACGAGGATCGACCCGGCCGCGCTGGTGCGAGGGCTCGCCCGGGTGCTGAGGGAGCGGGGCGTGAGCATCTGCGAGCAGGCCCGCGTGTCAGCGGTGTCCGCCGGGCAGGTGGCCACCAGCAGGGGGGTCGTGCGCACCACGCACACCGCGGTCTGCACCGAGGCCTACACCGCCGACCTCCTCGGCGGACGGGACGTGGTGCCGGTGAGCTCGGCGATCGTGGTCACCGAGCCGCTGCCCCGAGCCACCTGGGACCGGATCGGCTGGGAGGCGCGGGAGTGCCTGGGCGACGCGGCGCACACCTTCGTCTACTGCCAGCGCACCGCCGACGACCGGATCGCGATCGGTGGCCGCGGCACGCCGTACGCCTTCGGCTCGAGGCTGCCCGGTGACGGGGAGGTCGACGCGCGGACGCTGGCTGCGCTCGAGAGGCGGTTGCACACGTTCTTCCCGGGGCTCGAGCTCCCGCTCGCCCATGCCTGGCGTGGCGTCATCGGCGTCACTCGCGACTGGTGCGCCGGGGTCCAGCACGACCCCGCGACGGGCACGGGCGTCGCGCGCGGGTTCGCAGGGCACGGGGTCACCGCCACCAACCTCGCCGCACGTACCCTGCTCGACCGTCTGCGCGGTGAGCGCACGGCGCTGACCGAGCTGCCCTGGAACGACCACGACTCCGGGCGGTGGGAGCCCGAGCCGCTGAGGTGGCTGGGCATCCACGGGGCGTACCGGTTGTTCGCGGCCGCCGACCGGTGGGAGGAGACCCGCGGCTCGCGGCGCACCTCGCTCGTCGCCCGGGTCGGCTCCCGCCTGGCCGGCCTCGAGTAGACGGGCTCCGTGGCGGCACCGGCGCCGGGTGGGCGTGGGGGCGGACGTACCGTCGGCCCGGTGGAGGTCCGAGACGTGCGGGTGGCGGACGGTGTCAGCATCAGGTGCCAGCTGTCCGGCGACCCGGACGGGCCCGCGCTCGTGCTGCTGCACGCCCTCGGCGAGCAGGCGTCCTCCTGGGACGAGGTGGTGTCGCGGCTGTCGCCGCAGCGCCGGGTCGTGGCGCTCGACCTGCGCGGTCACGGCGGGAGCACCTGGCCGGGGGCGTACTCGCTCACCCTGATGCGGGACGACGTGCTCGGTGTGCTGGACGTCCTCGACCTGACGGACCTCACGCTGGTCGGGCACTCGATGGGCGGGATCGTCGCCTACCTGGTCGCGCAGGCCCGGCCCGGCCGGATCGCCCGGCTGGTGGTGGAGGACGCGGCGCCACCGTTCCCACGCGAGCGACCCGTGCCGGCGCGTCCGGCGGGGGAGCTCGCCTTCGACTGGGCGGTCGTGCCCGCCCTCGTCGAGGAGGTCGACGACCCTTCCATGCGGTGGTGGACGCAGCTGGCCGAGATCACAGCACCGACCCTGCTCGTCGGGGGAGGTCCGACCAGCCACGTCCCGCAGGACCTGCTGGTCGACGTGGCCCGGATCGTGGCCGACGGCACCCTGGTCACCATCCCCGTCGGGCACGACGTGCACGAGTCGGACCCCGACGCGTTCGTGGAGACCGTCGGCGACTGGCTCGCGACGATCGTCTGACCCGCGCCGCCGGCTCGCTGTCCGCGATCGGACAGGACGTCGAGGGGGCGCGCTCGTGACGAGCGGGCCGGGACCGCCCTGGCGCGCGTTAGGCGACCATCACGCGGCGGCGTGCCCGGGCAGGGCGCCCCTGCTGTCCGTCGAGGGACTCCCACGCCTCGGCCAGCACCCCGACGGCGTGCTCGAGCTCGTGCGCGGGACGGCTCCACGGCACGCGCACGAACCGGTCCAGCCCGCCGCCGAGGGCGAACATCGGGCCGGGCGTGACGGCGACGCCGCGCCGCTCCGCCTCGGCCGCCAGCGTCGTCGCACCGGCCCACGGCAGCTCGCACCAGAGCGCGAGCCCGCCGCCGGGGACCACGAAGCGCCACTGCGGCAGCCGGGCGCGCAGGGCGGCGACCAGGGCGTCCCGCTGCTCCCGCAGCCGGTCGAGGTGGTCCGGCAGCACCGGGCCCCGGGCCAGCAGGCGGGTCAGGACCAGCTGCTCGAGGACCGGGCTGCCCAGGTCCATGCCGAGCCGCGCGTCGGTGAGGTCGGCGACGAGGGCGTGCGGTGCCCGCACCCACCCCAGCCGCAGGCCGCCCCAGAAGCTCTTGCTGGCGCTGCCGAGGGTGATCGCGTCCGCGGCGAAGACCGCCAGCGGTGGCGGCGGCGTCTGACCGTCGAGCGCGAGGGCGACGTGCGCCTCGTCGACGACCGCGACGGTCCCCGCGCGGCGCATCGCCTCGGCCAGGTGCTCGCGCTGGCCCGCGTCCATCAGGTGCCCGGTCGGGTTCTGGAAGTCGGGGATGACGTAGGCCAGCCTCGCCCGCGCCTCACGCAGCACGCGGGCCGCCGCGTCCACGTCCCAGCCCTCGGGGTCGACCGGCGACGGCACCAGCCGTGCGCCGCGCCTCGCCAACGCCTGCGCGGCGTTCGGGTAGGACGGGGAGTCGACGACCACGCGGACGCCGGGGCCGCCCAGGGCCTGCTCGACCAGGGCCGTCGCGGCCAGCGCACCCGGGACCACCAGCACCTGCTCCGGGTCGGTCGGCAGCCCACGGGCGTCGTACGACGCGGCGACGGCGGCCTGCAGCGCCGGCAGACCGGCAGGGAAGTACCCGTGCCCGGCGAGGTACGGCGGCAGGTCGCCGGCGGCCTCGGCGTACGCCGCGGACAACCCGGCGGGCGCCGCGGTGGCCGAGCAGGACAGGTCGACCCCGCCCTCGACGTGCCGCGGCTGGAGCGCCCGGTCCAGACGTCGCATCGGTCCGCCGGGCATCGAGACGAAGGTGCCGGCGCCCTGGCGCGCCTCGGCGTACCCGCTCTCGCGCAGCGAGGCGTAGGCCCTGGTCACGGTGGTCCGCGAGACCTCGAGGGCGCCGGTCAGGTCGCGCTCGCTCGGCAGTCGCGTGCCGTACGGGACCCTGCCCGAGCAGACGAGCTCCGTCACGGCGTCGGCCAGCCCGGCGTAGGCGGGCGAGCGGTCGAAGGCGCCCACGAGCGTGGCTAGTCGGGTGGCGGAGATGGACTGCTGCATGCAGTCCACCGTCTCACGAATGGCTATGGAGAAGAAGGCCAATCCGATCCATCCTGGTGTCATGCGCAGCGCCACCACCACCCGTTCCCGGACGACCACCGGCTCCGTGCTGGCCGACCTCGGGCCGATCGAGCAGCTGCGCGCCGGGCGGCTCGGGCGACGGCTGGTGCAGCTGACCGTGGGCCTCGCGCTCTTCGGCGTGTCCATCGCCCTGATGGTCGACGCCACGCTCGGCGCCATGCCCTGGGACGTGCTGCACGTCGGCGTGGCGGGCTCCGGACCGCTCAGCGTCGGGCAGGTCATCGTGATCGCGAGCTTCGTCGTGCTGCTGCTCTGGATCCCGCTGCGCGAGAAGCCCGGGCTCGGCACCTTCGCCAACGCCGTCCTCGTCGGCACGGCCGCCGACCTCACGCTGGGGGTCCTGCCCGGCAGCGACGACCTGCTGTGGCGCGTCCCGGAGATGCTCACCGGCCTCGTGCTCTGCGCGGCGGCCGGCGCGCTCTACATCGGCTCCCAGCTCGGCAGGGGCCCCCGCGACGGCCTGATGACCGGGTTGAGCCGGCGTACCGGCCTGTCGCTGAGGCTCGTGCGCACCGGCCTCGAGGTCACCGTGGTCGCGCTCGGGCTCCTGCTCGGCGGCGTCGCGGGCGTCGGCACCGTGCTGTACGCGGTGGCGATCGGTCCGCTCACCCAGCTGATGCTGCCGTGGGTGACGGTCACCCTGCCGCCGACGCCTGCGAGCGGACCCCCGAGCGACCACGACTGAGTCCTCGGCCGGCCAGGAGTGAGTCCTCGGCCGGTCGCGAGCGTCACCTCGGCGGTCAGCGGCGGGTGGCGATGATGGCGGCGGCGTCGGAGGCGACCATCACCTCGGCCGCGGTGAAGCGGGGGTCGGCCAGCCAGCGCTCGCGCATCGCGTCGACCCGGCCGTCGGCCATCGGGGGCCACTGCTCGCAGGGCACGAAGTCGTCGAGCACCACGATGCCGCCGGCCTCGACCAGGTCGGCGACGGCCTCGACCGAGGACGCCGTCGGCTCGCCCGAGCCCAGGAAGAGCAGGGAGAACGGGCCCTGGTCGCGCAGGGTGTCCCAGTCGGCCGCGCGCACCTCGACCTGCGGGTCGTTGACGAAGATCTCGGCCGCCGCCTCGGCCAGCTTCTCGTCCAGCTCGGCGGTGAGGATGCGTGCGCCGTCGCGCAGGCCCGAGCGGAGCCAGGCCGTGCCCACACCGCAGCCGGTGCCGAACTCGGCCATCGTCCCGGTCCGGGTCGCGGCGAGCGTGGCCAGCAGGCGGCCGGTCTCGTTGCGGCAGAAGGAGACGTAGCCGGCCCGTCGCGAGACGTCGAAGGCACGGTGCACCACGGCCGGCAGGTCCAGAGGGGCGCTCATCGGGCGAGTCTTGCACCCGTGAGACGGGCGTCCCAGCCCGCGGACGGGCCGTGGCACGATCGCCCCATGGGTCGCTCGGAGGACACCTCGCTGCTGGAGGTGCTCGCGATCCCGGTCATGGTCGCGGTGGGTGCGCTGATCGCCGTGCAGTCCGAGATCAACGGTCGGCTCGCCACGGAGCTCGGGGGCGGGGCCAAGGGCGGGGTGGCAGCGGCGGTGATCAGCTTCGGTCTCGGCCTGGCGATCCTCTCCGTCCTCGTCCTCGCGGTGCCCCGCCAGCGGGCCGGCGTCGCCCGCCTGGCCTCGGCGGTCCGCAGCGGCCGGTTCCCCGCGTGGCAGCTGCTCGGCGGGGTGGGCGGGGCCTCGCTGGTGGCCTCACAGGGCCTCGCGGTCGGCACCATCGGTGTCGCGCTGTTCACCGTGGCCATGGTGGCCGGGCAGACCTCGAGCGGCCTGGTGGTGGACCGGGCCGGGCTCGGCCCCTCCGGCCCCCAGGCGGTCAGCACGGGCCGTGTCGTCGGCGCCACCCTCACCGTGGGTGCCGTCGTGCTGGGCGTGGCCGGTCGCCTCGGCGGCGGCGACCCGCTCACCGCGGGCGTGCTCGCCCTGTGCCTGCTCCCGCTCCTGGCCGGCGCGGGCACCTCGTGGCAGCAGGCCGTCAACGGCCGGGTCTCCGCGGTCGGCGGGCCGGTCGCGGCCGCGTTCAACAACTTCGTGGTCGGGGTGCTGGTGCTGCTGGTGCTGCTGGTCGTGGCGCTGCTGGTGGCGCCCGGCGACCTCCGAGGACCGCCCGGCACCTGGTGGCTGTACGTGGGCGGGCCCGTCGGCGTCCTGTTCATCACGCTGGCCGCCCGGCTGGTCAGCATCCACGGCGTGCTCGTCCTCGGGCTGTGCACCGTGGCCGGTCTCGTCGTCGGCTCGTTGCTCATCGACGCCCTCGGGCCCGACCCGGAGGTCGGCCCGCTCACGGTGGTCGGTGCCCTGCTCGCCCTGGCCGGGGTCGGGGTGGGGGCGGCCTCCAGCGCCCGTGCGGCGCGGCGGCGCCGGGCCGCCGCCCTCGTCGGCTGACCGGGACCGAGGACCGCTGGTCCCACATCGTGGGAAGTCCGGCGGGTACGGGTGCGGGGCCGCGCCCCACGTCGTAGTCTCCACCCACCATGCGGACCGTCCTCGTACTCATCGAGCGCCGCGACGGGGCCCAGCAGCAGTAGCTGCTCGTGAGGCCACCTCGTCGCGGTGGTCCTCGACGACGGCCTCACGACCTCTGACGTCGCCCCTCGTGGCGGGTGTCCCAGCAGTGCACGTGACCCGTCGACTGCCGGTCTCTCCCGCCCGTGCGATCCACGGTCGTCCCTCACCCGTCCCGGGGCGCGACGTCAGCAGCGGCACCTTCGCAGGCCGCTGACGCACGACCGACCCGCACGCCCCGACGCACGTCCACCTGCACCAGCACCGGAGGAGAGACCGATGTACGACATGTACCCCGAGTGGGGCCCCGCCAGCCACCTGCCCGACAACCCCCGCTCGCCCGAGGCCGTCCAGGCCTCGCTCGACCTGCGGGACGACGACGGGCAGCGTCCCGACGACAACTAGGTTCGTCGCCATGCCGCAGACCCCCCACGCGTCCCGACCCGACCCCGTCAGCCTCGCCGTCATCCCCGGCGACGGCATCGGACCGGAGGTGACCGCCGAGGCGTGCAAGGTCCTCGAGGTCGCCGCGCCCGGCGGGGTCAAGGTCGAGCAGACCCGCTACGACCTCGGCGCCGAGCGCTACCTCGCGACCGGCGAGGTGCTGCCCGACAGCGTCCTGGCGGAGATCCGCGGGCACGACGCGATCCTGCTCGGCGCCGTGGGGGGTCGGCCGGGGGACCCGTCCCTGCCACCCGGCCTGCTCGAGCGTGGTCTGCTGCTCCGGCTGCGCTTCGAGCTCGACCACTACGTCAACCTGCGACCCTCGCGGATCTACCCGGGCGCGACCTCGCCGCTGGCGGACCCCGGTGAGGTCGACCTCGTGGTCGTCCGAGAGGGCACCGAGGGCCCCTACACCGGCAACGGCGGGTCGGTCCGGGTCGGCACGCCCCACGAGGTCGCCACCGAGGTCTCCCTGAACACCGCCTACGGCGTCGAGCGCGTCGTGCGCGACGCCTTTGCCCGAGCGCAGCGCCGCCCGGCCAGGAAGCTGACGCTGGTGCACAAGACGAACGTCCTCGTCCACGCCGGGGCGGTCTGGTGGCGGCTGACCCAGGAGGTCGCGGCGGAGTTCCCCGAGGTCACGGTCGACTACCTGCACGTCGACGCCGTGATGATCCACCTCACCACCGACCCGTCGCGCTTCGACGTGATCGTCACCGACAACCTCTTCGGTGACATCGTCACCGACCTCGCCGCCGCCATCACCGGGGGCATCGGCCTCGCGGCGTCGGGCAACGTCAACCCCGACCACAGCGCGCCGTCGATGTTCGAGCCGGTCCACGGCTCGGCCCCCGACATCGCCGGCCAGGGGATCGCCGACCCCACCGCCGCGATCCTCTCGGCCGGCCTGCTGCTGGACCACCTCGGGTACGCCGAGGAGGCTGCGGCGCTCGAGGCCGCGGTCGTCGCCGACCTCGCCGAGCGCGACCCGGCCACGTCGCGACGCACCAGCGAGATCGGCGACGCCGTCGCCGCCCGCCTGGCCTGACCCGCCGAGCCCGAGAGGACTACCGTGCCTGCCATGCAGATCAGCACCACCCGGACCAGCGCACCGACCGCCGACGACAGGCTCGCCCGGATCCTCGGCGACCCCGGCTTCGGGACGCACTTCACCGACCACATGCTCACCGCGGAGTGGACCCCGACGACCGGCTGGCAGGACGCCCGCGTCTCGCCGTACGCCCCCCTCACCCTCGACCCCGCCACCGCGGTCCTGCACTACGCGCAGGAGATCTTCGAGGGCATGAAGGCCTACCGGCACGACGACGGCTCGGTGTGGTCCTTCCGGCCCGAGGAGAACGCCGCGCGGATGCTGCGCTCCTCGCGCCGGCTCGCGCTGCCGGAGCTGCCGGTCGAGGACTTCGTGGCCTGCGTCGACGGGCTGGTGCGCGTCGACGAGCGGTGGGTGCCGGACGCCGCGGGGGAGAAGAGCCTCTACCTGCGTCCGTTCATGTTCGCCTCCGAGGCCTTCCTCGGGGTGCGCCCGGCCCAGCACGTCACCTTCATGGTGATCGCCAGCCCGGCCGGCTCGTACTTCAAGGGCGGGGTCGACCCGGTCTCGCTCTGGCTCACCGAGGAGTACACCCGGGCCGGGCGCGGTGGCATGGGTGCGGCCAAGACCGGCGGCAACTACGCCTCCTCGCTGGTCGCCCAGCAGGAGGCCACGGCGCACGGCTGCGACCAGGTCGTCTTCCTCGACGCCCAGGAGGGCCGCCACGTCGAGGAGCTCGGCGGGATGAACCTCTACTTCGTCCACGACGACGGCCACGTCGTCACCCCGGAGACCGGCACCATCCTCGAAGGCATCACCCGGGCCTCGATCATCGAGCTGCTCGGCAAGCTCGGCCACCCCGTGGAGGAGCGTCGCTTCTCGATCGACGAGTGGCGCGAGGGCGTCTCCTCCGGTCGCATCACCGAGGTCTTCGCCTGCGGCACCGCCGCCGTCGTCACTCCGGTCGGCGCCCTGCACTGGGACGGCGGCTCCACCCCCGCCCCGGCCTCGCTCGACCTCACCACCCGGGTCCGCCAGGCCCTCGTCGACGTCCAGTACGGCCGGGCCGAGGACGCCTTCGGCTGGATGCATCGCATCGTCTGAGCGTCCCGGAGCGAGCATGATGGGGCCATGTCCCACCCGGTGATGTTCGACGCGGACGACCCGCTGCTCGCCCGGCTGCATGCCGCCGCGGCGCGGCTCCCCGATGTCCACGAGAAGGTCTCGCACGGCCGGCCCGTGCTCACCGCGGGGGAGAAGGGCAAGGTCTTCGCCGTCTACGGCGGCAGCGTCAAGGTGCGCCCCGGCGAGCACGAGCGGCACGACCACGCGGTGCTGCTCAAGCCGGACCCGGCCGAGGCCGGAGCGCTCGCCGAGGACCCCCGCTTCTTCAGCCCGGCCTACTACGGCCCCGGGGGCTGGCTCGGCCTCGACCTCGACGGGGCCGGCCACGACGTGGACTGGGCCGAGGTGGGTGAGCTGCTCGAGTCCTCCTACCGCACCGTGGCCCGCCGCCGGCTGCTCGACCGGCTCGACGCGGCCCCACGACTCGGGGACGCTCGCTGAGTCGTTCCCGGACCCGCCGCCGATACCCTCGGCACGTGACCTCGACCCACTCCTCGCCGCCGACGCGCCCCCGGGTCGGTGACTACGAGCTGATCGTCAAGATCGGCGAGGGCGGGATGGGCGTGGTCCACCTGGCCCGCCGGCCCGGCGAGGAGCGCGTCGCGCTGAAGGTGCTGCGACCCCACGTGGTGGGCGACCGGGAGGCCCGGGCGCGCCTGGCCCGGGAGGTCTCCTCGCTCGGTCGGATCCGCAGCCGTTGGGTCGCCGAGATCGTCGACGCCGACCCGTGGGCCGAGGTGCCCTACGTGGCCACCCGCTACGTGCCGGGCCTGTCGCTGCACGACCACGTGGTCGAGGACGGCGTGGTGCACGGACGCGACCTGACGTGGTTCGCCGGCTGCCTGGCCGAGGGCCTGGCCAGCGTCCACGGCGCCGGGGTGCTGCACCGCGACGTCAAGCCGTCCAACGTGCTGATGGAGGGCCGCACCCCGATCCTGATCGACTTCGGTCTCGCCCGGGTCGCCGACGACCCGAAGCTGACCCACACCGGCTGGCTGCTCGGCACCCCCGGCTACCTCGCTCCCGAGATCCTCCACGGCGACGAGCCCACGCCGGCCGCCGACGTGCACTCCTGGGCGGCCACCGTGGCCTACGCCGCGACCGGGGCACCGCCCTTCGGACGTGGCCCCGCGATGGCGATCATGGACCGGGTCCGCCGCGGTCAGCACGACCTCGCCGACCACCCGGACCTCCCGGAGCCGCTGCGCTCGGTGGTCGTCGCGGCCCTGGACCCCGATCCGGAGGAGCGCCCCGACCTGGCGAGCCTGCTGGCCTGGCTGCGTCCGCAGTCCACCCGCCCTCACGACCGACCGGTGCCGCCCCCGTCCGGGCCCTCCGGCGCGGACGCGTGGACCGGTCTCGACGCCGACCTCGACGAGGTCGGTCCTCGCGCAGGCCCCGGGTGGCCCCACGAGACGGAGCCCGTCGGGCTGCGCCACTGGGCCGAGGACCCGACGGTGCGCGGTCGCCCCGACGCCGACGGCGTCCACGACACCCGGGTGCTCACCGTTGTCGACGACGTCCACGCCGCGCCCGGCCGGGACCGGGCGGTGCCGCAGCACCGCGGCTGGCCCGGAGGCCGGGAGGAGGGCTGGGACGACGACCGGGGCCAGGACCGGGGCGAGGGCTGGGGCGAGGACCCCGACCAGGTCTGGGAGCCCTGGCAGCCGCCCCGTGCCACCGCGGGCGAGCGCGCCCGCCGCGTCGCGCTCGTGCTGGTGGCCGGCGCCGCCGTGGTCGCCGGGGTCGCCGCCTTCCCCTGGCTGGCCACCCTCGTGTCGCTGCTGGTCGTCTGGGTCCTGCGCAGCGCGTCGCTGGCCCGCTCCCGGGTCTCGGACCGACGGGTGCGACGCGGCCGGTCGAGCTGGTGGGAGGGACCGGCCCTGGTCCTCGGCAGCCCGCTGCACCTGCTCCGTGGCCTGCCCAGCACGCTCGGTCTCGCCCTGGTGGCCGGTGGGCTCGCCGCCTCGGCCGGCCTCGTCGCGGTCGCCGCGCTGGGCGACGCGACCCGGGCGCTGACGGTGACCGGTGCGGCGCTGACGCTCGCCCTGTGGTGGGGACCGGGCGCCAGCCGGGTGCGCGGGCCGGTCGGCGCCGTCGTACGCCCGCTGGCCCACCGGCTGCCGGTCTGGCTGCTCGCGGTCGTCCTCGTCGGCGCCGCCGTGGCCGGGCTCGCCGCCCTGGCCGCAGCCGGCCCGGACTGGACGCCCGGCGGTGCGCCGTCCCTGACCGACCCGATCGGGTCCGTCAGCGACGACCGGTGACGCCGCGGCGGTGACCGGTGTGCTCGGATGCTGGGACCCCTGTCCGCATCGCGGGCGTCGTGGCACCATGCTCTCGTGAGCACCCCGTCGCGACCCCTGCCGCTCCGCGCCGTCATCGCCTAGCGCGTCGACCTCCTCGACGCGCCCACCTCTCGTCCGCGGGAGGTTTTTTTGTGCCCCGACCCAGCCCGCACCGACAGCCCAGGAGGGCCCGCCCGATGGACCTGCACGGCGACTTCCACGTCTACGACACCACGCTGCGCGACGGCGCGCAGCAGGAGGGCTTGACGCTGTCGGTGGCCGACAAGCTGGCCATCGCGCGACAGCTCGACGGGCTCGGGGTGGGTTACATCGAGGGTGGCTGGCCCGGGGCCAACCCCAAGGACACCGCCTTCTTCGCCCGGGCCGAGGACGAGCTGGACCTGCGCCACGCGAGGCTGACCGCGTTCGGCGCCACCCGCCGCGCCGGCGTCGCCGCCGCCGACGACCCGTTGGTCGCCGCGCTGCGCGAGAGCGGCGCCGGCGTCGTCACGCTGGTGGCCAAGAGCCACGACCGCCACGTCGAGCTGGCGCTGCGCACGACGCTGGAGGAGAACCTGGCGATGGTGCGCGACACGGTGACCCACCTGCGCGCCGAGGGCCAGGAGGTCTTCCTCGACGCCGAGCACTTCTTCGACGGCTACCGGGCCAACCGGGCGTACGCCCTCGAGGTGCTGCGCACCGCCACCGAGGCCGGCGCGTCGGTGGTGGCCCTGTGCGACACCAACGGCGGCATGCTGCCGGGCTGGGTCGGCGACGTCGTGCACGACGTGGTGGAGTCCACCGGCGCCCGGGTCGGCATCCACTGCCACAACGACACCGGCTGCGCGGTGGCCAACACCCTGACCGCGGTCGACGCGGGCGCCACCCACGTCCAGGGCACGGTCAACGGCTACGGCGAGCGCACCGGCAACGCCGACCTGATCGCGGTGGTGGCCAACCTCCAGCTCAAGCTCGGCCGTCAGGTACTGCCCGAGGGGCTGCTGCGCGAGTCGACCCGGATCGCCCACGCCGTCGCCGAGGTGACCAACGTGCCGCCGGCGTCGCGCCAGCCGTACGTCGGCACCTCGGCCTTCGCCCACAAGGCAGGGCTGCACGCCAGCGCGATCAAGGTCGACCCCGCCCTCTACCAGCACATGGACCCTCTCGGTGTCGGCAACGACATGAGGCTGCTGGTCTCCGACATGGCCGGGCGCGCCTCGATCGAGCTGAAGGGCCGCGAGCTGGGCTTCGACCTGGCCGGCGACTCCGCCGGGGGTCGTGACCTGGTCGCCCGGGTCACCGGCCGGGTCAAGGAGCTCGAGGCGCGCGGACACACCTTCGAGGCCGCCGACGCCTCGTTCGAGCTGCTGCTGCTCGAGGAGCTGGAGGGCGCTCGGCCCTCCTACGTCGAGGTCGAGTCGTGGCGCGTGATCACCGAGACGCTGACCCACGCCGTGCCGGGCGAGGAGGCGATCTCCGAGGCCACCGTGAAGCTGCGCGCCGCGGGGGTCCGCTACGTCACCACCGGTGAGGGCAACGGTCCCGTCAACGCCCTGGACCAGGCGCTCCGCGCGGCCATCGGCCAGGCCTACCCGCAGGTCACCAGGTTCGAGCTGATCGACTACAAGGTGCGCATCCTGGACCAGGGCCACGGCACCGACCCCATCACCCGGGTGCTGATCGAGACCAGCGACGGCGAGTCGTCGTGGGTCACCGTCGGGGTCGGCGCCAACGTCATCGAGGCCTCCTGGGGAGCCCTGCTCGACGGGCTCACCTACGGCCTGCGCCGCCAGGGCCTCTGAGCGCGGGGGTGATGGCTGTGCCCGTCGAGCTGACCGACCCGGGGACGCTGGCCACCCTGCGGCTGGTCCTGGAGCTGGTCGGGGTGTTCGTGTTCGCGCTGTCCGGCGCGCTGCTGGCCGTCCGGCGCGGGCTCGACCTCTTCGGCGTGCTGGTGCTGTCCTGGGTGGCCGGGCTCGGCGGCGGCACCCTGCGCGACGTGCTGCTCGGTCGGACCCCGCCCGTCGGGGTCAGCGACGGCCGCCTCGTGGCGGCCGCGATGCTGGCGGGGCTGCTCGTCTTCGCGCTGTACGGGTTCTGGAGCGAGCTGGCCCGGCGCCACCCGGACGTGCGCTGGGGCCGGGCGTCGTACGTCGTGCGGGTGCTCGACGCGGTCGGTCTGGGCGTCTTCGCGGTCAGTGGCGCCCTGGTCGCGCTGGCCGTCGACTCCGGGCCGTTGACCGCCACCATCGTCGGCGGGGTCACCGCCATCGGCGGGGGCCTGCTCCGCGACCTGCTCGTGGGGCAGGTGCCCGAGGTGCTGCGTCGCGAGCTCTACGCCGTCCCGGCCCTGATCGGGGCCGGGCTGGTCGTGCTGGCCGACGACCTCGGCGTGCTGTCCTCGGCGGTCGTGGTGGGCTGTGCTGCGCTGGTCACCGCGGTCCGGCTGGCGGCGGTGGCCCTGGACCTGAACGCACCGCGGGCGCTGCGCACCGAGGACCCGGTCAGGTGGCCGCGCCGGGCGGGGTGACCACGCGGCGCACCAGGTCGCCCCAGCCGGCTAGCACCCGCTCGACGGGGACGCCGTCGAGGCGCACCTGCTGGTCGAGGACCGGCACCTCCAGCGGGGCCAGCAGGGCCACGGCGAGCAGCGGCAGGTCGCCGTCGACGCCGAGCTCGCCCAGCAGGTAGCGCACATGCATCGCGGCGAAGGAGCGCGCGCCGCTGGGACGCTCGGCCTGGTCGCCGGCGGCGTGGATGAGGGCGGCGTGCTGCAGCGTGGTGCGCAGGCGGGAGTCGCCCAGCGCGAGGAGCCGGTCCAGCGGGGGCGCCCCCGGGCCGAGCGGGGGTGGGCCCGCGATCACCGCAGCCTGCCAGGCGCGCTCGGTGTGGTCGAGCAGGGCCGCCATCAGGCCGCCGCGGCTGCCGAAGCGGCGGAAGACGGTGCCCTTGCCGACCCCGGCCCGGGCCGCCAGGGCGTCCATGGTGACCTCCTGGGCCCCGACCTCGGCGACCATCGCGGCGGCGGCGTCGAGCAGCAGCTCGCGGTTGCGGGCGGCGTCGGCGCGCTCGGGTCCGGGCTGGTCGGCCAGCACCAGCAGCCGGGGGAGCGGATCGGGCGTCGGGGCCATGGTGGGCCCGAGTGTGGCAGAGGCCACCCCCGACCCCACGGGACCCCGGGAATGGAATCGGACCGCAGTCCGTTTAGGACGTCATGACTCACACCACGACCGTCGCCGTCCTCGTCGGCAGCCTGCGCGCCGACTCCGTCAACCGCCGCCTCGCGCTGGCCCTGCGCGACCGCGCCCCCGAGGGCGTCGTGCTGGACGTCGTCGACGACCTCGGCGCCCTGCCGTTCTACAACGAGGACGACGACGCGGGCACCGCCCCCGCCACCGCCACCGCCCTGCGCGAGCGGGTCGCTGCCGCCGACGTCGTGCTGGCCGTGACGCCGGAGTACAACGGCACGATGCCGGCCGCGCTCAACAACGCCATCGACTGGCTCTCGCGCCCCTACGGCGCCGGCGCCCTGGTCGGCAAGCGCTTCGGCGTGGTGGGCACGACCCCGACCCCCTACGGCGGCAAGTGGGCCCACGCCGACGCCCTGCGCTCGGCCGGCATCGCCGGTGCGGTCCCGGTCGAGGACGTCACCGTCTCGCAGCCCGGCATCGAGGTCGACCCGGTCGCCGACGAGGGCGTGCGAGCGCGGCTCGACGCCGCCCTGGCGACCCTCGTGGCCAGGCAGGACGCGGTCGCCTAACCTGACGCGGGTGCCGCCCCCCGCCGAGATGCCGCTCGCGCACGGCCGAGATGCCGCTCGCGGACACCCGAGGTGCCCGTCGTGGGCAGCCGGGTCGTCCGTCGCCGGCGGCGGCGCGGGGTCCCGTACGGCGGGGGTCGCGTGGTGAGCGACCTGCACGACCTCACCGCGCTCCAGCAGGGTGCGCTGGTCGAGCGCGGCGAGGTCTCGCCGGCCGAGCTCGTGGCGCACCACCTCGACCGGGTGGCCCGCCTGGACGACGTCGGTGCCTTCGTCACGGTGACGCCCGGGCCGGCCCGGGAGCGCGCGGCGGCCCTGGGCGTGCGCCCCGAGGGTGCGGGTCCGCTCTGGGGCGTGCCCACCGCCGTCAAGGACCTGAACCCGACCGCGGGGGTGCCGACCGGGTTCGGCTCGCCGGTCTTCGCCGGCTTCGTCCCGGAGACCTCCGACGGCGTCGTGCTGTCGCTCGAGGCTGCGGGGACGATCAGCCTGGGCAAGACGAGCACCCCCGAGCTGGGGTCCCCCTGCTACACCGAGCCGGAGGGCCGGCCGCCCGCGGTGACCCCGTGGGACCGCACCCGGATGGCCGGCGGCTCCTCGGGCGGCGCCGCGGCGGCGGTCGCGGCCGGGCTGGTGCCGCTCGCGCAGGGCTCCGACGGGGGCGGGTCGATCCGGATCCCGGCCTCGTGCTGCGGGCTGGTCGGGTTGAAGCCGACGCGGGGGCGGATCAGCGGGTGGCCGTCGTACGGCGACCCGGTCGGGCTGGCCACCGCGGGGAGCCTGGCCCGCGACGTGCGCGACGCCGCCGCCCTGCTCGACGTGCTGGCCGGGCGCCGGACCGGCGACCCGAGCTGGGCGCCGCCCCCGCGCGGGACCTTCCTCGCCGCCTGCGACCGCGACCCCGGGCGGCTCCGGGTGGCGCGCTTCGCCACACCCGTGATCACCGACGTCGTCGTCGACCCGGAGTGCCTGCGGGCCTGGGAGGACGCCTCGGCGCTGCTCGAGCGGCTCGGTCACCACGTCGAGGACGTGCTGGTGCCGCTGCCGCGGGTCGCGGTGGCCGACTTCGAGACGTGCTGGGCCGTGCTCACCGCGCTCACCCCGGTGCCGCCCGAGCTCGAGCACCTGCTGCGCCCGCTGACCCGGTGGCTGGCCGCGAGGGGTCACGCCGTCAGCGGCCCGGCCTTCGCCACGGCCGTCGGAGCGGTACGCCGCCACGCCGCGACCGCCCTCGAGGCGCTCGCGGCGTACGACCTCGTGCTGACGCCGACCCTCGCCTCGCCCCCGCTCCCGGTCGGGGCGATCCGCGACGACAGCGACCCGGCCGGCGACTTCGAGGCGCAGAAGACCTTCACCCCGTGGACGTCGGCGTGGAACGTCACCGGGATGCCGGCGGCGTCGCTGCCGCTGCACCAGACCGCCCCGCTGCCCGGAGCGCCCGGCGGCCTGCCGGTAGGGGTCATGCTCGCCGCGAGGCCGGCGGAGGAGGAGCTGCTGCTCGCGGTCGCGGCCCAGGTCGAGGCCGCCGCGCCCTGGGGCGGCCGTCACCCTCCGGGCTGGTGACGGCGTGCGGACGGTGCGGGTGGCCCCGACCGGGGAGGTGCCCGAGGTGGTCCTGGGCTCCGCCCGGGCGCTGATGGACGCCGCGTTCGACGACGGGTTCACCGAGCACGACTGGGCCCACGCCCTCGGCGGCCTGCACGCCTGGGTCGCGGAGGACGGGGCGGTGGTGGCGCACGGCGCCGTGGTGCCCCGTCGTCTCTGGGTCGGTTCCGACCCGTGGCACGCCGGCTACGTCGAGGCCGTCGCGGTGCGCCCCGACCACAGGCGGCAGGGGCTCGGCGGCGCGGTGATGGCCGCGCTCGAGCAGCGTGCGCCGGCGTACGACCTGCTGGCCCTGTGCTCCTCCACGGCCGGTCTGTCGTTCTACGTGTCGCGGGGCTGGGTGGCCTGGCGCGGCCAGACCGGTGTGCGCGGACCGACCGGTGACCGGGCGACGCCGGACGAGGACGGGTCGGTCCTGGTGCTCGCGGGGCGACGAGGTCGGGCCACCGTCGACCTCGACTCGGCGCTGTGGTGCGAGCCGCGGACCGGGGACGACTGGTAGCGGTCCGGGGCCGGCCGCGTCAGGTCAGGCGGGCCACGAGGGTCAGGCGGGTCAGGCGGGTCAGGCGATGGCCCACGCCGCGCGAAACTCCGCGGGGTCGAGTCGGGCCAGGTCCTGGCGGACCTCGTCGAGCACGCCGGCTGCGTGCTGCGGCGGCCCGGCGGCCAGCCGCAGCTCCTCCACGCCGTCGTGGCGACGGCGCACCACGACGTCACCGGCGCTGCTGAGCTCGAGCAGGCCGCCGAAGCTCGCGCACCACAGGTCGAGCGCCGCCTCGACGACCCGACGGCCGCGCGGGCGGGGGTGCGGCTCGATGCCGCAGCTGTAGACCTCGTCGGCGGCGACCGGGTCGAGGGTGCCCGGGGTGGATGTCACGTGCTCAGCCTAGGTCGGGGCCCGCGGCGACGGCCCTCGCGGCGCGGTCAGTCGTCGCCGAGGCCGCGGGCGGCCAGTGCGTCACCGGTCTCGTGGGCACGCGCGACGACCCGGACCACGAAGGGGGTCAGGTACGCCCGCGGGTGCCGTCCCAGCCCCCGCGCACGCGCGGCGTCGCGGGTCTCCAGCGCCAGGGCGACCGTGCCCGGCAGGGCCTGGACGGCCAGCGTCACGGTCAGCGCGACCCGCTCGGGGTCGACGCCGATCGGGCGCAGCGGTCGGGTCGCTCGCACCAGGGTGTCGAGCATGGCGTTGACCGGGGTGGTAGCCGAGACGACCACCGCCGCGACCGCCAGGGCCACCAGGTCGACCAGGGTCTCGACGGCCTTGGGAAGCCCGTAGGCCCACCACTGGAGCGCGGCCACGACCACGGCCAGCAGCAGCACCGTCCGCGCAGCCCGGGCCAACGTGCCCAGCGCGACCTTGCCGAGACCGGCCAGCCCGAGGGCCACCAGCAGGAAGACCCCCGACGCCGGCGCACTGCGGACCAGGACGATCGTGAGGCTCAGCACGGCCAGGCCGAGCAGCTTCGCGCCCACCGGCGTCCGGTGCAGCACCGAGTCGCCTGGTTGGTACACCCCGACCAGGACGCTGCTGCTCATGGCGCGCCGACGGACGCCACGTACCGCTCGACCGCCTCGACGGCGGCGCCGTCGAAGACCACCGCAGCGTCCTCGACCACCAGGACCCGGTCGCAGCGCCGGGCCAGGTCGAGGTCGTGTGTGACCAGGACCAGCTGCTGGTCGAGGCCGAGCAGGAGCTCGCCGACCCGACGCGTGTTGGCCAGGTCGAGCAGGGTGGTCGGCTCGTCGGCCACGAGCACGGCCGGGTCGGTGGCCAGCACGCCGGCCAGCGCCAGCAGCTGCTTCTGGCCCCCGGAGAGCGCGTGCACACTGACGTCGGCCTGCTCGGCCAGGCCGTAGGTGGCCAGCACGTCCATGGCCCGCCCGTGGCGGCGGTCACGATCGGGCTCGGTCCGACGCAAGGACAGCTCCACGTCCTCCACGCAGGTCGGCATCACCACCTGCGCGGCCGGGTCGGTGAAGACGAAGCCCACGCGTCGTCGCACGGCGCCGGCCTGACGTGCGACGTCGACGCCGTCGACCAGGACCCGCCCGGTGGTCGCGGTCACCAGCCCGTTGAGGAGTCGGGCCAGGGTCGACTTGCCGGAACCGTTGGCGCCGACGACCGCGATCCGGTGCTCGGTCAGTCGCAGCGTGGTCGGGACCAGCACCACCCGCTCACCCTCCGGGGCGTCGACGGTGACACCGGCGCCCTCGAGCTCGATGACCGGCACGCGGCCGCTCAGCGACGGTGCAGCAGCTGGGGGAACGCGCGGTGCACCTCGGCGGCAACCAGCGCGACGAGCGCGGTCTTGAGCACGTCGCCGGCCCAGAACGGGAGGTCGTAACCCACGGCGGTGGTGAGCGGGACGTCGAAGAACAGCGACATCCCGACGATGCCCGCGGGGTGGATCACCAACGCGCTGCCGGCAAAGGAGCAGGCGAAGACGACCAGGGCGCGGGTCTTGCGGCGCGGTCCCGCGACCCGGGTGACCAGGAGACCGGCCAGCGCGGCGGCGAACGGGAAGGCCAGGAGGTACCCGGCCGAGGCGCCGGTGAACACGCCCAGGCCCGAGGAGTGCTCGGCGAAGACGGGCAGCCCAATCGCGCCGAGGACGAGGTAGACGGCCACGGCCAGGAAGCCGCGGAGCGGCCCGAGCAGGCAACCGGCCAGCATCACGCCGAAGGTCTGGAGGGTGATCGGGACGCCCGCGCCGCCGATCGGGATCGCGCCGACGTAGGCGCAGGCGGAGATCAGCGCAGCGAAGGCGGCCACCAGGGCGAGGTCGGTCGTCGTGAGCCGACGGGTCCGACTCATGGGTTCGGTGGCAGGGGCGGACTGGGTGCTGGTCATCGTGTTCCTCGGGCTCGAGCGACCTGAACGGTGTTCAGGTTAGGGTGGGAGCACCGTCCGGTCAACGCGAGGGGGCACGCGTGGCGCATCACCGGGACGACGTCGTCCGCACCGCGTTGGCCGTCCTCGACACCCACGGCCTGGCCGACCTGACCATGCGGCGACTCGCCGCGGAGCTCGACGTGCGGCCCTCCGCGCTCTACCACCACGTCCCGAGCAAGCAGGTGCTCCTGGCTGCGGTGGCCGACGAGGTGCTGCGACGCGGCCCGCGCGTCGAGGTGGCTGGGCCTGCTGCCACCTGGCCGGTCCGCCTGGTGGGGGTCTGCGCGGCCCTGCGGGAGGCCCTGCTGGCCTACCGCGACGCCGCCGAGCTGGTCTCCACGGTCGTCGCGTTCGGGCTCGGCGCCGACCGGCCGTACGCCGACCTGGTCGCCGTGCTTGACGACGCCGGCCTGCCCGAGACGCTGGCCCCTACGGCCGCCCGCACCCTGCTGCACTTCGTGCTGGGCCACACCCTCGACGAGCAGACCCATCTGCAGGCCGGAGCGGCCGGGGCGATCTCCGACGCTCCACGGCCGGGGTCGGACTTCGCGGTCGGCCTCGGGCTGGTCGTCGACGGGATCGCGCTCCGCGCCTCGGTCGGCCGTCCCGGCACCCCCACCGGGACGAGGTCGAGGAGCTGACCCCCCGCCCGCTGCACAACTGACAGGCGCCGGGCCTCCGGTGGTCGAGGAGCGAGCGCCAGTCCCGGTGGTCGAGGAGCGAGCGCAGCGAGCGTCTCGAGACCCGGCGAGGTGACTCCGGGTGGTCTCGAGGGTCGGGCCCAGCGGCCCTCCCACCTCGACCGACGACGAATTCCCGGTGATCGAGGAGTGAGCGCCGCCCCCGGTGGTCGAGGAGCGAGCGTCTCGAGACCCCCGGCAAGGCGACCAGCGAGGCGACCCGGGTGGTCTCGAGGGTCGGGCCCAGCGGCCCTCCCACCTTGACCGACGACGAGTTCCCGGTGGTCGAGGAGCGAGCGGCGCCCCCGGTGGTCGAGGAGCGAGCGCAGCGAGCGTCTCGAGACCCGCGGCCAGGCGACCGGTGCCGGTGGTGTGGTCTCGAGGGTCGGGCGCCAGCGGCCCTCCCACCTCGACCAACGGGGGGCGCGGTGGTCGAGGAGCGAGCGTCAG
>JBKJPE010000142.1:0-7431 GCA_046595185.1 Nocardioides sp.
GTCGTCGCCGACGTGGTGGGTGACGTTGTCGAGGCAGGCGACCACGGCTGCGACCAGCTCGTGGGCGGTCGTCGGGCGGACCGGCACCGCCCCGCCGGGCAGGACCACCTCGACCCCGCGGGGCGGTGCCGGTCCGCCCGACGACCGCCCACGGCTGCGACCAGCTCGTGGGCGCCTGCCTCGACAACGTCACCCACCACGTCGGCGACGACGCCCGGGCCTGGGTGCTGCTGGAGGACCTCGGCGACGAGGTCGCCGTGTCGGTGCGCGACGAAGGCCCCGGGATCGCCGCCGGTCGGCTCGACGACGCGGCGGCGCAGGGCCGCCTGGGGGTGCGCGAGTCGGTGTGCGGCAGGGTGTCGGACCTGGGCGGCACCGCCACCCTGGACACCGGTCGCCACGGCACGACGTGGCGCCTCGCCGTACCCCGGGAGCGCCCGTGACGATCCACACCACCCACCCCTTCGCCGCCGACCCCGACCCGGTGCGCCGGTTGCGGGGCCGCCTGGCGTCCGGGGTGACCCTGCTGACCACCGGCGCGGGCGCCGACCGGGCGGGGCTGACCGTCAGCTCGGTGGTCGTCGCCCACGGGGAGCCCGCCCGGGTGCTGGCCCTGGTGGACCCCGACTCGGACCTCGCCGACACCGTCGCCGACGTCGGGACCGCCGTGCTGCAGCTGCTGGGCTGGGAGGACCGCGACTTGGCCGAGGCCTTCGCCGGCACGGCACCGGCCCCCGGCGGGCTCTTCCGCCAGGCCGCGTTCGAGGACACCGCCTGGGGCCCGCGCCTGGCCGGCGACCGGACCTGGGCCGGGCTGCGTCTCGAGGGCGCTGAGGAGGTCGGGTGGTCGCGCCAGCTGCGGTTCGTCGTCGAGGAGGTCTCGGCCGGTGACGCCGGTCCGGCGCCGCTGCTGCACCACCGCGGCCGCTACCGCCGCGTGGAGGGTGACGCGTCGTGACCGGGCACGACGGCCGGCCGGAGCAGGCCCTGCGGGTGATGGTCGTCGACGACCACCCGATGTGGCGCGACGCGGTGGAGCGCGACCTCGTCGCCGCGGGGTTCGAGGTCGTCGCGGTGGCGGCGACCGGCGCCGAGGCGGTCGCCCGCTTCCCCGCGGCCCACCCGCAGGTGGTGGTGCTCGACCTGCAGATCCCGCCACCGTCCGGGGTCGAGGTCACCGGCCGGGTGCTCGCGCACGACCCGTCCGCGCGGGTCCTGATCCTCTCGGCCTCCGGCGAGCAGGACGACGTGCTGGCCGCCGTCAAGGCCGGGGCCACCGGATACCTGGTGAAGTCGGCCTCGCGCGAGGAGCTGGTCGACGCCGTACGCCGGGTCGCCGACGGCGAGGCGGTCTTCACCGCCGGGCTCGCCGGGCTCGTCCTGGGGGAGTACCGCCGCCTGTCCGGACCGGCCGCGGGCCCCGAGGGCCCGCAGCTCACCGAGCGGGAGACCGAGGTGCTGCGGATGGTGGCCACCGGGCTCTCGGCCCGCCAGATCGCCGATCGTCTGGTGCTCTCCCACCGCACCGTGCAGAACCACGTCCAGAACACCCTGCGCAAGCTGCAGCTGCACAACCGGGTCGAGCTCACCCGGTGGGCGATCGAGCAGGGCCTGGACGGTGAGCCCGACGGCCGCCGTGGCTGACCCCGCCCCCCGCTCGACGGGTCCGGCGACCGGCCCGCCGGCCGGGGTGCGGCTGCACCTCGCCGGCCCCTGCGACGCCCGGCTCCTGCGTGACCTCGAGCGCGCGGCGAACCTGGTCGCCCTGGCCCACGTGTTCCCGCCGGCCAGCCACCCCTTCCCGGCGGCGGCGGTCGAGCGGCGCTGGGCCGCGGCGCTGCGGGAGCCGGCCGTCGACGTCTGGATCGCCCGTCAGGACGGTCCGGACCAGGACACGCCGCTGGGGTTCGTGGCCCACGACGACACCTGGGTCCACCAGCTCGCGGTGCGACCGGAGGTCTGGGGCACCGGGTTGGGCTCGGCGCTGCTGGCCGTCGCCGTCGAGGGCGTCCGCACCCGGGGGCGCGAACCCCGGCTGTGGTGCCTGCGGCGCAACGGGCGTGCCCTCGGGCTGTACGCGCGCCGCGGGTGGCGGCCCACCGGCACCGAGCGGGCGGCCGTCTGGGCACCGCACCCGGTCGAGGTCGAGCTGGTGCTGGCAGGATCCGGGGCGTGACCACGCTGCTCGAGGTCGCCGACCGGCTCTACGGCCTCCCGCTGGGCGACTTCACCTCCACCCGCGACGCACGGGCCCGTGAGCTGCGTACCGAGGACCGGGTGCTCGCCGCCGCGGTCAAGGCCCTGCGGAAGCCGGCCACCGCGGCGTGGGTGGTCAACCAGCTGGTGCGCGACGAGGCCGAGCAGGTCGGCCAGCTCCTCGGCGTCGGTGAGGCCTTGCGCGAGGCGCAACGCTCGATGTCGGCAGACGAGCTCCGCGCGCTCACCAAGCAGCGTCGCCAGGTGACCGCCGCGGTCACCACGCGGGCCCGCGCGGTCGCGCGGGCCCGGGGACTGAGGGTGACCGGGGCCGTGGCCGACCAGGTCGAGGCCACCCTCACCGCAGCGATGGTCGACGCCGACTGCGCGGCCGGGGTGCGCAGCGGCCTGCTGGTGGCCCCGCTGGCCTCGACCGGGGTGGGGTCCGCCGACGTCGCGGCCGCGCTCGCGGCGCCCGAGGCGCTCGGCTTCGCCGCGTCGCCCCACGACGGGGGGACCGAGGACGACGGGGGGAGCGGCGACGCCGGCCGCGACGGGCGGCGAGGGCTGCACGTCGTGCCCGACCCGGACGCGCACGCCAAGGCCGTCGCGGCTGCCGACGCGGCCCTGGCCGCGGCCGAGGAGCGGCTGGCCACCGCCACGCGGGAGCGGACGGCCACCCAGGAGGAGGTCGAGCAGCTGGAGGCCCGGGGGCTGCAGCTGCAGTCCGAGCTCGAGGAGCTGCGCCGCCGGCTGGCCGAGACCGAGGCCGCCGCCGAGGAGGTCGAGGACGAGCTGGCCGACGCCGAGGAGGTGGCCGAGCAGGCCGGGCGGACGCGGGAGGGCGCCACGGCGGACCGCGACGCCGCCCGGGCCGCCCGGGACACCCTCGACGAGGACTGATCCGGCCCGGTGGGAGCAGGCCCCGCACCGTGGCCGGGTCAGGCGGGCAGCAGCAGCAGGGGGACGCGCAGGCCGGTGCAGCAGGCCGGGTCGGTGGTGCCCACCGGGCCCGGCGGGACGACCTCGGGGAGCACCTCGCCCCGGACCGCGCCCGGCAGCGGCAGGTCGTGCGGCAGCCTGGCGACCGCAGCGGACAGGGCGACGTGCTCGAGGCCGCGGGTCGCCCGCGCGACGAGGTAGGAGCCGAGGCTGCCGGCGGAGTACCGCCCCTCCAGGACGCCGGCCCAGGTGCGCGGGTCGTCGTCGGCGACCGCGGCCAGCAGGGCGGCGACGTCACCCGCGACGAGGAGCGGGCGCGGGGCGCCGAGGGTCTCGGCGTCCCAGAGCACGGCCCCGGTGGGCGCGTCGACCACGGCCACCTCGCTCACCGCCCCGGGCGCGCCGGGCGGGACCGCGAGGGCGGCGTCCCACAACGCCTGCGGCCGGGTCGTGCCGTCGGCGGCTCCGCCCAGGGCGTCCAGCAGGGCGCGGACGTCCCAGACCAGCCGGGTCATCCCCCGCGGACCACGGCGAGCACGCGGCGGTCGACCCAGGACAGGTCGTCGGCGACGCGCATCTCGTAGTTCTCGGTGCCCACCCAGGTCGGCACGTCGGGGTGACCGGCCGCTGCGGCGCACGCCTCGAGCTCGGCCCGCACGGCGTCGTCGACCGGCACCTTCTCCTCCTCGGTGGAGGCGGTCAGGTAGAGCGTGTTGAGGTCCAGCAACCGGGCCAGCTCGGGCACCGGGGCGGGGTGGTCGTCGACCCGCAGGTCGACGTCGACGTCGTCGCCGCCGGCGTACCCCGCGCCGTCACGGACCACGAGCAGCGCCGCGGACTGGCGCCCGCGCTTGTCGCCGCCGGCCGCGTCGGCGGCGGCGAGCGCCGCCAGCAGCCGCTGCCCGAGGGGGGTCGCGGGGTCGGCGGCCAGCCAGGTGCTCTCCAGGGCGTCGACGACCTCCGGGCCGGCCAGGCAGTTGCCCTGCACGGCGTAGCCGGGCCCGGTGCGACCGCCGGCCCACGGGATGCAGTCCTTGCCGGTGTGGGAGGCCGCGCCCCCGTCGACGTCGACGATGCCGACCTGGCGGTCGTCGCGGCCGGGGTCCTCCTCGAGCAGGCGGTCGAGGGCGACCGGGGCGGTGGCGCCCTCGTCGAGGTGGGAGAGCGCGAGGCCCTTGTAGGCCACGTTGGCGTCGGCCTGGGTGGCCAGGGCGCCGACGTCGGCGACCGCAGCCGGGACCACGGCCCCGACGGCGAGGAACTTGGAGGCGACGGCGACGCCCCAGGAGTCGCCGTCCTCGGAGCGGGCCACGATGGAGAAGGTCATGGCACGACCCTAGGAGACCCCGCGGGCCGACCCGGCCCCGGACGGGCGCCCGGTCCGTCCCGGGCCCCAGTAGGGTCGCCCGAGTCTCGTACCGAAGATCCAAGGAGGACCGTCATGCGCGTCGGAGTGCTCACCGGGGGTGGCGACTGTCCCGGCCTGAACGCGGTGATCCGTGCCGTGGTCCGTCGCGGCGTGCGCGACCACGGATTCACCTTCGTCGGCTTCCGCGACGGCTGGCGCGGCCCGCTGGAGGGGGTCACCATGGAGCTCGGCATCGAGCAGTGCCGCGGCATCCTGCCGCGTGGCGGCACGATCCTCGGCTCCTCGCGGACCAACCCCCTGGCCCTCGACGACGGGGTCGAGCGGATCAAGGACAACCTGGCCGCGGCGGGCGTCGACGCCCTGGTCGCGATCGGCGGCGAGGACACCCTCGGGGTGGCCACCACGCTCGCCGCTGCGGGCGTCCGCGTCGTGGGCGTGCCCAAGACGATCGACAACGACCTCTCCGGCACCGACTTCACCTTCGGCTTCGACACCGCGGTCAACATCGCGACCGACGCGATCGACCGGCTCCACACCACCGCCGAGAGCCACCACCGGGTGCTCGTCGTGGAGGTGATGGGCCGTCACGCCGGGTGGATCGCGCTGCACGCCGGGCTCGCGGGCGGGGCCAGCGCTGTGCTGATCCCCGAGCAGCCCTTCGACATCGACGCGGTGTGCGCGCACGTCCAGGCCCGCTTCAAGAGCGAGTACGCCCCGATCGTGGTCGTCTCCGAGGGCGCCGTCCCGGTCGCCGGCGGAGACATGACGCTGTCGTCGGGGGAGAAGGACGCCTTCGGCCACGTCCGCCTCGGGGGGATCGGCGACCGGCTGGCCAGCGAGATCGAGCACCGCACCGGCAAGGAGGCCCGCGCGGTCGTCCTGGGCCACGTGCAGCGCGGCGGCACGCCGACGGCCTTCGACCGGTGGCTGGCCACCCGCTTCGGGCTGCAGGCGATCGACGCGGTGCACGACGGTGACTTCGGCACGATGATGGCCCTGCGCGGCACCCGGATCGAGCGGGTCCCGCTGATCGAGGGCACCGGCGAGCTCAAGCTGGTCACGCCCGAGGAGTACGCCGAGGCCGAGGTCTTCTTCGGCTGATCCCACCGCACGCGTCGTGCGCCGGGTGCTGGCCCGGGACCCGGCGTGGTTCACGATGAGGAGCCAACCGCGATCCGGGAGGCCCCATGTCCGCGACCACCTCTGCCGATCCCGAGCTCAAGCGGGTGATGGGGCCGGGGCTGCTCCTGCTGTTCATCGTCGGCGACATCCTCGGCGCCGGTGTGTACGCCGTGACCGGCAAGCTCGCGGGCCAGGTCGGCGGCGTCGCCTGGCTGCCCTTCCTGGTCGCCTTCGCGGTGGTCTGCTCGGGCATCACCAGCGCCTCGACCTCCTCGGGTCTCTTGGCCAGCAACCTCCTGATCGGCCTCCACGAGGGCATCGACGCGGTGCCCACGGGCGACGGGGCGACGCTCGTGGTCGCGCTGCTGTTCATGCTGGTCCTCGCCGCGATCAACCTGCGGGGCGTCGGCGAGAGCGTGAAGTTCAACGTGGTGCTCACCATCGTGGAGATGGCTGCCCTGGCGATCGTCATCATCATCGGCTTCGTGGCCATCGGCGGCGGTGAGGCCGAGCTCGCGCGGATCGCGGTCTTCGAGAATCCCGACCAGAAGAGGATCTTCGCGGCGGTCACGATCGCGACGGCCATCGCGTTCTTCTCCATGGTCGGGTTCGAGGACTCGGTGAACATGGCCGAGGAGTGCAAGGACCCGATCCGCGACTTCCCCAAGATGATGCTCACGGGCCTGGGCGTCACCGGTGTGATCTATCTGCTCGTCTCGATCACCGCCGTCGCCCTGGTGCCGGTGGGTGACCTCACCAACGCCGACCTTGGGCCGGCGCTCAACCAGGTCGTCGCGGCCGGTGCGCCCGACCTGCCCTTCGACAAGATCTTCCCGTTCATCGGCATGTTCGCGGTGGCCAACTCGGCGCTGATCAACATGCTGATGGCCAGCCGGCTGCTGTACGGCATGGCCAACCAGGACGTGCTGCCGCGCTCCTTCGGCAAGGTGCATCCCACGCGCCGCACACCGTGGGTTGCCATCATCTTCACGACGTTGCTCTCCTTCGGCTTGATCATCTACGTCGTCAAGGCCAGCGCATCGGACGACGGCCTTGCCAACATCACGCTGCTCGGTGGCACCACGGCCCTCCTGCTGCTGTGCGTGTTCACGGTCGTCAACATTGCACTGTTGGTGCTGCGCAAGCAGCCGGTCGACCACGACCACTTCGTGGCGCCGACGATCATGCCGGTGATCGGCGCGCTGACCTGTGCCTTCCTCGCCGGCCCGTGGGCGCGTGCCGACAATGAGCAGTACAAGATCGCCGGGCTGATGATGGCGGTGGGACTCGTCCTGTGGGTGGTCACCTGGCTGGTCAACCGAGGCGGTCGCGCGAAGAAGACCGGCTTCCGCGACATCGAGCACCTGGAGAAGTAGCCCATTGGCGTGCCCGGTCCTCGGGAACGCTGCGGCAATCGTGAGCACCATCTACGGTTCTTCCCGTGAAGCGCGCGCGGGGGATCGTCGAGCCGGCCTCGGCCGACACCGGGAGTTCGCGGCGGCTCGTGTGCGGCCTCGCTCTGCTGGTAGCCGTGCTGGACCAGGTCGGGCGTCCGGTCTTCGCCGTGTGGCCGAAGCGCGACCCGGAAGCCTCCTGGATGATCGGCCTGCAGCTGATCCGGGATCGTGGCATCCAGTTCGGCGCAGATCAGGTGTTCACGTATGGCCCGTGGGGATTCCTGGAAGCCCCCAGTGGGATCGACCTGAGCGACCTCTGGCTGGCTGGTGTGTTTCGAGTGCTAGCCGTGATGTTCCTGTTCGTGGCCTTGGCAGCCTGTTGTCCTGCTCGGCCATGGAAGCTGC
>JBKJPE010000030.1:0-3540 GCA_046595185.1 Nocardioides sp.
ATGAAGCCGCCCTTCGGGATCGCCCAGATCGGCAAGAGCTTCCGCAACGAGATCACGCCGGGCAACTTCATCTTCCGCACCCGCGAGTTCGAGCAGATGGAGATGGAGTTCTTCGTCAAGCCCGGCGAGGACGAGGAGTGGCACCAGTACTGGATCGACCAGCGCACGCAGTGGTACGTCGACCTCGGCATCGACAAGGCCAACCTGCGCCACTACGAGCACGCGCAGGAGAAGCTCAGCCACTACTCCAAGCGGACCGTCGACATCGAGTACCGCTTCCGCTTCGCCGGCTCGGAGTGGGGCGAGCTCGAGGGCGTCGCCAACCGCACCGACTTCGACCTGTCCACCCACGCCGAGGCCTCGGGGCAGGACCTGTCCTTCTTCGACCAGGCCGCCGGCGAGCGCTACACGCCGTACGTCATCGAGCCGGCCGCCGGTCTCTCGCGCAGCCTGATGACCTTCCTGGTCGACGCCTACCGCGAGGACGAGGCGCCCAACACCAAGGGTGGCGTCGACAAGCGCACCGTGCTGGGCCTCGACCCCCGCCTGGCGCCGGTCAAGGTGGCGGTGCTGCCGCTCTCGCGCAACGCCGACCTGACGCCCAAGGCCAAGGACCTGGCCGCCGAGCTGCGACGCACCTGGAACGTCGACTTCGACGACTCGGGGGCGATCGGTCGCCGCTACCGGCGTCAGGACGAGATCGGGACGCCGTACTGCGTCACGGTCGACTTCGACACCCTGGAGGACCACGCCGTCACCGTGCGCGAGCGCGACACGATGAGCCAGGAGCGGATCGGCCTGGACCAGCTCACCGGGTGGTTCGGCGAGCGGCTCCTCGGATGCTGAGCCACAATGTGCCCGTGACCGGGCCCAGCACACGCGTACGCCGTCGTACCCGGCTCGGCGGCGGCCTCGCCACCGTCGTCCTCGGGCTGTCCGCCTGCTCGGGCGGCTCGGAGGCGACCACCGACGCCGCACCCTCGGAGGCGGCCCCGAGCAGTGCGGGGGAGACCACCGAGGCCACCGGCGCCCCGACCGCGGAGCCCTACCTGCCGGTGCCCGAGGGGGTCGAGCTGACGCCGCAGGGGAGCCTGCTCGGCGTCGGCGACCGGGCCACCGTGGCCTACGAGCCGCGCCAGGACCAGGTCGGGGTGCTCGACCTCACCGTGCGCGGGCTGCGGGAGACGACCTTCGAGGAGTCCTTCGAGGGCTGGCAGCTCGACGCGCGGACCCGCAGCCAGACGCCGTACTTCGTCGACGTCACCGTCTCCAACGAGGGTCGCGCCGACCTCGGTGGCCGTCCCGTCCCGCTCTACCTGCTCGACGACGCCAGCACGCTGATCGAGGCCTCGACCTTCGAGGGTGAGTTCGACCCGTGCCCGAGCGCCCCGCTGCCCGAGCAGTTCCGGGGCGGCGACACCGCCCGGGGCTGCCTGGTGTTCCTGGCTCCCGAGGGCCAGGAGCTGGCCGGCGTCAGCTTCCGTCCCGACCAGGACTTCGACGCGATCACCTGGGCCGGTGACGTCCAGCAGCCGGACGGTGCAGGCCGCGGCGGCCGCGGCGGCCGCGGCGGCGGCGGCGGCGGAGGGGCCGGCTGAGGATGCCGGCTCCCACCACCACCACCCTCCCCGGCCCGCTGCGGCTCGGTGACCTGACCGTCGAGACCCCGGTGGTGCTCGCCCCGATGGCGGGCATCACCAACGCGGCCTACCGACGGCTGTGCGCCGAGCACGGGGCCGGGTTGTACGTCTGCGAGATGATCACCAGTCGCGGGCTGGTCGAGGGCGACCGGCACACCCTGGACATGCTCGTCTTCGACGAGGTCGAGGAGGTCCGCTCGGTCCAGCTCTACGGCACCGACCCGACCTACGTGGCCCGGGCGACCGAGATCCTCTGCGCCGACCACGGCGTGGGCCACGTCGACCTCAACTTCGGCTGCCCCGTGCCGAAGGTGACCCGCAAGGGCGGTGGCGGCGCGCTGCCGTGGAAGCGCGGCCTGCTGGCCGACATCCTCGAGGGCGCGGTCACCGCGGCAGCGAGGTACGCCGTCCCGGTGACGATGAAGACGCGCCTCGGCCTCGACCGGGACCACCTGACCTACCTCGACGCCGGGCGGATCGCCCAGGAGACGGGGTGCGCGGCCATCGCCCTGCACGGGCGCACCGTGGCGCAGGCCTACTCCGGCAGGGCCGACTGGGACGCCATCGGCGAGCTGGCCTCGAGCGTGGACATCCCCGTGCTGGGCAACGGCGACATCTGGGAGGCCGCGGACGCCGTCCGGATGGTCCAGCAGACCGGCGCCGCCGGCGTCGTGGTGGGCCGTGGCTGCCTCGGCAGGCCGTGGCTCTTCCGCGACCTCGCCGCGGCCTTCGCCGGCGAGGAGGTGGCCACGCTGCCGCGTCTGGGCGAGGTCACCGCGATGATGCGCCGTCACGCCGAGCTGCTGACCCGCCACCTGGGGGAGGAGCGCGGCTGCCGCGAGTTCCGCAAGCACGTCTCGTGGTACCTGAAGGGGTTCGCCGTCGGTGGCGAACGACGTCGCGCGCTCGGGATGGTCGACACGCTGGAAGGCCTCGACGACCTGCTCGCCGACCTTGACGCCGACGAGCCGTACCCCGTCTCCGAGCTGGGCACCCCCCGTGGACGTCAGGGCTCACCGCGCGGCCGGGTGGTGCTGCCCGAGGGGTGGCTCGACGACACCGACGGCCGGTCCTCGGTGCCGGTGGAGGCGTCGGACGAGGCCACCGGCGGCTGAGACGACCCTCGTCGGGACCCCGGACGAACGACCCGGGCAGGTCGGGCCGAAGGTCACGGATCGGTCTCGACCCGGTCACGGAAGGGTGACGGGACCGGGGCGCGCCGCGGGCCGGTCGATTGCCCGGCGTCCCGACCCGTGTGCTTGAATCTTCCACTGTGCCGTGACCCGGGGCCCTCGGGTGGCCCCGTCCGGCACCGTCCTGACCACGACAGCAAAGGATCAGCGCTGTGGCCGACACCAGCCACAAGCGGGAGACCCATGCCCGCACCCTGCCCAGACCCAGCGTCCTGGCCGGTTCCCTCGCCGCTCTGGCGACCCTCACCGTCGTCTCCGTGGGCGTCGTGACCTCCTCCCCGGCCGCGTCGGTCCTGACGGCGGACGACCCCGCCGACACCGGCTCCGGCCAGGTGGCGGCCCCGGTGGCCGCGCCCGAGGTCCCCCTGGCCGCCGACCGGGGCCTGGCCCCGCTCTCGCGGTCCGCGGTCCGTGGCACCACGCTGGAGGAGGTGCCGACCGCCCTCGAGCGGATCACCGCCCCGGCGGCCGTCGCCCAGGCCGTCGCCGCCGCAGACGACGTCCGCTGGTCGACCACCGAGCTCAACCTGTGGTCCGGTCCGTCCGACGCCGCGGCCAACGTCGGCCTCCTCGAGGGCGCCGACAAGGTGCGCGTCACCGGTCGGAGCTTCCTCGGGCGCGTCGAGGTCGTCGTCGACGGCGCGTCCCGCTGGGTCACCGCGGGCTACCTCGCCGACGAGAAGCCGGAGCCCGAGCCCGAGCCCGAG
>JBKJPE010000111.1:0-5485 GCA_046595185.1 Nocardioides sp.
CGGGGCTACCCTCCTGGCCGACGCGGCGGAGCGGATGATGCGCCTGGTGCTGGTGGGGTGCGCGGTGGCGGCGGGCTGACCCCCAGGTCGCGCAGCTCCATCGCCGCCAGGGCCGCGATCGCCTTCGGGTCACCGGCCCGCCAGCGGGCGGCGGCGTCCGGGACCCGTCGTACGACCCGTCCCACCGGCTGCCGGGCCAGCGCCCGGAGCGCCAGCAGGTCCGGGTCCCCCTCCCGGGCCAGGTAGCGCGAGACCAGGGTCGCGGTCACCACGAACCGCACCCGCGACGGCACGTACCACGGCGCGACCACCAGCACGAGCACCAGCGCGGTCGCGACGCCGGCCCACCGGCCCAGGGTCTCGATGGACGCGGCCGTGTCGGCCCCCGCCTGGGCGATCGCGGCCGACGAGCCGGCCGCGCCGTCGAACGGGGCGGCCACCTCGTCACCGACCAGCGGCGTCTCGTCGAGGACGTCGCCGGCCTGCCCGAGACCCTCGGCCAGGCTCGTGCCGGCGGCGTCGACGCGCGCCACCTCGTCGGCCACCGCCTGGGCGGCGTCCTGCACCTGGGCGCCCGTCCAGACGGCGACGAGGACCCAGCCCAGGACGACGAGGTCGACCACGACCTGACGGGTGCGGCGTGGTCCGGAGGTGGCGTAGAGCTGCACGAGATCTCCTCGAGGCGGAGGCAGGGACCCGCGACACCCTCCTCCCGACGCGGTCACCCCTTCGCGGGCGGACCGCTGGACCTCCACAGCCGGAGCAGCGGGCCGCTCCTCCACCGGCGCCGTACGACTCCCGCCGTCGCTGGCCCGGCCCTCCCTAGCGTCCGGGGCAGACCGGACCGACCGGTCGTCCGGACCCGCCCACCCGAGCGCGTCCGTCCCCACCCTGGAGGCTCCGTGCTCTCGTCCCTCGTCCATCCCGCCGGATCCGGCGCCCGCCGGTCATGGCTGGCCCTGGTCACCCTGCCCGCCCCGCTGGCGCTGTTCCTGACCAGCCTCGTCCTGGTCGGCACCGGCTCCGGCAGCGGCGCGGCCGCCGCCGACCCGCCGGGATCCCTCACCTCCTCCGGGTCCCTCGACCCCGCGAGGTCCCTCACCTCCACGGGGTCGCTCGTCGCGGCGGGACCCGCACGGTGGACGCCGCCGGCCGACACCGTCGTCGCGGTGCACGGCAGCGCGCTCGACGGCTTCACCCTCTCCCGCTACGACGGCAGCAAGCTCTTCCCGCCGACCGGTTCGGAGGCGCGGGCCGAGTGCGGGGAGTACGACCGCCGCATCGACCGGGTGCGCTGCCGCGTCGAGGTCGCCACCTGGTACCGCGACCTCGAGGACCTCAAGCTCTCGCTGCGCTGGGCCCGCCAGCAGTAGGTTCCGGTGCCGGGCCGGCAGCAGGTCGAGGCCCCCGGTCACGCCTCTGGCACGATCACGGGCATGGAGCCGCCGCTCGACCGTGTGTGGCAGCGCGGGCGCACCTCGCTGCGCGCGCGTCGCGCACGGCTGAGCAGCAAGCGGTTCCTCGTGGTGCAGTGCGCGCTGGCCGGGGGAGCGGCGTGGTTCATCTCCGCCGAGCTGCTCCAGCACCCGACGCCGTTCTTCGCCCCGATCGCGGCCGTGGTCGGCCTGGGCACCTCCTACGGCCAGCGGCTGCGGCGGGTCGCGGAGATCACCGTCGCCGTGGCCGTCGGCATCTTCCTGGCCGACCTGCTGGTGCTGGGCCTCGGCTCGGGGTGGTGGCAGATCTCGCTGGTGATCGCGCTGGCGATGTCGGCCGGCATCTGGCTCTCGGGCACGCCGCTGTTCGTCACCCAGTCGGCGGTGCAGTCGATCATCATCGTGGCCCTCGTCGCGGAGCCGGCGACGGCCTTCACCCGGTGGCTGGACGCCCTGGTCGGTGGTGGTGTGGCGCTGGTCGCGGCGACCCTGGTGCCGGCGGCGGCGCTGCGACGGCCCCGCGAGAACGCGGCGGCCGTGGTCCGCAAGGTGGGCCGGCTGCTGCGGGTCGCCTCGGAGGTGATGCGCGACGGGGAGTGCGAGGAGGCGCTGGAGCTCCTGGCCGACGCACGCTCGACCGACCACCTGGTCCGCGAGCTGCGGGACGCGGCCGACGAGGGCATGTCGATGGTCGCGGTGTCGCCGTTCCGGCAGCGGCACAGACCGGGGGTACGTCGGGTCGCAGAGCTGATCGAGCCGCTCGACCGGGCCCTGCGCACCACGCGGGTGCTGGTGCGGCAGACCTCGGTGGCGGCCTACCACCGGCTCCCGGTGCCGGAGGGCTACGCCGAGGTCACCGCGGACCTCGCCGACGCGGTCGAGCTGATCGCCGCCGAGCTGACCCAGAACCACCTCGCGGTGGCGGCCAGGGTGCCGCTGCTCCGGGTGGCCGAGGCCACCGGCACGCTGGAGCGCAGCGACCTGCTCGTGGCCGACGCGATCCTGGCCCAGCTCCGGTCACTGGTCGCCGACCTGCTGATGGTGACCGGGCTCGAGCAGCTCGAGGCCACCGACGCGATCCCGCCGCCGCGCGGGTCATGAGCGTCCTGCACGTCGACCTCGACCAGTTCATCGCCGCCGTCGAGATCCGTCGACACCCCGCGCTGGCCGGTCGGCCGGTCGTGGTGGGCGGCCGCGGGGACCCCACCGAGCGGGGCGTCGTGGCCACCGCCTCCTACGAGGCCCGCGCGCTGGGGGTGGGCTCCGGCACGCCGCTGCGGGTCGCCGCCCGCCGGTGCCCGGACGCGGTGTTCCTCCCGGTCGACAAGGCGGCCTACGAGGCCGCCTCGGCCGAGGTCGTCGCCGTGCTCCGCGCCCAGACCTGGGACGACGCCCCGCTCGTCGTCGAGGTCGTGGGCTGGGACGAGGACTTCCTGGCCCGGTCCCCGCACGCGCCGCCGCGGGCCGAGCCGGAGGAGGCCAGGGCCGTCGCGGACCGGGTCCGCGCCGCCGTGCACGCCGCCACCGGGCTGCGCTGCTCGGTCGGGATCGGGGAGAACAAGCTGCAGGCGAAGGTGGCCACCGACCTGGCCAAGCCCGACGGCGTGTTCCGCCTCGACGGCGACACCTGGTTCGACGTGGTCGGGCAGCGCGAGGTGCGGGTGCTCCCCGGGGTGGGGGCCACCACGACCCGCCGGCTGGCCGGGCTGGGCGTCCGTACGGTCGTCGACCTCGCCCGGGCCGACCCCCACCTCCTCGCCGCACGGCTGGGGGACCGGACCGGTCCGTGGGTGCGCCGCCGGGCCCGTGGCGTCGACAGCAGCCCGGTCGACGACACCCCCTGGGTGCCTCGGGCCCGGGGGCGGGAGGAGACCTTCCAGGTCGACCTGGAGGACCCCGCCGACGTGGTCGCCGCCGTGCAGCGGCTGGCCGGGCTGGCCCTCGACGACGTGCTCGACGAGGGCCGACCGGTAGCGCGGGTGGTGCTGAAAGTCCGGCTCCGGCCGTTCACCACCCGCACCCGCAGCCGTACCCTGCCGTCGCCCACCACCGACCCCGGCGAGGTGGCCGCCGCCGCCGTCGACCTGCTGGACCGCCTCGACCCGGACGAGCGGGCCCGGCCGGTGCGCCTGCTCGGGGTGCGCCTGGAGATGGTGCCGCCCCCGGGCGGGTACGACGCCTGACCGACCACCGACCGCCGACCTGCGGCACGGTGTCGGACATCACCGCCACGCGCCGAGTCACGGTTTGGCCACGGCGCCGGTGGTTGGGACGATCGAGGGGATGAGAGACGTCCGCAGCCAGACGGCCGGCCACCAGGCCGTACGCCCCGGGCCCGCTGCCCCCACCCGCTCCCGCGCGCCCGCCGGTCCGGCGACGGCGTCGTCGGCCCTGGACGAGACCGGGGTGATGCGCCTGTCCGAGACCGGCACCATGCGCCGCGTGTCGCGGCGCGAGATCGTCGACCCTGCCCACGTCAGCCTGACCATCGACCTGTCCCTGCGGGTCGGCGAGCTGCTGCTCTCCAGCGGCGCCGGCGCGGCCGACGTGTCGGCCACGATGCAGGCCATCGCGCGGCACGCCGGCCTGCACAACGCCGACGTCGACATCACCTTCACCTCCCTGTCGATGAGCTTCCAGGGTGATCCCGAGACGCCCCCGATCGGCCACTCGCGCCAGGTCGCCCAGCGCGACATCGACTACGAGGACCTCACCCGCGTCGACCACCTCGTCCACGACGTGCTCGCCGACCGCGCCACCCTGCGGGAGGCCCGCGCCCGGCTGGCACGGATCACCTCGTCCGGGCACGGCCGGCCCCGCTGGGCCGTCACGGTCGGCTGGGGGCTGATGGCCGCCGGCACGGCCGTCTCGCTCGGCGGTGGCGTGCTGGTCGCTCTCATCGCGCTGGTGGCCGCGGTCGTCATCGACCAGCTCAAGAGGGCCATGTCGCGTCGTCGGCTGCCGCTGTTCTACCAGCAGGTGGCCGGGGGCGCGGTGGCCACGATGATCGCCGCCGGGGCCACCCTGCTCCCGGTCGCGCTCGACCCGTCCCTGGTGGTCACCGCGAGCATCATCGTGCTGCTGGCCGGGATCGGCTTCCTGGGTGCGCTGCAGGACGCGCTCTCCGGGTTCTACGTCACCGCGGGCGCCCGGCTGACCGAGGCCATCCTGGCCACGGCCGGCATCATCGCCGGTGTCAGCGGTGCGCTCTCGCTGGCCGCCACGCTCGGCATCCGGGTCGGCTCGCTCGAGCCGGCTGCGCTGCGGCTGCAGGACGTGCCCGTGATGGCGGCCGGTGCGGCCGTCGCGACGGCGGCGTTCGCGTTCGCGTCGTACGCCCCCAAGCGCAGCCTGCTGCCGGTCGGGCTGATCGGCGCGGTCGCGGTGGTCATCTCCCAGACCGTCGACCTCGGGTTCGGTCGTGCTTGGGCGACGGCCTTCGCCGCGCTGTTCGTAGGACTGGTCAGCTTCCCGGTGGCCGCGCGGCTGAGGTTCCCGACCCTGGTGCTCGCGGTGTCCACCGTGGTGCCGCTGCTGCCGGGCCTCTCGATCTACCGGGGCCTGTCCCTGATGGCGGAGGGCGACACCTCGCGGGGCCTGGCCTCGATGATCACCGCCATCTCGGTGGCCATCGCGCTGTCCTCGGGCGTCATCCTCGGTGAGTACGTCGCCCAGCCGGTCGACCGCAACGCACGCCGGCTGGAGAGCCGACTCGCGGGCCCGCGCCTGGTCGGGCCCGCGACGATGCCGACGGGGCGCCGGCAGCCGCCCACGGTCCAGGTCGCCTCCGTCGAGAACGTCATCACCGAGGAGGTCCCGCCCGACGGGCGCCGGGCCACGGCGGCGACGCCGACCGACCTCACCGACCTGCTCTTCCTGCCGCTGCAGCCCACCGACCCGCCGCCGCGGGGGCCGGGGCCGCCGGGGGGCTCAGCGCGCTGAGCGGGTGTCGAGACGCGCCAGCCAGGCGTGGGCGGTGAGGTCGTCGTACGGCGGGGTGCGGTCGGTGACCGCGGCCAGCACCGTGTCCACCGACCGCTCCGCGGCGG
>JBKJPE010000153.1:0-3699 GCA_046595185.1 Nocardioides sp.
TCGCTCGCAGGCCCACCCCGACCAGCTGACCGACAGCGACCTGGGCATGGCCAACCTGATCCTGACCAACGGCGCGCGCCTCTACGTCGACCACGCCCACCCGGAGTACTCCGGTCCGGAGGTGACCTCCGCGCTGGACGCGGTGCGCTACGACAAGGCCGGCGACGCCGTGATGGCCATCGCCGCGCAGCGTGCCAGCCAGGCGCTCGGACGCTCCGTCCGGCTCTACAAGAACAACACCGACGGCAAGGGCGCCTCGTACGGAGCCCACGAGAACTACCTGATGCGCCGATCGACGCCCTTCGCCGACATCGTGCGCCACCTGACCCCGTTCTTCGTCTCACGCCAGGTCGTCTGCGGTGCCGGCCGCGTGGGGCGCGGGCAGGACGGCCGCGGGGACGGCTTCCAGCTCAGCCAGCGCGCCGACTTCTTCGAGGTCGAGGTCGGTCTCGAGACCACGCTCAAGCGCCCGATCATCAACACTCGCGACGAGCCGCACGCCGACCCCGAGAAGTACCGCCGTCTGCACGTCATCATCGGCGACGCCAACCTCTCCGAGGTCTCGACGTTCCTCAAGGTCGGCACCACGTCGCTGGTGCTGGCCATGATCGAGGACGGCTTCCTCGGCCGCGACCTCCTCGTCTCCGGTCCGGTGGCCTCGCTGCGCGCGGTCTCGCACGACCCGTCACTGCGGCACCTGCTCACCCTCGCCGACGGTCGACGCCTGACCGCGGTGCAGCTGCAGATGGAGTACCTCGACCTCGCCCGCAAGCACGTCGAGGACCGTCTCGGCGCGGACGCCGACGCGCAAACGGTCGAGGTGCTGGCCCGCTGGGAGTCGGTGCTCGACCGCCTCGACCGTGACCCGATGGAGTGCTCCGGGGAGCTGGACTGGGTCGCCAAGCTGCAGCTGCTCGAGCGCTACCGCGACCGCGACGGTCTCGCCTGGGACGACGCGAAGCTGGCCCTGATCGACCTGCAGTACGCCGACCTGCGCCCGGAGAAGGGGCTCTACCACCGCCTCGCCGCCGCCGGCCGCGTCGAGCGGCTGCTGACCGACGAGACGATCGAGCGCGCCATGCACGACCCGCCGGAGGACACCCGGGCCTACTTCCGGGGCCGCTGCCTGGAGAAGTTCGCCGAGAACGTCGCAGCGGCGTCCTGGGACGCCGTCATCTTCGACCTGCCCGGGCGCGACTCGCTGCAGCGGGTGCCGACCCTCGATCCCCTCCGCGGCAGCCGGGCGCACGTCGGGGCGCTGCTGGACCGCTCGGCCACCGCCGAGGCCCTCGTCGGCGAGCTCTCCGGCTGAGCCCGGCCGGCCCGGCGCGGACCTCCGGGGTGGGGCCCGCGGCACCCGGTGAGTCGCTAGGGTCGCAGCATGGCCCAAGAGCAGAAGCAGCCGCGGCGCTCGTCCGAGACCGAGGAGCAGTCGCAGAGCGAGGAGACCACCGAGTCCGCCGTCGCCGAGCGCAAGGAAGCCCTCGACTCGGAGGTCGACGACCTCCTCGACGAGATCGACGACGTCCTGGAGACCAACGCCGAGGACTTCGTGAAGTCGTTCATCCAGAAGGGCGGCGAATGAACGACTCGCGCCTGCCCGCGGCGTACCTCACCCCGGGCTCGTCGTCCTTCGCCGACTTCCTCGCCGACCAGGCGCCCGGCCTGCTGCCCGGCGCACGCGACCTCGGCGCCCCGCGACCAGGCGCGCCGAGCGCGGGCGACCTCGCCCCGCACGGCACCACCATCGTCGCGGCCACCTTCCCCGGCGGCGTGGTGATGGCCGGTGACCGTCGCGCCACCATGGGCAACGTCATCGCGCAGCGCGACATCGAGAAGGTCTTCCCCGCCGACGAGTTCTCCGCCGTCGGCATCGCCGGTACGGCCGGCCTGGCCGTCGAGATGGTCCGGCTCTACCAGGTCGAGCTCGAGCACTACGAGAAGATCGAGGGCTCGACGCTCTCGATGGACGGCAAGGCCAACCGGCTGGCCGCGCTGATCCGCAACAACCTGCCGATGGCCATGCAGGGCCTCGCCGTCGTCCCGCTCTTCGCCGGCTACGACCTGTCCACCTCGATCGGGCGGATCTTCTCCTACGACGTCACCGGGGGCCGTTACGAGGAGACCGCGTTCCACGCGGTCGGCTCGGGCTCGGTCTTCGCCCGCGGCTCGCTGAAGAAGCTCTACCGCGAGGACCTCGGGCGCGACGAGTGCGTGCTCGCCGTGGTCCAGGCGCTCTACGACGCCGCCGACGACGACTCCGCCACCGGCGGGCCCGACCTGACCCGCCGGATCTTCCCGGTCGTCCACGTGATCACCGCCGAGGGCGGGTCCCGGCTGCCGGACGCCGACGTGGCCGAGGTCGCCGACCTGATGATCGCCGGCCGGATGATCCGGCCCGACGGACCGGCGGCGCCGCTCGACGGCCGGGCGTACGGGGTGAGCCCGCGATGAGCATGCCTTACTACGTCTCGCCCGAGCAGCTGATGAAGGACCGCGCGGACTTCGCCCGCAAGGGCATCTCGCGCGGCCGCTCCGTGGTCGTCGTCCAGTACGCCGACGGCGTGCTCTTCGTCTCCGAGAACCCCTCGCAGGCCCTCCACAAGGTCTCCGAGATCTACGACCGCATCGCCTTCGCCGCGGTCGGGCGCTACAACGAGTTCGAGAACCTCCGCATCGCCGGCGTGCGCCTGGCCGACATGCGTGGCTACTCCTACGACCGTCGCGACGTGACGGGCCGCGCCCTGGCCAACGCCTACGCCCAGACCCTGGGCTCGATCTTCTCCAGCGGCGGCGAGAAGCCGTACGAGGTCGAGCTCTTCGTCGCCGAGGTCGGCGACGCACCGAGCGCGGACCAGGTCTACCGCCTGACCTACGACGGCCAGGTCGCCGACGAGCACGGGTACGCCGTCATGGGCGGCGCCGCCGAGACCGTCACCGCCCACCTGCGCGAGCACTACACCGAGGGCGCGGACCTCCCCACCGCGCTGGCCACCGCTGTCGCGGCGCTCGGGGCCGTGGAGGGCGACGCCGCCGACCGGGTGCTGCCGGTGGCCGACCTCGAGGCCGCCGTGCTCGACCGCACGCGCAGCCAGACGCGGAAGTTCCGCCGCCTGCGGCCGGACTGGATCGAGTCGGTGCTGCCGTCCCCGGCACCGCCCGACGAGCCCCTGGCCGCGCCCGTGGAGCCCCCCGCCCCGGCGTCGTCGGCCGCTCCGTCCGGGGGGCCGGAGGCCGCGCCGCCCGACGCGCCCGTGGCCCCGCCGATCAGCTGAGCGGGCCGGACCCAGGCGGGTCGCCGCCGGTCGCCCCCGGATCCGCCGGTCCCCCCGTACTGTTCGGGCATGGACCGGCGGATCTTCGGTATCGAGAACGAGTACGGCGTCACGTGCACGTTCAAGGGGCAACGGCGACTGAGCCCGGACGAGGTCGCCCGCTACCTGTTCCGCAAGGTCGTCAGCTGGGGCCGCAGCAGCAACGTCTTCCTCCGCAACGGCGCCCGGCTCTACCTCGACGTCGGCAGCCACCCGGAGTACGCCACTCCTGAGTGTGACGACATCGCCGAGCTGGTGACCCACGACAAGGCGGGGGAGCGGATCCTCGAGGGCTTGCTGCTCGATGCCGAGAACCGCCTCCACGAGGAGGGCATCTCCGGCGACATCTACCTGTTCAAGAACAACACCGACTCGGCCGGCAACT
>JBKJPE010000088.1:0-19662 GCA_046595185.1 Nocardioides sp.
CCAGCTCCAGGTACTCACGCACCAACTCCGGATCGGTCGTACTCGACATCCACAACACCGCCCATCACTCGGCGTTGCTTAGACCACCTGATTCCGCCTGAACTCCCGCGCTCGATCCAGTCGGAACCGCGCAATTGCGCCCGATCCGCCCACGCTCACGGCGCAGACCGACCAGGGCGCGCGGTGACACCTGTGGACGGAGCGACGCAGACGACTGCCCGTCCGCGGTACTCCTGTCCCATGCCCCGATCGACGCCCCGCGACCGCCGTCAGCCCCTGACCCTGGCCACCCTGCGTGCTGCGGGGGCGCCGGAGCACCTGGTCCGTCGCCGGGAGTACCGCCGGATCTTCCGTGGGGTCTGGGTGCACCGCGACGGCATCGACCGCGACACGCCGGTACGCGCTGCGCTGGCGCTGCACGGTGACCACGGGTGGGCGTGCCGGGTGACCGCGGCCGGGCTCCTCGGTCTACCGGTCCCTTCACACCCGTTCGTGCACGTCACGGTGCCCGAACCCCACCTGAGGCACTTCCGTCAGGGCCTGAAGTGCCACGTGACGCGACGCCCGCGGGCGTTGCTGCTGGTCCGGGGGATGAGGTGCACCGACGCGGTCACCACCTTCATCGAGTGCGCGGGGATGCTCTCGCTGGTCGACATGGTCGTCCTCGGGGACGCCCTGGTGAAGAAGTACCCGGTGACCCCGGAGCAGCTCCTGCGTCTGACCCGGGAGAGCTCGGACTACTACGCGGGTCCGGCACGAGCCGCGGCCGAGCTCGTCCGGGCCGGCGTCGACTCCCCACCGGAGACCCGGACCCGCCTGCTCCTGCTGCTCGGAGGACTCCCGGAGCCCGAGGTCAACTTCCTCGTGCGGGACGAGGACGGCAACGTCGTGCGCCGTTACGACCTGTACTACCGCAAGGCCGGCGTGCTGGTGGAGTACGACGGGCGCCAGCACGCCCGCGACGGCAAGCAGTGGCAGGGCGACCTCGCGCGGCGTGAGGAGCTCGACGACCTCGGCCGCAGGATCATCGTCGTCACGCACGAGGACCTGAGCCACGGACCGGACCTCGTGCTGCGCCGGGTCCGGCGCGCACTGCTCCGGCGGGGCGTCAGGCTCCCGCCACCGGACGAGCGGTGGCGCGACCACTTCGCTGCCTGACCGCTCGCGGTGGACATGGCGGCACGGTCAGCGCCGGGTGGTCGTTCGGGCGCAATAGTGGACTTGCAGCACGAATGCGGCCGACCGAACGGTAGGAAGTCCACGATTGCGCCAGTTCGGCAGCCACCACCGAGCCACAGAGCGCCCGCCCGCCCGGTCAGGACTGGCGTACGTAGCTGTCGAGCTGGTCGCGTTCGAACTCCAGCTGCACGATCTTGTGCTTGACCACGTCGCCGATCGACACGATGCCGACCAGCCGGCCGTCGTCGACGACCGGGACGTGGCGCACGCGTCGCTCGGTCATCGTGAGCATCAGCTCGTCGAGCGGGGTCTGGGAGGTGCAGGTCTCGACGACCGCGGTCATGATCGCGCCGACGGTGTTGTCCACGACGGTGCCGTCGGTGTGGAGGCGGCGCACCACGTCGCGCTCGCTGACGATGCCGTCGAGGCGGACGCCGTCGCTGCTGACCACCAGGGCGCCGACGTTGTGCTCGGCGAGGAGGCGCAGGAGCTCGCGGACGCCCGCGTCGGGGGACACCGTGACCACGGTGGTGTCGGGCTTGGCGTGGAGCAGGTCGGCGATCCGCATGGGGGTGACGGTACTCACGCGGCACCGCCCTGACCAGGGTCGGACGTCGTCGGTCAGGCGTCAGGGTCCGGGCGGCGGTGGTGGCGCAGGTCCGAGACCGACCCGCCGCCCCGCGCGGGCCAGTCGGCGTCGCCCTCGTGGTCGTCGGGCAGCGAGCCGAGGAAGGACAGGGCGGCGTCGTGGAGGTGCCCGTTGCTGGCCAGCGCGTTCCCGCCGAAGGGCCCGTCGGTGCCGTCCAGGGAGCTGAAGCGGCCGCCGGCCTCACGCACGACGACGTCGAGCGCGGCCATGTCGTAGACCTGGAGCTCGGGCTCGGCCGCGAGGTCGACCGCTCCCTCGGCCAGCAGCACGTAGGACCAGAAGTCCCCGTAGGCGCGGGTGCGCCAGACCCGGCGCATCAGCGAGACCATGTCGTCGAGGCGGCCCCGCTCGTCCCAGCCGCGCAGCGAGGAGTAGGACAACGAGGCGTCCTCGAGCCGGCGCACGTCGGACACCTGGCAGCGGGTGGCCTTGAGCAGCGACCGCCCGGTCCAGGCGCCGTTGCCCGAGGACGCCCACCAGCGCTTCTGCAGCTGGGGGGCGGAGACGACGCCCAGCACGACCTCGTCCTCGACGACGAGCGAGATCAGGGTGGCCCAGACCGGCACGCCGCGCACGAAGTTCCTGGTGCCGTCGATCGGGTCGACGATCCACCGCCGGGCGCCGCTGCCGGTGCTGCCCTGCTCCTCACCGGTGACGGCGTCGCGGGAGCGCACGCGCGACAGGGTGCGCCGGATGCCCTCCTCGACGGCCTGGTCGGCGTCGGTGACCGGGCTGAGGTCGGGCTTGCTCATGACGTGCAGGTCGAGGGCCTTGAAGCGCGAGGTGGTCAGCGAGTCCGCGTCGTCGGCGAGCACGTGGGCGAGCCGGAGGTCGTCGGTGTAGTCGGTGGCCACGGGGGCAGGTTAGGCCATGGCATCCTCACCGGGGGTCCGGCGCGGGTCAGTACGCCGGCACGCTGCGGGCCGCGAGCAGCCGTCGGAAGGACGACACGCGCTCGGCGTCGACCTCCCGGCCGGCGACGGCGTCGTCCAGGCCGCACTCGGGCGTGTCCTCGCCGTGGGTGCACCCCCGCGGGCACGCCCCGGTCTCGGCGGCGAGGTCGGGGAAGGCCCCGATCAGGGTCTCCGGCTTCACGTGGGCCAGGCCGAAGCTGCGGATGCCGGGGGTGTCGACGATCCAGCCGCCCTCGGCACCGTCGCGCGCGGGCAGCCCCAGCATCACCGCGGAGGTCGAGGTGTGCCGGCCCCGGCCGGTGACCACGTTGACCCCGCCGGTCTCCCGGTCCGCGTCCGGGACCAGGGCGTTGACCAACGTGGACTTGCCGACCCCGCTGTGCCCCAGCAGCACGCTGGTCCGCCCGGCCAGGTGCCGTCGCAGTGTGCCAAGGTCGCCGTCGCGCTGCGTGACCACCCACGGGACGTGGAGCGCGCGGTAGGTGGACAGGAACTCCTCGGGGCCGGCGAGGTCGGCCTTGGTCAGGCACAGCAGCGGTGTCATGCCGGAGTCGTACGCCGCCACGAGCGCACGGTCGACCAGTCCCTGGCGCGGCTCCGGGTCGGCCAGCGCGGTGACCACGACGAGCTGGTCGGCGTTGGAGACCAGGACGCGCTCGACCGGGTCGTCGTCGTCGGCGGTGCGGCGCAGGACGGTGCTGCGCGGGGTCACCTCGACGACCCGGGCCAGGGCCCCCTCGTCGCCGGAGACGTCGCCGACCACGCGCACGCGGTCGCCGACCACGACGCCCTTGCGCCCCAGCGGCCGGGCCTTGACCGCGTACACCGGCACGCCTGCGACCAGCAGGGAGTAGCGGCCACGGTCGACGGTGACGACCACGCCGTCGGCGGCGTCGTCGTACGACGGGCGCTCCTTGGTCCGCGGGCGGGTGCGCCGGCGGGGCCGTTCGTAGTGCTCCTGGTCCTGGTCGGTGTACCGACCCCGGCGCCCCGTCATCGCACCCTCACGACGGCGTCACAGCAGGCCGGACCAGAAGCCGGCGAAGTCCGGGAAGGTCTTGGCCGTGGTGGCGACGTCCTGCACCAGCACGTCGTCGACCGCCAGACCCACGATCACCCCGGCGTGGGCCATCCGGTGGTCGGCGTAGGTGCGCCACGTGCCGCCGTGCAGCGCGGCCGGCCGCAGGGACAGCCCGTCGTGCCGCTCCTCGACCCCCACGCCGATCGCCCCGAGCTCGGTGGCCAGCGCGGTGATCCGGTCGGTCTCGTGCGCCCGGATGTGGGCGATGCCGCGCAGGTGCGACGGTGAGGTGGCCACCGCGCAGAGCGCCGCCACGGCCGGGGCGAGCTCGCCGGCGTCGTGCAGGTCGAGGTCGACGCCCACCAGCCCCGAGACCGCGCCCGGGGCCGGCTCGGGGCCGGTCACGCGCAGGCCCTCGTCGCCCAGGGTGACGGTGCATCCCATCGCCGTCAGGATGCCGCGCAGGGCGTCGCCGGCCTGGGTCGTGGAGGTGGGCCAGCCGCGGACGACCACGGAACCCCCCGAGACCGCGGCCAGGGCCAGGAACGGTGCGGCGTTGGAGAGGTCGGGCTCGATGTCGTGGTCGACGGCCGCGACCGGGCCCGGGGAGACCCGCCACCGGTCGGCGTCGGAGTCGTCGACGTCCACGCCGTGCTGGCGCAGCATGGCCACCGTCATCTCGACGTGGGGCAGGGAGGGGACCGGCTTGCCCTCGTGGACCAGGTCGACGCCCCGGTCGTAGCGCGCTCCGGCCAGCAGTAGCGCGGACACGAACTGTGAGGACCCGGACGCGTCGAGCACGACCCGTCCGCCGCGGACCGCCCCACGCCCCCGGACGGCGAAGGGCAGGCTGCCGCGACCGCGGTCGTCGACCTCGACGCCGAGGGTGCGCAACGCCGTCAGCACCTCTCCGACGGGCCGGTTGCGCATGTGGGGGTCGCCGTCGAAGGCGACCGCGCCGGTGGACAACCCGGCCACGGGCGGCACGAACCGCATCACGGTGCCGGCGAGGCCGCAGTCGACGTCGGTGTCACCGGCGAACGCGGCCGGGGTGACCACCCAGTCGTCCGCCGAGGTGTCGACGAACGAGCCGAGCCCGGTCAGTGCGTCGGCCATCAGCAGGGTGTCGCGGGAACGCAGCGCGCCGCGCACGACGGCAGGGCCTTGCGCGACCGAGGCCAGCAGCAGCGCCCGGTTGGTCAGCGACTTGCTGCCGGGCAGCGAGACGGCGGCGTGGACGGGCCCGTGGGCCCGGGGCGCCGGCCAGGGGTCGGCGGGCGGCACCGGGCGCGCGGGCTTCATCGGGGTGCTCAGGTGACGTTGGCCTTCGCCAGCCTGGCCTCGAGCTTGGCGGTGCTCGCCAGGTGGCCGACCTCGCGGCGCGCGTCCGTCGCGACCCGCTTGGCGCGCCAGGTCACGCCCGGGGCGCCGTCGGTGTCGCCGGCGGCGATGATCAGGCCGCCGAGAACGGCGACGTTCTTCACGAAGTGCTGGCGCTGCTCCTTGGCGCGCTCCGGGTCGCTGACGTCCCAGAAGCGGTGGCCGGACAGGGTGGTCGGCACCAACGAGCCGGCGAGCACCAGGGCGCAGGCGCGCGGGGAACGGTTGGTGGCCAGGCCCAGCGCGGCGACGAGCTGCACGCCGGCGTTGATCCGGACCAGCGTGGCGGCGTCGTCGGGGATCGGCACCTGGGGTGCGGCCTTCTTGCCGAGGCCGACGATCTGGTCGGCGACGGGCTTGGCCCGCTCGGCGGCGGCGGCGGTGTTGCGGAGCGCGTCGGCGGCACCGACGACGAACAGGGAGGCGAGCATGGGACGGGCAAGGGTACGACTCAAGGACATGGGTCCTTCCTACCGGATCGCGGGGTCGTATGCATCGCCCGCGTGGATGGTGCGCCGCGGTCCCGGGACGCCGACCGGCGTCGGCGGGCGCCGCTAGGGTCGTGGCCATGTGCGGTCGCTACGCCTCCAGCCGACGGCCCGAGGACCTGCTCGAGGAGTTCGAGGTGGTCGACGACCGCGTTCCCGCCCCGCTCGAGCCCGACTACAACGTCGCGCCGACCAAGGAGGTGTACGCCGTGCTGGAGCGACCGAGCCGGGAGCCAGGACCTGCCCCGTCGGTGAACCGCCAGCTGCGGGTCCTGCGGTGGGGGCTGGTGCCCTCGTGGGCCAAGGACCCCGGGATCGGCAGCCGGATGATCAACGCCCGGATGGAGACGGTGGCCGAGAAGCCCGCCTTCAAGCGGGCCTTCGCCGTGCGTCGCTGCCTGCTTCCCGCCGACGGCTACTACGAGTGGTACCCCACCTCGCAGCTGACGAGGGCCGGCAAGCCCCGCAAGCAGCCGTTCTACATCCGCCCCCGCGACGGCGGCGTGCTGGCGATGGCCGGGCTGTACGAGATCTGGCGCGACCCCGACCGCCCCGAGGACGACCCCGACCGGTTCCGCTGGACCTGCACCGTGATCACCACCGCCGCCGAGGACGACCTCGGCCACCTGCACGACCGGATGCCGATGATGGTCGGTCGCGACCGGTGGGCCGACTGGCTCGACCCGGCGGCGCCCCGGGAGAGCGTGCTGGGCCTCCTCGAGCCGGCCGCACCGGGTCGCCTCGAGGCCTACCCCGTCGCCCCGGCGGTCGGCGACGTCCGCAACAACGGACCCGCGCTGACCGAGCCGCTGCCGCTCGAGGAGGTGGTGTCGTGAGCAGCGAGATGCTCGTCGACACCGCCCACGGGGAGGGCCGCCTGGTCACCGACCGTGCCGTCCGGCCCTGGGCCACGCTGCTGCTCAACCACGGCGCCGGTGCCGGCATCGAGAGCAGCGACCTGGCCGCCCTGGCCCGGCACCTGCCGCGCCAGGGCGTCACCGTCGTGCGCTTCGAGCAGCCGTGGCGGCGCGCGGGCCGACGGGTGGCCACCGCGCCGCCGACGCTCGACGCGGCGTTGATGACCGCCTACGACCGGCTGCGGATCCGCACCCCGCTCGTCGTCGGCGGACGCTCCGCCGGCGCCCGCAGCGCCGCCCGGCTGGCTCGTCGGATGGGAGCGACCGGCTGCCTGGCCCTGTCCTTCCCGCTGCACCCTCCCGGTCGACCGGAGAAGTCCCGGGTCGAGGAGCTGCGCGGCATCGGTCTGCCCACCTTGGTCGTGCAGGGCGAGCGCGACGACATGGGCCGGCCCGAGGAGCTGCCGGACCTGCCCGGCCTCGACGTGGTGGTGGTCCCGGACGCCGACCACGGCCTGACGGTCCACAAGCGCGGGCCCATCACCGAGGACGAGGTGACGGGCCTGGTCGTCGGGGCCACCCTGGAGTGGCTGGCCCGTGAGATCCCGACCGCGCACGGCTGACCGCCGGTCCGGCCGCGGCGCCCGGGACACCTGATGCGCGTCACCCGACCGGGTGGTGGCCCGGGAACAACACCGGGGTGGGGCCTGTTCTCCCCAGGTGATCGCGATGTTGCTGCTGCCCGACGGGCGTACGGAGCCGAGGCTAGGCTGGGGAGCGATGACTGACACCGCCCCCGCCTCGTTGATCGAGCCCGACGAGCCCTCCACCGTCGACCCGGCCGACATCGACGTCGCCACCGAGTCCGAGGACGACCGGGCTGCGCGCTTCGAGCGTGACGCCCTACCGTTCCTCGACCAGCTCTACGGTGCGGCGATGCGGATGACCCGCAACCCCGCCGACGCCGAGGACCTCGTCCAGGAGACCTTCGCCAAGGCGTACTCCGCCTTCCACCAGTTCCGCCCGGGCACGAACCTGAAGGCCTGGCTCTACCGGATCCTCACCAACACGTTCATCAACACCTACCGCAAGAAGCAGCGCGAGCCGCAGCAGTCCATGGCCGAGGAGGTCGAGGACTGGCAGCTCGCCCGCGCCGAGAGCCACAGCTCGGTGGGGCTGAAGTCGGCCGAGACCGAGGCGCTCGAGCATCTGCCCGACTCCGAGGTGAAGGACGCGCTGCAGCGCCTGCCCGAGGAGTTCCGGCTCGCGGTGTACCTCGCCGACGTCGAGGGGTTCGCCTACAAGGAGATCGCCGAGATCATGGACACGCCGATCGGCACCGTGATGTCCCGGTTGCACCGTGGCCGTCGCCAGCTGCGCGACATGCTCTCGGACTACGCCCGCGGAGGTGGCAGGCGATGACCGACCACCAGCACGTCCACGGCGGGGACGACGTCTCCGGGGACCAGGACTGCGCCGAGTACCTCGAGCGCATCGTGTACTTCCTCGACAACGAGCTCGACGAGGCCGACTGCGCCGCCGTGCGGGTGCACCTCGACACCTGCAACCCCTGCCTGGAGCGCTACGACCTGCAGCGCACCGTCAAGGCGGTCGTCGCGCGGTCGTGCGCCGAGCCGGCGCCCGAGGCCCTTCGTGAGCGTGTGCGCGTCTCGATCCGCCAGGTCCAGGTCCGCCTGCGCGAGGGCTGAGCCCCGTCCGGGCCGTCACCTGCCCGGACGCAGACGAGCCCCCTGCCGTCAGGCGGGGGGCTCGTGTGCGCGGCGGGCGCTCAGGTGTTGGGGCGCTTGCCGTGGTTGGCTGCCTTCTTGCGGCGTGAGCGACGCTTGCGGCCGGTCTTGCCCATGGTGTCCTCCTCGGATCGCGAACGCCTGATCCTCCCAGACGGGGGCGCCGACCGCGAATCGGGCTCAGCCGAGCCTGCCGAGGAAGCGCTCGGCGTCGACCACCACGCGGGTCACCTCACCGGCGCCGACCACGGCCGCCGGTCGGTCGCCCGCCAGGGCGCGGGCGCCGACGGTGAGGCGATGCAGGCGGCCGTCGACGTGGGCCACCGAGGCGGTGACCTCGAGCCGCTGCCCGACCTGGCTGGGTGCCAGGTGCTCGAGGACCACCCGCGTGCCGACGCTGGTGCCGCCCGGGGGCAGCACCGGCTCGAGGGCGGCGCAGGTCGCGGCCTCGCACCACGCGAGCAGCCGCGGCGTGGCCAGCACGGGCAGGCTGCCGGAGCCGAGGGCGGCCGCGGTGTCGTCCGCGGTGACGGTGAAGTGCAGGACCGCGGTCAGCGGGGACGGGTCGGTCACGACAGCTCCCTGGTGTAGGCGATGAGGGGCACGTCCGGGTGCGGGGCCCAGTCCCGGTCCGCGCGACGCTCGAAGCCGAGCCGCTCGTAGAGCCGGTGCGCGGCGTGCATGGCCGGCAGGCTGCTGAGGACCACCCCGGCCGCTCCCTCGGCCCGGAACCGGTCGACCGCCGCGACGGCCAGCGCCTCCCCGACGCCGCGGCGCTGCGCCGCGGGGTCCACGGCGAGCATCCGGAACTCGCCCTCGTCGGCGGTGGCCAGCTCGCGCCAGACCGAGCCGGTCGGGCAGACGGTGACGTTGCCGAGCAGGTGCCCGGTCTCGTCCACGGCCACCCACACCTCGGCCTCGAGGTCGCGGATCGCGGCATCGGCCAGGCACCGGGCGTACGGGTCGTCGACGCCGACGAACGGGGCGTACGCCGCGACCGTCATCGCCCCGACCGACGCGTGCTCGCCGTCGCGCACGCGCCGCACGAGCACCCTCAGATCCCGAAGGTGGCGCGGGGGTAGGCGGCCTCGACGTCGGTGATCACGTTGACCAGGTAGGGCACCCCCGAGGCGAAGGCGCGGTCGAGCGCGGGCCCGATCTGGCGGGGGTCGGTGACGGTCTCCCCGGCACCCCCCAGGGCCCGGACGACCCCGTCGTAGGCGGTGCGCGGTGCGAGGTCGGCGATCACGTCGTAGCCGTAGAGCATCTGCATCGGGCCCTTCTCCAGGCCCCACGCGGAGTTGTTGCCCATCACCATGACGACCGGCAGGCCGTGGCGGACCAGGGTGTCGACGTCCATCAGCGAGAAGCCGGCCGCGCCGTCGCCGAGCAGCAGCACGACCTGGGCCGAGGGCCTGGCCAGGCGCGCGGCGATGGCGGCGCCGAGGCCGGCGCCCAGGCAGCCGTACGGGCCCGGGTCCAGCCAGCCGCCCGGAAGCTGCGGCTCGACGTACTTGCCGACGAAGGAGACGAAGTCGCCGCCGTCGCCGATGACGACCGAGTCCTCAGCGAGGCGGGGCACCAGCTCGCCGTAGATGCGCGCCGGGTGGATGGGGTCGGCCTCGGCGGCCAGCAGCGCCGAGTCGCGCTCCACCGCCTGCGCCACGGTGCCCCGGAGCTCCTCGACCCAGGTGCTCCAGTCGGGACGGCGTCCGTGCTCCAGCGCCGTCAGCAACCCGTCCAGCACCGTCGTCAGGTCACCCGAGACGGAGTCCGCGAGCTCGGCGTGGGTCGAGACCTGCCCGGGGGAGTCGGCCACGTGCACGACGCGGGCCGGCGTGGCGTCGTCCTTGCCGCCGAACACGCCGTACCCGAGCCGGAAGTCCAGCGGGGTGCCGACCACGACCACCAGGTCGGCGCCGCCGAGCGCGGCGCTGCGGGCCTTGGTCACCAGCAGCCGGTGACCACCGGGCACGACGCCGCGACCCATCCCGTTGGTGATCGTCGGGACGCCGGCCTGCTCCACGAGGCGCAGGGCGGCGACCTCGGCGCCGTCGGCCCAGACGTCGGTGCCGAGCACGAGCACCGGTCGACGGGCCCCGGCGAGCAGCCGGGCGATCCGCACGACGGCCTCCGAGTCGGGCTCGATCGGGGCCGGGCGGGCGCCGCTGGGGCGGGGCCCCTCGGCGGTGTCGAAGAACTGGTCCATCGGCACGTCGACGAAGACCGGGCCGCGGTGGGAGGACCCGGCCTGGGCGAAGGCGTCCTCCATGCCACCGAGGACCTCCCCGGCGGTGTGCAGGGTGCGCGCCTGCTTGCAGATCGAGGCCAGGATGGGTGGCTGGTCCAGCTCCTGCAGGCTGCCGCTTCCCCAGCGGTTGGCCGGGGCGCGACCGCCGACCACGACCATCGGGGAGCCGGCGAACTGGGCCTGGGCGAGGGCGCTCACGCCGTTGGTCACGCCGGGTCCGGCGGTCAGGACGGCCAGCCCCGGTGTGCGGGTCAGCTTGCCCGTGGCCTCGGCGGCGAAGGCGGCCGTCTGCTCGTGGCGCACGTCGAGCAGCCGCATCGGCGGGTCGGCGGTGACCGCGCCGTCGTACATCGGGAAGACATGAGCGCCGGAGAGCGTGAAGAGGGTCTCGACACCGTGCGCCCGGGCTGCGGCGACGGCGAGCTGCCCGGCGTGGCCAGCGAGGGTGGCGTTCCCCTGGCCGTCCCCCCGCCCGACCGCGTCGGAGGAGCTGGGCTGGCCGGACGTCGTCGTCATGCCCGCAGGCTACTCAGTCCGGTCAGGAGCTGAGGGCCTCCGCGCGCACGCCGAGCGTGTGCGGGTTGGTGCGGCGCAGTGCGTCCACCAGCACCAGCAGCAGGTCGGCGCGGACCGCCGGCGGCTCCGGGGCCAGCACGAGCTGGAGGTGCAGCGCACGCAGGAACGCCTGCAGGTTGCCCCCGGCGAGGTGCGGGTCCGCCGGCGCCGTCGCGGAACCGTCGGCGACCAGACGCAGGACCCAGTCCTCCAGGTGGTCCACCGTCACCAGGTCGCGGCGCAGGACCGTCAGCACGGCCGAGGCCAGCCGGTCCGGCTCCCCGGCCAGCAGCAGGTCCGCGGGCGAGGAGCAGGGCCGGCGGACGCGCTCGGCGATGACCTCGAGGACCACCTCGAGCTCGTCGCGGCCCAGGTGCGGTGACCCGGAGAGGGCGCCGAGCGCGTCGGCACCGTGGGCGACCGCGTGCGCCCAGCCACGGTCCTCGACGTGCCCGCGGGGGTCCTGCTCGGCGAGGAACCAGGTGGCCAGGCGGTCACCCCACTCCAGGACCTTGCCGCTGGGCACCAGCAGCACCCGGGTGTCGCGCACCAGGCACTCGGCCAGGGCGAGCGCGGAGAAGCTGCGCCGGAAGACCGAGTCCGTGCCCCGCTCGCCGACACCGGTGCGCAGCCCGGTGGCGAGCCCGTCGCCGAGGCCGACCAGCAGGTCGTCGTAGACGCCGCGCCCGATCCAGGTGGCCAGCACGGGAAGCGCGAGGTCGTCGCGGAGCACCGGGTCGGGGTCACCCAGGGCGCGGGTCAGGTCGGCGGTGACGTCGGCCAGCGGACGGTCGGTCGGGACGGCGAAGTCGGCGTCGACGATCTGGGTCAGCTGCGCCGGCGTCATGGCCCTCAGTGTGCCAAGGGATCCGGGACCGGCACGTCCGGGCCGGACCGGGGCGGCGCGGGGTGCGACCGACCTCCCGCGCCCGCCGGGTACCCGGCCCGCGGCCCGCGGCCCGCCTAGAGTGCCTCCGTGCCGACCCTCCTCGAGCTGGTCCGCAGCCACACCGACCTCGACGACGACGACGTCTCGTGGCTGCAGCTGCTGCAGGCCGACTGGCAGATCGTGGCCGACCTGTCGTTCGCGGACCTGGTGCTGTGGCTGCCCGACCGCGAGGGCCGCGGCTTCTGGGCCGGCGCCCAGATGCGGCCCACGACCGGGCCGACGGCCTACGTCGACGACGTGGTCGGCACCTTCGTCGCGGCCGGCCGGAGGCCGCTGCTCGAGGAGGCGTACGCCCGGGGCCGCCTGGTGCGCGAGGGTGACCCGGAGTGGCGCGACGAGGTGCCGGTGCGGGTGGAGTCGATCCCCGTGGTCCGCGCCGGTCACGTGATCGCGGTGATCACCCGCAACACCAACCTGCACGGCGTCCGCACGCCCAGCCGGCTGGAGCTGACCTACCTGCAGACCGCCGACAACCTGAGCCAGATGATCGCGTCCGGCAGCTTCCCGGTGCCGGGCGCGCGCAGCGACCACGCGGACTCCCCCCGGGTCGGCGACGGCTTCCTGCGCGTGGACGCGTTCGGCCTGGTCACCTACGCCAGCCCGAACGCGCTGTCGCTCTACCGCCGGCTGGGTCTCACCGGCGACCTGACCGGACTCGACCTGGCCGACCTCACCCGACGGTTGGTGCCCCCGCGTCGTCGCCCGGACGAGGAGACGCTCAGCGCGGTCCTCACCGGTCGGGCGCACCGCGACACCGAGCTGGCGGCCGAGGAGGTCGCGCTCATCGTGCGGTCGGTGCCGCTGCGCCCGGAGGGGGAGCGGATCGGGGCGCTCATCCTGGTCCGGGACGTCACCGAGCTGCGGCGCCGCGACCGCGAGCTGGTCACCAAGGACGCCACCATCCGGGAGATCCACCACCGGGTGAAGAACAACCTGCAGACCGTCGCCGCGCTGCTGCGACTGCAGGCGCGCCGGATGGACTCACCGGCCGGACGGGCCGCGCTGCAGGAGGCCGTACGCCGGGTGGGGACGATCGCGGTCGTGCACGAGATGCTCAGCCAGGCCGTCGAGGAGGACGTCGACTTCGACGACGTCGCCGACCGCCTCGCGGGCATGGTCGTCGAGGTGAGCACCGCCGGGGTGCCGGTGCAGGTGCGTCGTGACGGGTCCTTCGGGCGGCTGCCCTCCGAGACCGCCACCACCTTGGCGATGGTGCTGACCGAGGTGCTCCAGAACGCCGTCGAGCACGGTTACGGCGACGTCACGGCCGCGAGCGGGGTGGTCGGGAGCGTGCGCGTGGCGGTGCGGCGCGAGGCCGGGCGCCTGCGGGTCGGGGTCGAGGACGACGGGCGCGGGCTGCCGGCCGGCTTCGACCTGGAGACCTCGACCGGGCTGGGCCTGTCCATCGTCCGGACGCTGGTCGAGTCCGAGCTCGGAGGTCGCCTCGACCTGGGTGCGCCGCCCCGCGGTCGCGGGGCCCTGGCACAGATCGACGTCCCCCTCGCCTGAGGCGGGAGGGACGCGACGACGTGCCGGGAGGGGTTCGGCTCAGGCGGTGCGGATGCGGGCCCGGGCGTTGCGACGCTTGAGCGCGCGGCGCTCGTCCTCGCTCAGACCGCCCCAGACCCCGTGGTCCTGGCCGGCTTCGAGCGCCCAGGCCAGGCACTGCTCGCGCACGTCGCAGCGTCGGCACACCTGCTTGGCCTCCTCGATCTGGAGGATCGCAGGACCGGTGTTGCCGATCGGGAAGAACAGCTCGGGGTCCTCGTCGAGGCAGGCAGAACGGTGGCGCCAATCCATGGCAGGGTCTTCCTCTTCCTTACACGCGTGCAGACAGGGGTGCTCAGGCCTGCGGGCGCGCGTGACCGACCAGGATGTGAAGGTGTTCACGAGCGCGCCCTCAAGACTCCCAACAGAACGGGCCAGGCACAAGCACCCAGGGGGTTCGGTGGGTCACAGCGCTGAGGTTCGGGACGTCCGACCTAGATCCGGCCTGCTGTCTCCTAGGCTCGGCCCGTGGCCACCCGACCGTCCCCCAGCCCGTCCGAGGACCCGTCCGGCAGGCCGCCGGCGCCGCCACCGCTGGTCGTCGCCGCCTCGCTGGCCGCGCTGCAGGGGCTCGCGCTGGTCGGGCTCGGGGTCTTCCAGCTGGCCAGCCTGACGCGGGAGCGGTTCACGCTCGGGGTCGGGGTGGGCCTGTTCTTCCTCGCCTTCGCGGCCCTCCTGCTCGCCGCCGCCCGGGCGATCCACCGCGGCGAGACCTGGGGCCGCGGGCCGGTGCTGCTGGCCCAGCTGATCCAGCTCGGCCTGGCCTGGACCAACCGTCAGGAGCTGCCGGTGCTGCTGACCGGGGTCCTGGTGGTCACCGCCCTCGTCACGGTGCTGGGCGTCGTGCACCCGGCCTCGGTGGAGCGGTTGGCGCGCGAGGCCTGAACGACGACCGGACCGGGGCGTCCCCCAGCGCCGCGCGCAGGTCCTCGAGCGTGCTCGCGAGCAGCCGGGACACCTGCATCTGCGACAGGCCGACCTCCGCCGCGACCTGCGACTGGGTGAGTCCGACGAAGTAGTGCAGCAGCAGGATCCGCTTCTCCCGCGCGGGGAGCTGCTCCAGCAGGGGGCGTACGGACTCGCGCAGCTCGACGCGGGCCAGCGCCGGGTCGTCGGCGCCGAGCGTGGCCAGCCTCGCGTACGGACCGTCGGGGTCGTCTGCGCCGGCGTCCAGGGAGACGGACGCGTAGGCGCCGGCGGACTCCAGGCCGTCGACGACGTCCTCGACGCTGCACCCCAGGGCGGCCGCAAGCTCGGCGGCGGTGGGGGAGCGGCCCAGCTCGTGGGCCAGGTGCGCGGAGGTGGCGGTGGTCCGGGCGCGCAGCTCCTGGAGCCCGCGAGGCACGTGCACCGCCCAGCCCTTGTCCCGGAACCAGCGCCTGACCTCGCCCAGGACGGTCGGGACGGCGAAGGAGGTGAAGTCCCGGCCTCGGTCGGGGTCGAAGCGGTCGATCGCCTGGAGCAGCCCGACCATCCCCACCTGCACGAGGTCGTCGTACGGCTCGCCGCGACCGGCGAAGCGCAGGGCGCAGTGCTCGACGAGCGGACGGTGCAGGTGCACCAGGGCCTCCCGGGCGACGTCTCGTCCCTCCCCGCCGGCGCCCACCTGGGTGAGGAGCTCACGGGTGCGGTCTGCGGGGTCCAGCACGGCGCTCCCAGGGTGGGTACGGGACGGGGCTCGGGTGACGTCACCGTAGGAAGGACCGCGCGGGCCGGGTGGTGGTCGTGGCGGGGCCTGTGGGTAGTGGTGCCGGTGGAGCGCTGGTGGGTCGTCGGCGGCCCTGCCGGGCCGGCAGCACCCCTAGGCCGGCGGCCGCGCGCGGAACCACTCCCGGTAGGAGGCGAGGGCCTCACCGGAGACGGCCAGCGTGGCGTCCAGGTCTTTGAGCAGGGCCCCGGCCCCGGCCGCACCTGCCTCGTCGCCGCACGCCTCCAGGTCCCGGGCCAGGGACACCACCAGCGGCAGCCCGAGGTTGGCCGCGCTGCCGCGCAGCGCGTGGGCGGTCGCGCTCAGCTGGTCGTAGTCGTCGGCCGCGACGGCGCGGGCGAGCTCGGCGAGGACCTCCGTGCGCCGGCGCAGGAAGTTCTCGACGACCTGGTCCAGGAAGTCGTACGGCGGGCCGAGCTCGAGCAGCTCGCCGAGCCGCGCGAGGTCCAGGTGCGGGCCGCCGGGCGGCCCGGACCCGGCCGAACCCGGCTCCGCGGCGGCGCCCGCAGCCCCAGGCTCCTTCGCCGCTCCCGGCTCCCCCCTCGCGGGTCGGACCCAGCGCGCGAGGGCGGCGGCGAGGGCCACGGCGGAGACGGGCTTGGTGAGGTAGTCGTCCATCCCTGCGGCCAGGCACTTCTCGCGCTCGCCGGTCACCGCGGCCGCCGTCATGGCGATGACGGGCAACCGGTGCCCGCCGCCGGTCGTGGCCCCCTGCTCGCGCAGCACCCTGGTGGTGGCGTAGCCGTCCAGGCGCGGCATCTGGACGTCCATCAGCACCACCTCGTAGGTCCCGTCGGCGACGGCGGTGACGGCGTGCTCGCCGTCCTCGGCCGTGTCCACGGCATAACCCTGGGCCTCCAGGAAGCCCCGCGCGACCATCTGGTTGATCGGGTTGTCCTCGACCACCAGCACCCTGCCGCGGCCGCTGGGTGCCGGTGCCGCCGGCACGTCGTCGTGGGCGGCGGCGTCCTGACCGGACAGTGCGGCCAGCAGTGCGTCGCGGAGCGTCGAGGACGGGACGGGCTTGGTCAGGCAGGTGGTGATGCCGGCCCGGGCGAGCTCGTCGCGGTCCGGGGTGGACGCGGAGGTGAGCAGGAGCAGCGGGAGGTCGGCCGGACGGCCCTCTGCCCGCACGGCGGCGGCCACCGCGAGCCCGTCGTGCCCGGGCATGGTCAGGTCGAGCAGCACCGCGTCGTAGGCGTGGCCGGCGGCGCTCGCCTCCGTCAGGGCGGCCAGCGCCGCCGCCGGCCCCTCCGCCTCGCTCGCCAGGACGCCCCACCAGCGGAGCTGCTCGACCGAGACCGTGCGGTTGCGGGGGACGTCGTCGACCACGAGCACGCGGGTGCCGGCGAGGACCTCCCGGGCGCGGGCCGACGTCGCGTCCTGGCTGCTGCCGGTCGCGGAGCCGAGCCGCGCGGTGAACCAGAACGTGCTGCCGACGCCGGGCACGCTGTCGACGCCGATCTCACCGCTGAACGCCGCCACGGTCTCGGCGCAGATGGCCAGCCCGAGGCCGGTGCCGCCGAAGGTGCGGGTGGTGGAGGTGTCGCCCTGGCTGAACGGGGCGAAGATCCGGCGCTGCTGGTCGGGCGCGATGCCGACCCCGGTGTCACGCACCTCGACCCGCAGCAGCCGGCCGGGGCCGGCGCCGCCGTCCGCCCCACCGTCCACGCCACCGTCGTCCGGGCCGGCCGGGTCCGTGGTGGCCCGGATGGACACCGAGCCCTCGGCGGTGAACTTGACCGCGTTCGACCCCAGGTTGAGCAGGACCTGCTTCAGCCGCGTCGGGTCCCCGGAGAGCACCTCGGGCACGTCGGCGCCGCAGGAGACCTCGAGGTCGACCCCTCGGGAGCGCGAGCTCTCCGCGAGGACGCCACCGACCTCGGCGAGGACCTCGCGCACCTCGAAGTCGACCCGCTCGACCTCCAGGTGACCGGCCTCGATCTTGGAGAAGTCCAGGATGTCGCTGATCAGGTCGAGCAGCGACCGGCTGGACACCGAGATGCCCGAGACCAGGTGCTGCTGGCGGTCCGAGAGGGGCGTGGCCCCGAGCAGCTCGTTGAGGCCGACGATCCCGTTGAGCGGGGTCCGGATCTCGTGGCTCATCGTAGCCAGGAACTCCGACTTGTGCTGCGAGGCCCGGACCGCGCGGTCCCGGGCGTCGGCGAGCTCGCCCCGGGCGCGGTCACGCTCCGCGACCCGGGAGATCAGCAGGCCGGCCTGCTCGGCCATCTGCTCGACCAGCTCGTGGCGGTGCAGCGGGGGCAACGAGGTGAGGGTGACGACTGCGACCACCTCCGCCTCGACCCGGACCGGGAAGGCGATCGTGAGCCGGTCCTGGTCGTCCCACACGCACCCGCCGTCGACCAGGCACCGCTGCGCCGTGGCCAGCTCGAGCGCAGCGACGCGGGCCGCGCTGTCGGGCTCGTCCGCGGCCAGGTGCGGGTCCAGCCCTGACCCGTCCGGACGGGGCACGAAGGCCCGTGCGCGGTCCCAGTCGTCGTGCAGCACGACGAGGCGCCGGGTGCGGAGCAGCACCTCGTCGAGGGTGGTGGCCTCGTTGGCGGCGGTGGCGACCGCGTGCATGAGCGCGTTCTGGTTCACCAGGTCCTGGAGGCGGTCCTCCGCGGCGCGGGAGCGCGTGACGTCCTGGAACGTCCCGGTGACGTCGGCGAGGCTGCCCCCGGCGTCCCGGGTGGCCTCGGCGCGGAGGTGCACCCACATCCAGCCGCGCCGGCCGCGCTGCCGCAGCTCGACGTCGATCTGGTCGGTGCCGCCGTCGCGCAGGGCATCGACGCACAGCTCGAGGCGATCGTGGTCCTCGGGGTGGGTCATCTCCAGCAACCGGGGCCGGTCGCCGGCGAAGAGGGCGTCGAGGTGGTCGCCGTAGAGCTCGACCAGACCCGCGGAGGCGTGGGGGCGCCCGGTCGCGGGGTCCCAGGTGAAGCTGCCGCTGCGGGCGAGCCGCTCGGCCCGGAGCAGGCCTGCCTGGCTGGTGCGCAGCTCCTCGAGCAGCTGCCGGTCGTGGTGGTTGTCGCTCAGGCGGAGCACGACCGAGGTGACCCGGCCGTCCTCGCGCAGTGCCGTCGGTCGCAGTCGCACCCAGCGCGGTGACCCGTCGTCCCGCACGATCAGGGTGTCGACCTCGTCGTCGGCGACCACCCCGTGGGTGGCCCGGGCCAGGTGCTCGGAGGAGTGGACCCGACCTGCGGCGTCGAGGAACTCGTGGATGTGGCGGCCGTGGAGGTCCTCGGCCCCCAGCAGGGCTGCGGCACTGCGGTTGGCGTAGCGGATGTGACCGTCGAGGTCGAGGTCGAGCAGCGCGTCTGAGAACGCGTCGACGATCTGGCCGGCGGGCCCGTCGACGTCCACGCGCACCCCTCCGCTCACGGCCTGCCGGCGAGCGGCCCGAGGACGAGGATAGGTCGTCGGGGGTCGTCGGTGCGGGTGCGGTGCCGACTCCGGCCGCGGGCCGACGGGCGCGGGGACGACGACGCCCTCCCGGCCACGTGTCGGTGGCGGGGAGGGCGTCGCGCGGCGAGGGGACCTCGCCGGGGTGCGTCAGGCCTTCTTGGTCTCCCAGAAGATCTCGGCGATCTGGTCGATCTTGGCCAGCAGCTGGTCGGCGACGTCTGCGTCCAGCGAGCCCTTCGCGCCGGTCGCGCCGGCGAGCTTGGTCGCCTCGTTCGTCAGCTGGTGCAGCTGGGGGTACTTCTCGAAGTGGGGGGGCTTGAAGTAGTCGGTCCACAGCACCCAGAGGTGGTGCTTGACCAGGTCGGAGCGCTCTTCCTTGATGGTGCGCGCACGCGCCACGAAGTCGGCCGCGTCGTTGCCCTGGACCTTCTCCATACAGGCCTTGACCGACTGTGCCTCCAGCTTGGCCTGGGCGGGGTCATAGATGCCACAGGGGAGGTCGCAGTGGGCGCTGACCTCGATCGTGGGGGCGAACAGGCGGGTCAGGAGTCGAGCTGTCATCGCGTGATCCCTTTCGTCGGTGGGCAGCGGGGTGTCGTCGCTGCTTGACTCAACCTACCCCCGCACCCGGGAGCCGACATCCCGCAGGGGGCACCGGCGCCGACGGTGGGCCCTCAGCCCGGCCGTCGCGCCATCCAGCGCCCTAGCGGGCCGGGGAGGCGCGGGAGCCGGCAGACGACGAGACCGAGCACCCCGGCCTCGGGGACCGCCCCCACCGACCACGAGTCGACACCCTCGGCGGGGTTGTCGCGCTCCACCCACCAGCCCGCGCCGCCGGGCGCTCGGTGGGTGACACGCTTGACGGCGGGAGGCCGCGGGCCCGACTCCCCGTCCGGCAACCTCACGATCGCGAGCCGACCCCGCAGAGCGCGGACGCCGTAGGCGACCAGCAGGCGGTCTCCCTCGTGCAGCGTCGGCTCCATCGAGCGACCGTGCACCAC
>JBKJPE010000095.1:0-10246 GCA_046595185.1 Nocardioides sp.
TACCTCGCCGACGAGAAGCCGGAGCCCGAGCCCGAGCCCGAGCCCGAGCCTGAGGCCGACCCGGTCGCCGCGTCCGGTGGCAGCCCGTCGGTGGACACCGACGCCGGCTGCACCAACGGCACCTCGGTGCCGTCCGGCGTCAGCCCGAACATCGTCGCGGTGCACGCCGCGGTGTGCGCGGCCTGGCCCGAGATCAGCGCCTACGGCACCTTCCGCAGCGACGGCGAGCACGCCCAGGGCCTCGCGGTCGACATCATGACGTCGGGCCAGACCGGGTACGACATCGCCGACTACCTCCGCGCCAACGCCGGCTCGCTGGGCATCAGCTACATCATCTACTCCCAACAGATCTGGTCGGTCGACCGCGGCGGCGAGGGCTGGCGGGGCATGGAGGACCGCGGGTCCACCACCGCGAACCACTACGACCACGTGCACGTCACGACGTACTGAGTACCACCTCGCCCGGTCCCTGGGGACCGGTCGGCACCGGCGTCCGTCGGCGCGGCTAGTCTCGCGCCGATGGACGCCGACCTGCTCTACGACGAGGGTGACCGCGAGCGCCTCGTGGAAGAGCCCCCGAAGCGGGTGGACGCCCCGGTGCGCACCGCCTTCGAGCGTGACCGGGCCCGGCTCGTGCACGCCGCCTCCTTCCGGCGGCTGGCGGCCAAGACGCAGGTCGTCGGACCGCACAGCCACGACTTCGTGCGCAACCGGTTGACCCACAGCCTCGAGGTCGCCCAGGTCGCCCGCGACCTGTCCCGCGCGCTGGGCAGCCTGCCCGACATCGCCGAGACCGCTGCCCTCGCCCACGACCTGGGGCACCCCCCGTTCGGGCACAACGGCGAGCGGGTCCTGGCCGAGGTGGCCGAGACCTGTGGCGGGTTCGAGGGCAACGCCCAGACCCTGCGCCTGCTCACCCGCCTGGAGTCCAAGACCGCCGACCCCGAGGGCCGCTCGGTCGGGCTCAACCTGACTCGCGCCACGCTGGACGCCTGCACGAAGTACCCCTGGCGGCGCGACGCCGGACCGGCCGGCACCACCGCCGGCAAGTTCGGGGTCTACGCGGACGAACAACCGGTCTTCGCCTGGCTGCGCGGCCCGGACCGTGGACACCGCCGCTGCCTGGAGGCGCAGGTGATGGATCTCGCGGACGACGTGGCCTACTCGGTGCACGACGTCGAGGACGGCACCGTGGTCGGTCGCGTGGAGCTCGCCGCGCTGGGCCGCGGCGAGGAGCGGCGGGCGGTGTGGGCCACCGTGCGCGGGTGGTACGTCCCCGAGGCCGACGACGACCTGCTCGACGACGTGCTCTCGGGGCTGCGATCGGTCGGCAGCTGGCCCGCGCGGGCGTACGACGGCACGCGCGGCAGCCAGGCGGCGTTGAAGAACCTCACCAGCGACCTGATCGGCCGCTTCTGCGGAGCGGTGCAGCACGCGACGCGCGCAGCGCAGGAGGGGCCGTTCGTCCGCTACAGCGCCGATCTCGTCGTGCCCGAGCGGACGCGGCTCGAGATCGGGCTGCTCAAGGGCGTCGCTGCGCACTACGTGATGCAGGCCGAGGACCGGGTCCGAGACATGGAGCGCCAGCGCGAGCTGGTCCAGGAGCTGGTGACCGGGCTGCTGGCGCGGGCGCCCGCGGGGCTCGACCCGGCGTACGCCGCGGACTGGCGCGCGGCCGCCGACGACGCGGGGCGGCTGCGGGTGGTCGTCGACCAGGTCGCGTCCTTCACCGACGCCGGTGCCGTGGACCGGCACCGCGCGCTGACCGCCTGACGGCCGCCCTCAGCGCCCAGCGGCCAGGAGCGGACGACCCGCTCGACGAGGTCGAGTACTCGTGCTCAGGCGCTCGAGGTCGCGGGCGGCCAGGATGAGTCATGACGACCGCCTCGCGCGCCCCGCGCTCCCGAGCCGCCTCGGTCGTGGCGAGTGCCCTGCGCCCCGCCCTGCTGACCGTGCTGGCGGCGGTGCTGGCGGCCGGGTGCTGGTGGGTCTGGCTGGCATGGGACGACACCTACCAGGTGGACCAGGCGACGGGGGTGACGAGCGGGCCGTACGAGGCGTGGCAGGTGGTCGGGTGCGTGCTGAGCCTGATGGTCCTCGCGGTGTCGGCGTACCTGGTCCTCGACCCGGTGCTCGTCGGGGTCGGGCTCACCGTTGGGTTCACCACCGCGTGGTGCCTCACCTCCCTGCCGCAGGACGACAGCCGCCTCGCCGTCGTCGGCGCCGTCATGGTCCTGTTCGCGATGAGCGCGGCCACCAGCATGACCGGTGCGGTCGCCGCCGTCGTACGCGCTCGGCGGACCGCCGCCCCCGCCCGCGGCGTGCCTCGCTAGCCTCCCTCGCGTGAGCGAACCGCTGGTCTGGCTGCCCTTCGACCCCTCCGAGCTCGGCGACGTCCCCGCCGGCCTTCGCTACGAGGTGGTCCCGACGCTCGACGACGTGCCGGCCTCGGCGGCCGAGGTCGAGCTCGTCGTCACGCCGTACGACCTGGGCGACCAGCTCGGGGACGCGGTGCGGGGGATGCAGCGGCTGCGGGTCGTGCAGACCCTGACCGCCGGGGTCGACGCGGTGCGGGCGAGCGTGCCCGAGGGCGTCACGCTGTGCAACGGGCGCGGCATCCACGACACCTCGACCGCCGAGCTGGCCTTCCTGCTCGTGCTGGCCGGGCTGCGCGACCTGCCCCGTTTCGTGCGGGCCCAGGACCGTCGCGAGTGGAGCCCGGCCTGGCGCGGTGCGGTGGCCGGCAAGCGCGTCGCGGTCGTGGGCGCCGGATCCATCGCCACGGCCCTCCGACGACGCCTCGAGGCGTTCGAGGCCGAGGTGACCATGGTCGGACGCACGGCGCGCGACGGCGTGCGCTCGACCGACGAGCTGCCCGCGCTGCTGCCGCAGCAGGACGTGGTGGTGCTGCTGGTCCCGCTCACCGACGCCACGCGCAACCTGGTCGACGCGGCCTTCCTGGCGGCCCTGCCCGACGGTGCGCTGCTGGTCAACGTGGCCCGGGGTGCCGTGGTCGACACCGGCGCCCTGCTCGCCGAGCTCGGCACCGGGCGGCTGCGGGCCGCCCTCGACGTCTTCGAGAACGAGCCCCTGCCCGACGACAGCCCGCTGTGGGACGCCCGCGGGCTGATCCTGACCCCGCACGTCGGCGGGCTGAGCGACGCGATGTGGCCGCGGGCGTACCGCCTGGTGCGCGAGCAGCTCGAGCGCTTCGCGGCCGGCGAGCCGCTGGAGAACGTGATGGACGGCGAGTACTGACAGACGCGTCGGCGACGTCAGGTCGCGTCGGGCGTCGTGAACGGGCTCGCTCCGCGAACTGCCCGTCCTGCACGTCACTGACCTGGGCAGATGCGGTGTGCCTGGGCCGGGGCCCCGGTCCACCACGCCGGCGGACCACGGGCGCGACCGGCGGGTGGATCGTTCGTCCCCAGGCACCGCCGCCCGGGCACCGGCCGCCGACGTCCGGCCGTAGACTCCGGGCGTGGCAGGACGGATCCGCGAGGACGACATAGCGACGGTGCGTGAGAAGGCCCGCATCGACGACGTCGTCTCCTCCTACGTCACGCTGCGCAACGCCGGCGGCGGGTCGATGAAGGGGCTCTGCCCCTTCCACGACGAGAAGTCGCCGTCCTTCAACGTCAACCCCCAGCGCCAGTTCTGGCACTGCTTCGGGTGCGGCGAGGGCGGTGACGTCCTGTCGTTCCTCATGAAGATCGACGGGCTGTCCTTCGTCGAGGCCATCGAGCGGCTGGCGGAGAAGTACGGCGTGCCGCTGCGCCGTGAGGACGGCGAGGACGACGACCGGCCCAAGGGACCCGGGCGCGGGCGCCTCGTCGAGGCGCACAAGGTCGCCCAGGAGTTCTACGCCGAGCAGCTCGGCACCCCGGCTGCCCAGCAGGCGCGTGACTTCCTGATCGGACGCGGCTTCGACCAGGAGGCCGCGCTGACCTTCGGCGTCGGCTTCTCGCCCCGTGACGGGGAGGCGTTGCTGCGCCACCTGCGCGGGCGAGGGTTCACCCAGGACGAGGTCGTGGCCGGCGGCCTGGTCGCGGTGGGGCGCTCGGCGTACGACCGCTTCCGCGGCCGGTTGATGTGGCCGATCCGCGACGCCGGCGGCGACACCATCGGCTTCGGCGCCCGCCGGATCTTCGACGACGACCGGATCGATGCGAAGTACCTGAACACCTCCGAGACGCAGATCTACAAGAAGAGCCAGGTGCTGTACGGCCTCGACCTCGCCCGCCGCGAGATGGCCCGCTCCTCCCAGGCCGTGGTGGTGGAGGGCTACACCGACGTGATGGCCTGCCACCTCGCCGGCGTCGGCACGGCCGTGGCCACCTGCGGCACCGCCTTCGGCGACGACCACGCCCGGGTGCTCCGTCGCTTCCTGCACGACCACGAGGAGTTCCGGGGCGAGGTGATCTTCACCTTCGACGGCGACGCCGCGGGTCAGAAGGCCGCGCTCCGGGCCTTCGACGGCGACCAGAACTTCGTCTCCCAGACCTACGTCGCCGTGGAGCCGACCGGCCTGGACCCCTGTGACCTGCGCGTGCAGCAGGGTGACGCCGCGGTGCGCGAGCTGGTCGCCAAGCGGCTCCCGCTCTACCGGTTCGTGCTGTCCAACGTCGTCGGCAAGTACGACCTGGACCGCGCCGACGGCCGCGTCGACGCCGTGCGTGAGGGCGCCCGGCTGGTCTCGAGCATCCGCGACCGCTCCAAGGTCGACGCCTTCGCCCGCGAGCTCGCCGGCATGGTCGGGGCCGACCCCGACGACGTCCGGGACGAGGTCCGTCGTGCGGCCGGTCGGCCGGCGCCGGCGCAGCGCGGCGGACGCTCGGAGCGCGACGCCCGCGGGGACCGCGACCACGCCACCACGGCCGAGCGCCCGGTCCGCAGCACGGTGCCCGACCTGCGCGACCCCCGGTTCGCCATCGAGCGCGAGACCCTCAAGCTCGTGGTGCAGCACCCGATGGCCATCGGACGCACCACCGCCGACATCGGCGACAACGACTTCACCCACCCGACCTACCGGGGCGTGTGGGCGGCCGTGTCCGCCGCCGGGGGGCCGTCCGCCGCAGCCGGGGACCCCTCGTGGGACACGCGCGTCCGCGCCGCCGCCGCCGACCCCGCGGTCTCCTCCGCGATCAGCGCCCTGGGCGTGGAGCCGCTCAAGACGGCCAAGGAGCCGGAGGCCCCGTACGTCCTGCTGCACGTGGTGCGGCTCATGGAGCTGACGGCCGCGCGCCGGATCACCGAGGTGAAGTCGCGGCTGCAGCGCACCAACCCGGTGGAGCAGCCGGTCGAGTACAACCGCATGTTCGGTGAGCTCGCCGCGCTCGAGCAGCACCGGCGCCTGTTGCGGGACCGGATGGCCGGGCTGTGAGGCGCCTGCGCCGGGAGCCGGTGCCGCCCGTCGAGGTCGCGGCGGGGGAGCGGGTCCTGGCCTGGACCACCACCACCGACGGCGGGGTCCTGGCCGGCACCCGCGACGCCGCCTACCTGCCCGGCGGCGTCCGCCTGCCCTGGGAGCAGGTCGAGAGCGCCGACTGGGACGTCGACGCGGAGCGCTTCACCATCGCCGAGGTCGGCACGTGGGGCCAGGAGCGGGCCGTGCACGAGATGGCCGTCCCCGAGCCGCGCACCCTCCTGGAGCTCGTCCGCGAGCGGGTCACCGCCAGCATCGTCCTGCAGCGGCACGTGCCGGTGCACGGCAGGCGCGGGGTCCGCGTGATCGGTCGTCGTGCCCCTTCCGGGCGCCACCCGATCCTGTGGCTGACCGAGTACGACCCCGGCGTGGAGCCCGACGACCCCGCCGTGGCGCGGGCCGCCGAGGACGCGCTGACCGCCGCCCGCGACGAGGTCGGCGAGACCGGTCCCTGACCCGGTCCGGCCCACGGGGTCCGATTTTCGGTCGGTCGGAGCGCTTGCTAATGTGTGCCCGCTGCACCCGATCCCCTGTAGCTCAATTGGCAGAGCATTCGGCTGTTAACCGGAGGGTTGTTGGTTCGAGTCCAACCGGGGGAGCAGAAGAACCCCGTCTGACCTGCATGACGAGGTCGGGCGGGGTTCACCGTTCAAGACCCCCGACCCCCGACCCCCGGTGTTCACGCTCTCATGCCACTTCAGCGCCGGGGCGGCGCTGCCCACGGTCTCGTAGAGTCGGCCGTCCGCCTCGGTCGGGCGCTAGGCAGCGCCTGTCTGGGACGGCCGTCCAGATCGCATCTCCGGTGCCCGTCGCGCTGCCTGGAGGCTGGTCGCCTCCCGGCTCCTCACTGTGGACGAGGCGGCGCTTCTACTGGTTGTCACGGTCGTCTCCCTAGGTCTGAGGGATCACGGGTCAGGTGTTGACCGGTCCCTGGGCGGTCCCCGACCCAGGACTCGGGCTTCAGACCCCGGCGGGCCACTGTTGGCAGGTGACCTCGTAGGGCCGGTCGGGAAAGAACTGTTCCCACTCGCTCTGGGACAGGTTTCGCCCGGCGATCCTGCACGCTCGTTCGATCCACGCCGTCTTGCCGGTGTCCAGGGTCCACGTGTGGCCGTCCACGGCCGAGACGAGGAGACCCGCACCCTGGGGGAGGTACGCCACCGTGGCTCCTGGGGCGCGTTCCGGGAGCGGGATGCCCGATTGGTAGGCCCCGGTCGTGCCGTCCCAGAGCCTGATCCAGCCCGCATTGGCGGTGGCGAACTGGCTTCCATCCGGGGCGTAGGCGACGTTGCGTCCCCACTCGGTCGGTGACTCCTCGCCGACCCACTCGAGGGTGTCGGTGTCGAGCAGTCGCACGCTTCCGTCCGGCTGTGGGGCGACCGTCAGTGACCCGTCGGGCGACAGGGCGCCCTGGTAGTAGCCGTCGTCATGGTCACCCGGGTACACCTGTCCGGGCTGCCCGGTCGCTAGCACTCGTCCGGCCTCAGGGTCGACGCGGATGATCGACCCGTCGGATCTGATCCCGAGCACGGTGCCGTCCTGCGGATGCGGAACCAGTGCCGTGACGTCTCCCACCGTGATCGTGTCGCCCACCCGGCGCAGCGTCGCGCGGTCGAGCGTCTCAAGCCTGCCGAACTGGTCGTAGACGTGGATCTGGTCGCCGGCTGGGTTGAACGTGGCCAACACACCGACATTCATGGCGTACGTGCGCTCGCCGACCTTCTCCCCGGTGCTGGCGTCCCACACGGTCAGCACCCCGGGACCGATGGTCAGGAACCACCGCGCATCGGGTGACCAGGCGTGGAACCACACGGTGGGCTCAGTCCGCGATCCGGCCGTCTCCCTCCCGGTGCGGGCGTCCACGAACCACAGCCGTCGCCCGGCAGCACGTGCGATGGTGCGCCCGTCCGGCGCGGGAAGGGAGAAATCCAGCTGACCCGCGACCGGTGTGGTCGCCTTGCCGGAGGTGAGGAGGGCGTCCTTCCCGGTCACGTCCCAGGCCATCAGGTCGTCTCCGGCCGTGTAGACCGTCCGGTCATCGGGGGCGAAAACGGCATTCTCGCCCACAAGCCGGCGCAACTCGGCTCCGGTGTGAGCGTTCCAGATGATCGTGCTGCCGTCAGCGGAGATCGAGAGCAACATCGAGCCGTCGTGGGAGTAGACGACACCGACGTCGCCTGCATGACCGCTGAGCGCAGGGGCCCGGGGTTCCAGGGTCGTGGTGTCGAGGAGGAGGACCCGGTCGCCCGCCGCCACCGCCAGCGTCGACCCGTCCGGACTGACGTCCAGAGTCGAGACGCCCGCCCCGAGGACGGGGGACCGGGTCGACCGCAGCAGGCCACCGGAGGCAACGTCGTACACCCGCAGCGAGGGCGTCTTGCCGTACTGCGCCGTGAACACGCGGCGGCCGTCGGGGCTCAACGCGACCTGGGCTTCGTCGGGCGCCGCGACCTTGAACACGGGAACGGCCGGAGTGCGCACGTCCCACACCATCACGGCGCCCGTCTTCTGCCAGGTGAGGGCGTCGTCGTCCCAGCGGTTCACGCCGGCCGCGATGCGACGTCCGTCGCGACTGAAGCCCATGGAGTACTCGACGTTGCTGCCGTTCGGCCAGCCGCCGAGCTGGCGCGCTGACAGTTCCCCGTCGGGGAGGTCGTACAACCGGACGGGCTGCCGGACGATCCTCTCCTTGCCGGACTCGGTCCAGTGATTGACCGCGGCGGCAAGCAAGCTGCCGTCCGGAGAAAATCTGAGCGCGCTGGACGGTGTGTCGTCCTCGAAGGGGACGGGCGCCAGGGTCGCGGCGTCGTAGAGCTGTACGCCGTCGGACTCGCTGCTCGACGCGAGCATGGCTCCGTCACTGCTGACGGTGAGGGCCACGCCTCCGCCCCCGGCGAGGGTCCACCTCAGCGGCCCGGCCCGCGCAAGAGTGCTGGCCAGATTCTCCCACGCCTGCGCCGAGGATTCATCGAGCCGGAGGGCCTCGAGCCCCAGCAGCAGCGACATGGCGAGGACCTCGTGGTCGAGAGCCTGGGCACTGACGCGAGCGGCTTCCTCGAGGGTGTGCGCACTCTGGGCACGCTCCTGCTGCAGCCGCGCCCGGTCGGCGCTGCGCATCCCGAGAACACCCACCACGAGGGTGACGGCGAGGAGTGCGGCGACTCCGGCCAGCAAGCCTCGGAGCCGACGCTGGGCGGTGTGTTCCTGGGCGACCCGGGTCGCTGTCGTGTTGCGCTCGGCGTCGGCCAGCGCCATGGATGCGTCCAGGAAGGCGGCCTCGGTGTCGTTCAGGTCGGCTGTCGAGCGGTCCCGCCACTCCAGCGTGCGGGTGAGCCGGGCGCCCCGGCAGAGTTCGCTGTCCGGACGGCCCATGTCGTCCCACGCGTCGGCGGCGCCGACGAGATGACGGAAGATCCGCTGCCCGTCCAGGTCGTCGTCGAGCCACCTGCGCAGCCGCGGCCACACCCGGACCAGCGCCTCGTGGGCGATCTGCACGCTGTCGCCGTCGATGCTCAGCAGCCGCGCCTCGACCAGCTGTTCCACGAGCCACCGGTGCGGCTCGTCGGCCGTCACGGTGTCGCGCGGCACCCTGGCTCGCACCGGCGCGCCGTCCTCGGTCGGCATCACCAGTCGCAGCAGCAGGCTCCGGAGCCGGGTCCGCTCGGACTCGTCCATGGAGTCGTACAGCCTCTCGGCCGACTGCGAGACGGCGTGCTGGATCCCGCCGGTCACCCGGTACCCCCCCACCGTCAGGGTCGACCCCTCCCGTCGCTCCCAGGTCTCCCGCAGGACGTGGGAGAGCATCGGCAGCCCCGCTGGCTCACCCTCGGTCTCACGGATCATCAGGTCGACCAGGCCGGGCTCGAGCCGGAGGCCGGCGCGGCGCGCGGGGCCCTCGATCGCGTGTCGCAGGTCCGGCTCGCGCATGGGCCCGAGGAGGTAGAACCCCTCCTCGAGGATGCGCGCGATGTCCGGGTAGGGCGCCAGGTCGCCGAGGTGGTCCGCGCGGAGCGTGAGGGCGAGCTTCCCACCGGCGCTCACATGGGTGGCCAGCGCCGTGAAGTACGTCGCCCGCTCGGCGGGGTCCTGGCACAGCGTGAGCGCTTCCTCGGCCTGGTCGACCACCAGCGTCTCGCGGCCGCGCGGCTTCAGGGCTCGCAGCGAGTCGAGGGGATGCGCACCGGGGGCGCGCACCAGCACGGGCGTGTCACTGCGGGTCAACGACGCCACGACACCGGCGCAGACCAGCGAGGACTTCCCGATCCCGGACGGACCGATCACGACCAGGACCCCGGTGTCGCGGAGCCGCCGCAGGCAGGCCGCGATGTCGTCCTCGCGGCCGAAGAACGAGTCGGCGTCCTCGGCGTCGTACGGCAACAAGCCCCGGTACGGGCAGACCGCGCTGGCCTCTCCCTGAGAGCCCGGCGTCAAGGACGGGTCCTGTCGCAGCACGCGCCGCTCCAGCTCGACGAGCTCTCGACCCGGATCCAGGCCGAGCTCCTCGACCAGCATCGTGCGCGCCTGCTGCACGGCCCCGATGGCCTCGCGCTGCCGACCCGACTGGTAGAGCGAGATGGCGAGCAAAGCCCAGCGCTTCTCCCGGAACGGCGCCTGCGACACGAGGGCTCGCGCCTGCTCCAGGATGGCAGGCGCGTGGCCGGAGCGCGCCTCCGCCTCGATGCGCAGCTCTTCGGCGTCCATCCGCAGGCCCTCGAGCCGGGCGGCCTCCACGCGCCCCGGCTCCCACTCCTCGAGATCGGCCAGGGCTTTGCCGCGCCACAGGTCCAGTGCCTCCGTCACCAGGAACGAGGAGCGTGCAGG
>JBKJPE010000170.1:0-8347 GCA_046595185.1 Nocardioides sp.
CCGTCGGCGCGCTGGGCCAGGCCCTGGACGTTGCGGTGGCCGTAGGTCAGGACGTAACGGCGCTTGCGCTGGTCGGCCCCGGCCCAGGGGTTGTCCGGCGAGGGGCGGCCGGTGAAGCGGTCCAGGCGCAGCACCTTGCCGTTCAGGGAGGACCGGTCCTGCGGGTTGGCCCCCACCGCGGCGTCCCCGGTGCCCACCAGCAGGGCGCCACCGCGGGTGATCAGCAGCCGGCACCCGCCGTGCCGGCCGGAGGTCGCCTGGATGCCCTTCAGCAGCACCTCGGACCCGCCGACCGTCGTGTCGTCGTCGCGGAGACGCCACGCGACCACGCGGACGTCGTGGCGGTCGCCGGCGGCGTTGCCGCCCTGGCAGGTGTAGAAGCGGCGGTTGTCCGCGAAACCGGGGTCGACGGCCAGGCCCATCAGACCGGTCTCCCCGGAGACCCAGACCCGGCCGGAGGGGAAGTCCAGGGTCCGGGTGCCCGCGTCGTCGACGATGCTCATCCGGGCCCGGTCCCGCTCGCTGACCAGCAGGTCGCCGCCGGGCAGCTCCTGGACGTCCCAGGCGTGGTCGAGGCCCGTGGCGAGGGTGGTCACCCGCAGGGCCGGGAACGGCCGCGCGACGCGGGCGGTGACCGGGGACGGGAAGGCGGTCATCGGCGCCGACGGGGTGCCGGCCGAGGTGCCGGTCGCCACCGGTGATGCCGGGTCGGCGCCGGCCCCGGCGATCGGGAGCACCGCGGCGGTCAGCGCCAGGAGGACCGAGGCGACGACGGGGGCGACGACGGGGGCGACGAGAGGGACGCGCATGACGTCACGCTAGCCCCGGGGCACCGCTCCGGGTAAGGAACGCTCGGAGCGGCGCCCGAGCCCGGGTGCGGTGTGCTCAGAACGTGTGCTCGGGCCCGGGGAACACCCCGGAGCGGACCTCGTCGGCGTAGGCCCGGGCACCCTCGAGGAGCACCGAGCGCACGTCCGCGTACTGCTTGACGAAGCGGGGGAGCCGCCCGGTGCGCAACCCGAAGGCGTCCTGCCAGACCAGGACCTGCGCGTCGCACCCCGCGCCGGCCCCGATGCCGATCGTGGGGATCGCCAGCTCCGCGGTGACCCGGGCGGCCGTGTCCCCGGGCACCATCTCCAGGACCACCGCGAACGCCCCGGCCGCCTCGACCGCCCGCGCGTCGGCCAGCACCCGCTCGGCGGCCTCACCACGGCCCTGCACCCGGTAGCCGCCCAGGGCGTGCTCGGACTGCGGGGTGAAGCCGACGTGGGCCATCACCGGGACGCCGCCGCGGGAGAGCCGCTCGATCTGTCCTGTCATCTCGACGCCGCCCTCCAGCTTGACGGCGTGGGCACCGCCCTCCTTCATGAAGCGGGCCGCCGTCAGGTAGGCCTGCTCGGGCGAGGCCTGGTACGACCCGAACGGGAGGTCCCCGACGACGAGCGCGCGGCGGGCCGAGCGGGCGACCGCGGCGGTCAGCGGGAGGAGCTCGTCGACCGTGATCGGCAGCGACGTCTCGTGACCGAGCACGTTGTTGCTGGCGCTGTCGCCGACCAGGAGCAGCTCGATGCCGGCCTCGTCGAAGATCGCGGCGGCGTACTGGTCGTAGGCCGTGAGCATGGCGAAGCGCTCGCCGCGCTCCTTCATCTCCCGCAGGTGAGCGGTCCGTACCCGGCGGGGCCGGGCCGGCTGCTCGGCGGGGGTGCCGGAGGCGTACGGGGAGGTCTCCTCGTGGCTGGTCGTCACCGGGCCAGGCTAGTGCTCAGCGGCCGTCGCGGCCTCTCTGCCGGTCGACCCACGTCCTCGCCGTCCGTCCGGCGCACCAAACCGACCGCTCACCGACCTGTGCACGTCTTGTTCTGGACCAGGGGTGTGACGTAGGCCACTCCATCTGGAACGGTAGGGACACCAGCACCACCACGTCACGCCCCGCGTCCGCGGGGCAGAGGGAGGACACCATGTCCGGCAATCGCATCGTCACCTACCAGGGCCCGGGCGAGGTCAGCATCGAGACCGTCGACTACCCCAAGCTGGAGATCCCGAGGGAGGTGGCCGACGCCATGGGCGTCAAGCAGGCCGCCCCCCACTCGGTGATCCTGAAGCTCGTCACCACCAACATCTGCGGCAGCGACCAGCACATGGTCCGCGGGCGCACCACCGCACCGGTCGGGCAGACCCTCGGCCACGAGATCACCGGCGAGGTGATCGAGGTCGGCGACGACGTGCTCTTCGTCAAGGAGGGCGACATCTGCTCGGTGCCCTTCAACATCGCGTGCGGTCGCTGCCGGATGTGCAGCGAGGGCAAGACCGGCATCTGCCTCAACGTGAACCCGGCCCGCGCGGGCGCCGCCTACGGCTACGTCGACATGGGCGGCTGGCTCGGGGGCCAGGCGGAGTACGTGATGATCCCGTTCGCGGACTTCAACCTGCTGAAGTTCCCCGACCGGGACGCGGCGCTGGAGAAGATCCTCGACCTGACGATGCTCTCCGACATCTTCCCGACCGGTTACCACGGCGCCTACACCGCCGGGGTCACGACCGGGTCGACGGTCTACGTCGCCGGTGCCGGACCGGTCGGCCTGGCCGCCGCGTTCTCCGCGCAGCTGCTCGGGGCCTCGCGGGTCATCGTCGGCGACATGCTCGGCGACCGCCTGCGCCAGGCCGAGACGTTCGGCTGCGAGACCGTGGACCTGTCCACCGACGGCAGCCTGGCCGACAAGATCGACCAGCTGCTCGGCGAGCCCGAGGTGGACGCCGCGGTCGACGCGGTGGGCTTCGAGGCCCGCGGGCACGGCGCGGGTGCTTCCGAGGCCCCGGCGACGGTGCTGAACGACATCATGACGGTCTCGCGTGCCGGCGCCTCGCTGGGCATCCCGGGGCTCTACGTCACCGGCGACCCCGGCGCGATCGACGACGCAGCCAAGGAGGGCCAGATCGGCGTCAAGCTCGGCCTCGGTTGGGCCAAGTCGCACGCCTTCACCACCGGTCAGTGCCCGGTCAAGCAGTACAACCGCCAGCTGATGAACATGATCCTGGCCGGCAAGGCCGACATCGCCAAGGCGGTCAACGCCAAGACGATCGGGCTCGACGACGCCCCCCGGGGCTACCAGGAGTTCGACGCGGGTGCCGCGACGAAGTACGTCATCGACCCGCACGGCATGGTGGCCTGACCCAGACCGACCGGTCGACCTAGGCGGGCCCGTCCGTCGTCAGCAGCTCGCGCAGCAGGTGCAGGCAGCTGACGACGGTGCGGGCCCGTACGTGCGCCCGGGAGCCGGCGAGGTGCAGCTCGCGCGGCTCGTCGCCGGCCGGCCCGCTGACGCACACGTGCACCAGCCCGACCGGCTTCTCCGGGGTGCCGCCGTCGGGCCCTGCGACACCGGTCACGCTGATCCCCAGCGTGGTGCCGAGCCGTGCGCGCGCACCGCGGGCCATCGCCACCGCGACCTCCTCGCTGACGGCGCCGACGCGCTCGAGCAGGTCGCCGTCGACCCCGAGCTGGGAGGTCTTGGCCGCGTTCGCGTAGGTGACGAACCCGCCGAGGAGGTAGGCCGAGGAGCCGGGACGGTCGGCGATGCGACCGGCTAGCAGGCCCGCCGTGCAGGACTCCGCCGTCGCGAGGGTCGCCCCGCGCTCGCGCAGCAGGTCGGCCACGACCTCGTCGACGGTGCGCCCGTCGTCGGAGAAGACCCGGTCGCCGAAGTGGGCGTGCAGCGCCGCCAGCAGGGCGTCGTACGCCGGCTGCGACCCCGGCGCGTACCGCGTGACCACCTCCAGCTCACCGTCGCGCAGGCAGGTGGTGACCTCCAGGTCGTCGAACCCGGCCGCGGCCGGACCGTCCTCGTGCGCGCGCAGCATCCCGGCCAGCTCCGCCTCGGGCGGGCCCCACAGCCGTACGGTGGCCTGGCGCAGCTCGACCGCCCCGGCCAGCGCGGCGCGGACCAGGTCGTCGGCGACGGCGTCCTCCCACATGGGCCGGAGCTCGCCCGGTGGGCCGGGCAGGACCACGACCGGCGGGCCGCCGCCGGTGACCGGCGGGACCACGAGGCCGGGGGCGGTGCCGACCGGGGCGAGCACGTGCGCGCCCTCGGGGACCATCGCCTGCTTGCGGACGCCGATCGCGGCGGCCCGTCCGGGCTCGCCCCACCCGCGCTGGGCGTGGAGGGACGCGACCACCGCGGTGACGTGCTCCTCGAGCGCTGCGTCGAGCCGGGCCGTCCGGCCCTGGACCTCGGCGACGACCTCGGCGGTGAGGTCGTCGGCGGTGGGGCCGAGACCGCCGGTGGTGATGACGAGCCGGTGGTCGGCGGCCAGGAACCTGATCGCCGCGGCGAGGTCCTCGCGGCGGTCGCCGACCACCACGACCCGTCCGACGTCGACCCCTAGCAACCGCAGCCGCTCGGCCAGCCACGGGCCGTTCGCATCGGCCACCCGCCCGGTCAGGACCTCGGTACCGGTGACGACCACTCCTGCACGCACGACCATGCCGTGATCGTAGGTCGGGCGCCCGACACTCCCGTGGTCGGTCAGCCGGCGGCGTCGGCCGCCGCCTCGAGGTCGGCGACCACGATCCGCGACATCGTCAGCATCGCCTGCATGGCGGCCTGCGCGCGGGCCGGGTCCGGGTCGCCGAGCAGGTCGTAGAGCCGCTGCGGCACGATCTGCCAGGACAGCCCGAACCGGTCCTTCAGCCAGCCGCACCGCGACTCCTCGCCACCGTCGGTCAGCGCGTCCCAGTAGTGGTCGACCACTGCCTGGTCGGCGCAGTGCACCGAGATCGAGACGGCCTCGGTGAAGCGGGCGTGCGCGGGGCCGCCGTTGATGCCGCGGAAGGGCATCCCGTCGAGCACCCACTCTGCACCGAGCACCGTGCCGTCGGGGTTGCGGGCCATCGCACCGGTCGAGGAGCGCGGGAAGATCGCGGTGTAGTGCGCCACCGCCTCCTCGAGCCGGTCGTCGAACCACAGGCAGGTGCTCAGGGGCGTGTCGATGCGTGTCATGGCAGGACCGACCGCGCGGGGCCGTCGGACTCATCGGTCGGCGGGCTGCGCCGGTCCCTAGAGTGAGCGCGTGGACTTCTTCTCGGCCTACGCCCACGGGTTCGCCCGGGTCGCGGCCTGCACGCTGCCGGTGGCGCTGGCCGACCCGGCGGAGAACGCCCGGCGGGTGCTCGCGCAGGCGCGGGAGTGCGACGCCGAGGCCGTCGCCGTCGCCGTCTTCCCCGAGCTGTGCCTGACCGGGTACTCCGTCGACGACCTCTTCCTCCAGGACACGCTGCTCGAGGCCGTCACGGACGCGGTCACCGACCTCGTCGAGGCCAGCCGCGACCTGATGCCCGTGCTGGTCGTCGGGGCCCCGCTGCGTGACGGCCACCGGTTGCTCAACGCGGCCGTGGTGATCCACCGCGGACGGGTGCTGGGGGTGGCGGCGAAGTCCTACCTGCCGACCTACCGCGAGTTCTACGAGCGCCGCTGGTTCGCGCCGGCCGATGACCGCCGCGGCGCCTCCACCCGGCTGGCCGGTCAGGAGGTGCCGCTGGGTCCCGACCTGCTCTTCGCCGCGACGGACGTGAGCGGTCTGGTGCTGCACGTCGAGGTCTGCGAAGACATGTGGGTCCCGGTGCCGCCGTCGGCCGAGGCCGCGCTGGCCGGGGCGACCGTGCTGGCCAACCTGTCGGGCAGCCCGATCACGGTGGCGCGGGCCGAGGACCGCCGGCTGCTGGTGCGTGGAGCCAGCCAGCGGTGCGCCGCGGCGTACGTCTTCGCCGCCGCCGGCCAGGGCGAATCGACCACCGACCTCTCCTGGGACGGCCAGACGATGGTCTACGAGGCCGGGGACCTGCTGGGCGAGTCCGAGCGGTTCCCCGAGGGCCCGCGCCGCAGCGTCGTCGACGTGGACCTCGACCGGTTGCGCCAGGAGCGGCTGCGGCAGGGCACCTTCGACGACAACCGGCGCACCCACGCCGACCGGGTGGCGGGCCTGCGCACGGTGCCCTTCGAGCTGGGCGCGCCCACCGGGGACGTCGGGCTCAGGCGCACGGTCCACCGGTTCCCGTTCGTGCCCGACGACGCGGCGCGGCTCGCGCTGGACTGCTTCGAGGCCTACAGCATCCAGGTGGCCGGCCTCGAGCAGCGGCTGCGGGCGATCGGGCAGCCGAAGGTCGTGATCGGGGTCAGCGGCGGACTCGACTCGACGCACGCACTGATCGTGGCCGCGCGTGCCATGGACCGCCTCGGCCGGCCGCGCACCGACATCCACGCGGTGACGATGCCCGGCTTCGCCACGGGCCAGACCAGCAAGTCCTACGCCACCCGGCTGGCGACCTCGCTCGGGGTGCACTTCGAGGAGCTCGACATCGTGCCCGCGGCGCGGCAGATGCTGGCGGACCTCGACCACCCGTTCGCCGGCGGGGAGCCGGTCTACGACGTGACCTTCGAGAACGTCCAGGCCGGGCTGCGCTACGACTACCTGTTCCGGCTGGCCAACCACCGCGGCGGGATCGTGCTGGGCACCGGCGACCTGTCCGAGCTGGCGCTGGGCTGGTGCACCTACGGCGTCGGCGACCAGATGTCGCACTACAACGTCAACGCCGGCGTGCCGAAGACCCTGATCCAGCACCTGATCCGGTGGGTGGCCGACTCGGGGCAGTTCGACGAGGGCACCGGGACGGTGCTGCGCGAGGTGCTGGCGCAGGAGATCACGCCCGAGCTGGTGCCGCACACCGAGGGCGAGCAGCCGCAGTCGACCGAAGCCACGGTCGGGCCGTACGCGCTCCAGGACTTCACGCTCTACCACGTCCTGCGACGCGGCTACCGGCCCAGCAAGATCGCCTTCCTGGCCTGGCACGCGTGGCACGACGAGGCCGCGGGGCTGTGGCCCCCGGGCTTCCCCGAGGAGCGCCGCACGGCCTACGACCTGGCGACCGTGCGGTCCTGGCTCCAGGTGTTCTGCCGTCGGTTCTTCGCCAGCCAGTTCAAGCGCTCGGCGCTGCCGAACGGCCCCAAGGTGAGCGCCGGCGGCACGATGTCGCCCCGCGGGGACTGGCGGATGCCCTCCGACGTCGGGCCCGCGGCCTGGCTGGCCGAGATCGAGTCGCGGGTGCCCGGCGGGGACGAGCGGTGACCGACGAGACGCCGGCCGTCCGGGTGCTGGTCGTCGAGCACGAGGACGACGCTCCCGCCGCGTGGGTCGGGCGGTGGCTGGTCGACGCCGGCGCCGAGCTCGACGTACGACGGCCCTACCTCGGGCAGGAGCTGCCGGCCGTCCTGGCCGACCACGACGCGCTGCTCGTGCTCGGCGGCGAGATGGGCGCCACCGACGACCACGTGCCCTGGATCGTGCCGACCAAGGAGCTGATCGCGCGGGCGGCCTCGGACGGGGTGCCGACGCTGGGCATCTGCCTGGGCCATCAGCTCTGCGCCGTCGCGCTCGGCGGCGCGATCACCCGCAACCCGCGCGGCCAGCAGATGGGCGTGCTCGACGTCGGTTGGACCGAGGACGCCTCCGCCGACCCGCTGCTGGGCGTCGTCGTCGATGCGGCGCTCGCGGTCCACTGGAACAGCGACGTCGTCACCGACCTTCCCGACGGCGCCCGGGTGCTGGCCCGCGCCCCCGGCGGCGAGGTCCAGGCCGCCCGCCTGGCCGACTCGGTGTGGGGCGTCCAGCTGCACCCCGAGGTCGACGAGGAGATCGTGGCCTCCTGGGCGCACTTCTCCCGCGAGGTGCACGGCGACACCCCCGTCGACGAGGCGCTGGCCCGGGTGGCCGAGGCCCGCGACGAGCTGCACGCCTCCTGGCGACCGTTGGGCGAGGCGCTGGTCCGGCTCGCCGCCGACCGCCGTTGAGCCCCGCCAGAGGGTGACGATCGAGGGACGACGACGTCGTCCGGGACCTGGCGGCAGACTCGGCGGAGGGGTCGTCGGCTCGGCTGGAGGGAGCGCGCACAGGTACCCGGTGGTCGAAGAGGGAGTGTCAGCCCCCGGTGGTCGAGGAGCGCGCACAGCTCCCCGGTGGTCGAGGAGCGAGCGCAGCCCCCGGTGGTCGAGGAGCGAGCGTAGCGAGCGTCTCGAGACCCCGGCGAGGCGACCGGTGCCGGTGCTGTGGTCTCGAGGGTCGGGCGCCAGCCCACGGTGGTCGAGGAGCGAGCGCAGCGAGCGTCTCGAGACCCCGGCGAGGCGACCAGCGAGGCGACCGGTGCCGGTGCTGTGGTCTCGAGGGTCGGGCCCAGCGGCCCTCCCACCTCGACCAACGGGCCTCCCGGTGGTCGAGGAGCGAGCGCAGCGCGCGGTGGTCGAGGAGCGAGCGCAGGCTCTCGGTGGTCGAGGAGCGAGCGCAGCGAGCGTCTCGA
>JBKJPE010000021.1:0-3491 GCA_046595185.1 Nocardioides sp.
ATCCTCGACGTGGTGTACAACCACACCGCCGAGGGCAACCACCTGGGCCCGACGCTGAGCTTCCGCGGCATCGACAACCAGGCCTACTACCGCCTCGTCGAGGACGACGAGAAGTTCTACATGGACTACACCGGGACCGGCAACAGCCTCAACGTGCGCCACCCGCACTCGTTGCAGCTGCTGATGGACTCCCTGCGCTACTGGGTCACCGAGATGCACGTCGACGGCTTCCGCTTCGACCTGGCCTCGACCCTGGCCCGCGAGTTCTACGAGGTCGACCGCCTCGCCACCTTCTTCGAGCTCGTCCAGCAGGACCCGGTCGTCAGCCAGGTCAAGCTGATCGCCGAGCCCTGGGACGTCGGCCCCGGCGGCTACCAGGTCGGCGGCTTCCCCCCGCAGTGGTCGGAGTGGAACGGCGCCTACCGCGACACCGTGCGCGACTTCTGGCGCGGCGAGCCCAGCCTCGGTGAGTTCGCCAGCCGCCTGTCCGGCTCCTCCGACCTCTACGAGCTGTCCGGTCGCCGCCCGTTCGCCTCGATCAACTTCGTCACCGCCCACGACGGCTTCACGCTGCGCGACCTCGTCTCCTACAACGACAAGCACAACGAGGCCAACGGCGAGGACAACAACGACGGCGAGAACCACAACCGCTCGTGGAACCACGGCGTCGAGGGCCCCACCGACGACGAGGACGTGCTGCGCCTGCGCGCCCGCGCGCAGCGCAACTTCATCACCACGATGATGCTGAGCCAGGGCGTGCCGATGCTGCTCCACGGCGACGAGGCCGGGCGAAGCCAGGGCGGCAACAACAACACCTACGCCCAGGACTCCGAGATCGCCTGGATGCACTGGGACCGCCTGGACCGGCCGCTGGTCGAGTTCACCGCCACCGTCGCCCGGCTGCGCGCCGAGCACCCGACCTTCCGCCGCCGGCGCTTCTTCACCGGGACCACGGCGCGCACCGACGCCGACGACCCGACCGGTGAGCGCCTCAACGACATCGTCTGGCTCGGCCCCGACGGCGAGCCGATGCCCGACGACGCCTGGGAGGGCGACGGCCGGACCCTGGGCATGTACCTCAACGGCCACGGGATCCGGGGCCGCGACGCCCGGGGCCAGGTCATCGCGGACGACCACTTCCTGCTCTACTTCAACGCCTCCCACGAGGACGTCGACGTCACGCTGCCGCCCGACGAGTACGCCGGCCGCTGGCACGCCGTGGTCGACACCAACGGCTCCGCCGAGCAGCGCGAGCCCCTCGACGCCGGAGCCGTGGTCACCGTGTCCTCGCGCAGCGTGCTGGTGCTCCAGGAGTGGGAGCAGCCCGCCGCCGCGCCCGACGACACCGTGGACGCATCGATCGCGGCGTACGCCTCGACGCAGGCGCCGGAGCAGGCCCAGGACCAGTCGGTGCTGGACCGCGACCACGGCCACGACGAGCCGGCGCAGGACGCCTGAGATGGCCGCCCGCGTGCCCGCCTCGACCTACCGAGTCCAGGTCAGCGCCGACCAGGACCTGCTCGAGGTCGCCGACCTGCTCGGCTACCTGCACGACCTCGGCGCGGACTGGGTCTACCTGTCCCCCGTCCTGACCGCCGAGCCCGGCAGCGACCACGGGTACGACGTGGTCGCCCACGATCGGGTCGACCCCGCGCGCGGCGGCACCGTCGGCCTCGCCGCGGTCTCCGCACGGGCCCGCGAGCTGGGCATGGGCGTGCTGGTCGACGTGGTGCCCAACCACGTCGGCGTGGCCACCCCGGCGCAGAACGGCTGGTGGTGGGACCTGCTCACGCACGGGCGCGGGTCGGCGTACGCCCCCGCCTTCGACGTCGACTGGGACGCCGGCGACGGCCGGCTGCGGGTGCCGGTCGTCGGCGACGACGACCAGGCCTTCGACGCCGACCACCCCGCCGCGGCACCCGCGCCCGGCACGCCGGAGGCCCGGGTCGGCCATCTCGAGCTCGTCGCGGGCGACCTCGGCGAGCTGACCCTGCGCTACCACGACCACGTGCTCCCGGTCGCGCCCGGCACCGCCCGGCCCGGCGACGACGCCGACGAGGTGCACGCGCGGCAGGCGTACCAGCTGGTGAGCTGGCGGCTGGCCGACGCCGGCCTGAACTACCGCCGCTTCTTCGCCGTCAACACCCTCGCCGGGATCCGCGTCGAGCTGCCCGCGGTGCTCGACGAGAGCCACCAGGAGATCCGCCGATGGTTCGACGAGGGCCTCGTCGACGGCCTGCGCGTGGACCACCCCGACGGCCTGCGCGACCCCCGCGGCTACCTCGACGACCTGGCCGCGATCACCGGCGGCGCCTACGTGCTGGTCGAGAAGATCCTCGAGCCCGGGGAGGACCTGCCCGCCGACTGGGCGACCGCCGGCACCACCGGGTACGACGCGATGGCCCACGTCGACCGGGTCCTGGTCGACCCGGCCGGCGAGGTGCCGCTGACCGCGCTCGACGCCCGGCTCCGCGGCCGCGGGTCCGTCGGCGACGACGGCGCGACCACCTGGCACGCGCTGGTGCACGGCACCAAGCGGACCGTGGCCGACACGATCCTGCACAGCGAGGTCCGCCGGATCGTGCGCGACCTGCGACGCGAGCGGCCCGACGTGGTCGACGCCGTCGGCGACGACGCCGCGGTCGACGTGGTGTCGGAGGTGCTGGCCTGCTTCGGCGTCTACCGCTCCTACCTGCGCCCCGAGGACCCCGACGCCGGCCGGGAGCACCTCGACGCCGCCGTGACCGCCGCCCGTGGCCACCGCCCCGACCTCGCTGGCGCCCTCGACGTGCTCGCCGGACCGCTCGGCGACCCGGCCCTGGACGCCTGCCGCCGGCTGCAGCAGACCAGCGGCATGGTGATGGCCAAGGGTGTCGAGGACTGCGCGTTCTACCGCTGGTCCCCGCTGACGTCCCTCACCGAGGTCGGTGGCGACCCCGGTGTCTTCGCACTCGACGTCGCGGGCTTCCACGCCCACATGGCGCGCCGCCAGGCCGAGCGCCCGCACGCGATGACCGCGGGCTCGACCCACGACACCAAGCGCGGCGAGGACGTGCGGGCCCGGATCTCGGTCCTGGCCGAGGTGCCCGGGGAGTGGGAGCACGCCCTGGGGCGCCTGCTCGAGCTCGCCCCGCTGCCCGACCCCGGCTTCGCCAACCTGCTGTGGCAGGCGGTCGTCGGCGCCTGGCCGGCCTCCGCACCCGACCGGTCCCTGCCCGACGACCTGCGGTCGCGGTGGCACGGCTACGCCGAGAAGGCGATGCGCGAGGCCGGCGACCGGACCACCTGGACCGCGCAGGACCAGGCGTACGAGGGTGCGGTCCACGCCGCCGTCGACGCCGCCCTCGACCACCCCGAGGTGCGGGGGCTCCTCACCGACCTCGTCGAGCGCCTCGCGGGCCCGGGCTGGAGCAACGCGCTGTCGGCCAAGCTGCTCAGCCTGACCGTCCCCGGCGTCCCGGACGTCTACCAGGGCAGCGAGCTGTGGGAGC
>JBKJPE010000124.1:0-13089 GCA_046595185.1 Nocardioides sp.
GTCGAGAACGCGCTCAGCCTGGTCGAGGACCCCACCTCGGCGGCGTTCTTCGACGTCGACAACACCGTCATGCAGGGCGCGAGCATCTTCCACCTCGCCCGCGGCCTGCACCGGCGCGAGTTCTTCACCACCCGCGACATCGTCGGCGCCGCCTGGAAGCAGGCCTACTTCCGCGTGGTGGGCGTCGAGGACCCCGACCACGTCTCCGAGACCCGCGAGGCGGCGTTGTCCTTCATCGCCGGACACACGGTCACCGAGCTCGAGGAGATCAGCGAGGAGATCTTCGACGAGACGATGTCGCACCGGATCTGGCCGGGCACCCGCGCGCTGGCCCAGCTGCACCTCGACCAGGGCCAGCGGGTCTGGCTGGTCACCGCGGCGCCGGTGGAGATCGCCCGGATCATCGCGCGCCGTCTGGGCCTGACCGGCGCCATGGGCACCGTGGCCGAGCACGTCGACGGCGTCTACACCGGCCGGCTGGTCGGCGACATGCTGCACGGGCCGGCCAAGGCCGAGGCGATCCGCGCGCTCGCGGTGCGCGAGGGGCTCGACCTGTCCCGCTGCTCGGCGTACTCCGACTCCGTCAACGACCTGCCGATGCTCTCGCTGGTCGGCGACGCGTGCGCGGTCAACCCCGACGCGCGGCTGCGGGCGCACGCCCGGACGGCCGGCTGGCGGGTGCGCGACTACCGGACCGGGCGCAAGGCCGCACGCGCCGGCCTGGTGCTCACCGCTGCCGCCGGAGCACTCGGCGGCGCGGCCGCAGCGGGGCTGCGCCGCCGCTCCTGACCGCCGCCCTGTGGGCCCGGTCGCCTGCCCGACCCCCTGTGTCGTAGGTCTCCCCCGCGTCTACACTCGCCAGGGTCGCCCCCGGGCGGCAGCCACGGGAGGGGCGCAGCGGATGGTCCAGGGACGGCACGGGCGCGGGCTGGAGGCCCTGCGGCGCGCCGTCGCCAGGGCCGTCGCCGACGCGATCGTCGCGAGGGCCCCGCTGCCCGCCGGGGTCCCTCCCTCCGCCGCCGCACGCCGCGGTCGGGACCTGCTGCTCAACGCCGCGACGTCCGCCGCGGGCCCGGCCGGACCGGGCACGCCGTACGGCGACCACGGCGCCGCCGCCTCCTCCGAGGAGGACGCGGCCGACCGCACCCGGCTGATCGCCCTGGTCGAGCTGGCGCGCGGTGGTGACGCCGAGGCGTTCGGGCTGCTCTTCGACCACTACCACCCGCAGGTCTACCGCTTCCTGTTCCACCGCACCCGCTCCGTGCCGCTGGCCGAGGACCTGACCTCGGAGACGTTCTTCCGGGCGCTGCGCCGGATGCCGGACTTCCGCTGGCAGGGCAAGGACTTCGGGGCGTGGCTGATGACGATCGCCCGCAACCTCACCGTCGACCACTTCAAGTCCGGGCGGGTCCGGTTGGAGTCCACGACCGAGGACATGAGCCGCCACGACGACGTCACCGAGAGCACCGAGGACGCCGTGCTGGCGGCGCTGACCCACGACGCGCTGCTCGACGCGCTGCACCGGCTCTCCGACGAGCAGCGCGACTGCCTGGTGATGCGGTTCCTCGAGGGCCTCAGCATCGCCGAGACCGCAGCCGTCCTGGGCCGCAGCGACGGCGCCGTGAAGCAGCTGCAGCTGCGCGGGGTGCGCAACCTGGCCAAGCTGCTGCCCGAGGATCTGCGGTGAGGGGCCCGACGACAGCGCCGACGTCGGCGCCGCGGCCGGCCCGGGGGTGCGTAACCTCCGGCTCGCGCGCGTCGTTGAGCGCATCGAGGAGCTCGTCGGACCTGCGGCGGCCCGCGACGTCAGGACGGACCACATGACCCCGGGGTTCACGACGCGTGCCCGAGCGGAGCGGTTCGCCGCCGCGCTCGACGCGTCGCGCGACGTACCCCAGGTCGGCGTCGACCCCGCCTGGCTGCGCCTGGTCGAGCGGCTCGAGACCGCGCCGCCCGCCCGCCCGCGCCCGGGGTTCGCCACCGCGCTGCGCGAGCAGCTGGTCACCGCCGCCCGCACCGAGCTCGCGGGCTCGCGGCCCGCCGGCGCCGTCCCCTCGCCCGACCCGCTCGACCGGCTGCGGCTCGCCCCCACGCGCACCCGTGGCCAACGACGGCTCAGCGCCGCCGTCGCCGGTCTCGCCGTCCTCGGCACGACAGGAGGCGTGGCCGTGGCCTCCGGGAGCGCGCTGCCCGGCGAGACGCTGTACCCCGTCAAGCGTGCCCTCGAGGACGTCCGCACCAGCCTCGAGGACGACCCCTCCCAGCGGGGCACGGCCCTGATCGGCCAGGCCCGGGACCGGTTGACCGAGGTCGCCGCGCTCACCGCCGCCGGCGACGCCGACCCGGTGGCCGTCGAGCAGACCCTCGACACCTTCACCGAGCAGGCCGGCGAGGCGACCGGGTTCAAGCTCGAGGCCTACTACGCCACCGGCGACCAGGCCGAGGTGCTGGAGGTCCGTGACCTCGCGACCGACGCCGCCGGCGTCCTGGGCTCGCTCGAGGCCGTCGTGCCCGAGGAGTCCCGGATCGCGCTGCAGCGCGCCGCCGCCGAGGTGCAGGACCTCGACGCCGCGGCCCGCCAGGCCTGCGGCGGCTGCGGGGGTCCGGTGGTGGACCTCGTGCCGGCGTTGGCCCTCGACCCGGCCTCGGTCACCCTCGGCGAGGCCCTCGGCATCCCCCAGCTGCGCTCCGCCGCCCGGTCGGACGCCGGGTCCGACGCCGGGTCCGACGCCGGGTCCGACGCCGGCCGCACCGGCGGCAGCACGACCGGGACCGACGGCCGCGGCGCGGCGGCCACCCGTGCTGGCGAGGGCGACGCACGCCCCCGGGGCGACGGCGGGCGTGCGGGCCAGGGCACGCTGGACGGGGGAGCCGCGACCGTACCGGTCGACGGCGCTGCGGCCCCGCCGGTCGACGACTCGCTGCGCTCCCTGGCCGTGGACGTCGCTCGCACCGTGCGGGACCTCACCGGACCCGGCGGCGGGGGCGGGCCACTGGGTGGCAGCCAGGGCGGACCGGGCCCGGGTCGCGGCGCCACCGGCCCGGTCGACGGCTCCGACCCCGGGTCGGGGTCCGGGCCGACGAGGGGCGCCGACGGCGGCGACCTGCTGGGCCAGGCACCCGAGGACGTCGACGACACCCTCGGCGGGCTCGTGCCCTGACCCGCCCTACGGGCGCGACGGATCGGCTGACGGGTCAGCCGAAGACGGAGTCGCGGTCCATCAGCAACCGGTAGAGCGTCTGCTGGATCGTCTCGCGGACCTGGTCGGTCACGTCGAAGACCAGCATCGGGTCGTCCGCCGCCCCGGCGTCGTAGTCGTCGGTGCGCATCGGCTCGCCGAACTCCAGCAGCCACTTGGAGGGCAGCGGGACCAGACCGAGCGGACCGAGCCACGGGAAGAGCGGGGTGATCGGGACGTACGGGAGCCCGAGCAGGCGCGCCAGGGCCGGCACGTTGCCGATCATCGGGTAGATCTCCTCGGCGCCGACGACGGCGAGCGGCACGATCGGGACGCCCGTACGGAGGGCGGCCGACACGAAGCCGCCGCGGCCGAAGCGCTGCAGCTTGTAGCGCTCGGCGTACGGCTTGCCCACGCCCTTGAACCCCTCCGGCCATACCCCCACCAGCTCGCCCCCGCGCAGCATCCGCTCGGCGTCCTCCTGGCAGGCCAGCGTCGCGCCGGACTTGCGGGCCAGCGCGCTGACCACCGGCAGCCGGAAGACCAGGTCCGCCCCGAGCGGGCGCAGGAAGCGGCCGGTGTGGTCGTGGACGCTCACCATCGTCATCAGCCCGTCGACCGGGATGGTGCCGGAGTGGTTCGACACGATCAGCGCTCCCCCGGTCCCGGGGATGTTCTCGGCGCCGCGGACCTCGATCCGGAACCACGACCGGGCCAGCGGACGCAGCGCGGCCAGCACGAAGCGCTCGGTGACCTCGGCGTCGAAGCCGTACTCGTCGACGGGGTAGTCGCCGGTGAGCCGGCGTCGCCAGAACGCCAGGAGCCGGGCCAGCTGCGGCTCCCACTGCTCGCCGAACACCTCGCGGGCCGCGGCCTGCAGCGCCGCGAGCCACTGCGCCGGGGACGCCCGGGCGAGCGGGTCGCGCTCCCGGGTGCGGGCGGCGTCGCGGCGTCCGGCGGCGGCCGGCACCGCGTCGGGCTCGAGCGGCGCGGTGGTCCCGGACGGCACGGCCACGACGACCGGCTCCACCTGCGCGTCGTCGACCTCCTCGGCTGGAGGCTCGGCTGCGGGCCCGGCTGCGGCGTCGGTGGCCGGCTTGGCCCGGCGCGGTGGTCCCTGCTGCGAGCCGCGGGCGCCGGCGAGGCGGCGGGAGGCCGCCGAGGCCGCCCCGCCGGTGCCGCGGCCGGGCCGGCCGCGGGTGCCCAGCGGGATGATCTCGGCGTCACCCATCGACGTCTCCGCCGCCGGCGACCCGGGTGCGCACGGGTCCGCGCACCGGGGCGGGCAGCAGGTCGACGAGCCCGCCCAGCACCCGGGCCCCGCGACCGCCGGTCGGGGAGAGGCCCGCGCCGAAGTCGGCGAGGGCCTCGGCCGTCGAGTACGCCGGGGTGAACCCGAGCTCGGCGCGCATCCGCGTGGTGTCCACCCCCCGACCGTAGGTCAGGAAGGCCATCTGCTCGGGGGAGAAGTCGGCGGCGCGCGCGGAACGCAGCACCGAGCCGAGCCCGCCGACCGCGAAGCCCGGCATCGGCACCATCGGCCGCTGCAGCCGGCGCACGGCCTGGGAGAGGGTCACGAAGCCGTCACCGGCGACGTTGAAGGTGCCGGGGACCCCGGCGTCCACCGCGTGGTGGAGCACCGCCATCAGGTCCGACTCGTGCAGGAGCTGCATCCGGGCGTCGTGGCCGAGCACGACCGGGACCACCGGGAGCCGGAAGTAGGACGTGATCGGGCTCCGCACGTGCGGGCCGACGACGTTGGCGCACCGCAGCATCGTGACGCACACGTCCGGACGGCGACGGGCCGTCCCGCGGACGTACCCCTCGATCTCGGCCACGTCCTTGGCGTACCCGGATCGCGGCGGGCGCCGCGGCTCCATGTCCTCGGTGAACATCGCCGGGTCGAGGCTGCTCGCGCCGTAGACGGTGGTCGTCGACTTCACGACCAGGGTCCGCACCGAGGGCGCCTTCTGGCAGGCCGCGAGCAGCTGCATCGTGCCGATGACGTTGAGCTCCTTCATCGGCCCCCGCCCGCCGGTGGTGCCCGGGGTGGCGATGACGCTCATGTGCACGACGGTGTCGACGTCCTCGCGAGCGATCACCTTGGCGATCACCGGATTGCGGATGTCGGCGCGCACGAAGGACACGTCGCCGACGTCGCCGCGGGGCGGCACGACGTCGACGCCGATCACCCGGCGCACACCGGGCTGGGCGGCCATCCGGCGTGCGAAGCGGCGTCCGAGGTCGCGGGAGACCCCGGTGACCAGGACGGTCCGGGCGTCAGCTGCCACGAGGTGCTCCCAGGTGCGGGCGTAGGAGGACGGGGAGCGGGCGCACGCGGGCGCCCGTACGACCTACTTGCCGAGCTTGCGTCGCTGGACGCGCGTCTTCTTCAGGAGCTTGCGGTGCTTCTTCTTGGCCATGCGCTTGCGCCGCTTCTTGATGACAGAACCCACGGGTTACCTCTCAGACATGGTCCCTCGCGGCGAGCGCCGCCAGGACCGTCCCACCCTAGCCATCGCCGCTGCACGCGGCCGAATCGGCCTCAGCCGGCGTCGTAGAAGCTCTTGCGGAGGTACTCGTCGACGTCCTCCTCGCGGACCCGGAAGGACCGGCCCACCCGGACGGCGGGCAGGTCCCCGCCGTGCAGCAGGCGGTAGACCGTCATCTTCGAGACACGCATGCGCGTCGCGACCTCCGCGACCGTCATGAACTCCGGATCGGTTCCCGGCCCGGACGAGCTCGAGACCATGGCGCACCTGTCTTCCTCGGCAAGTGCCGATGACTCCCTCCGCCGACTCGCACCGGCGCTTGACCGGAGGATAGGGCCTGGAGTGACGGGTGGGGAAGAGATTGCCTCGACTGGCACGTGTGACGCGGCGTGTCGGCTTGACTCGCCGCACGAACCGTCGGTTCAGAGGGTCGGGTCGAGGCCGTGGAGGGGGAAGGTCGCGGCCCTCGTCGCCTGGACCAGGCGGTCCAGCCAGCTGTCGGGGTCGTACCCCTGCTCCCACGGCCGGTACGTCGGGGTGCGGCCCTCGGTCAGCCGTAGCGGCGCCGTAGCCCCGAGCAGCTCCCTCACGTGCTCGCGCCACGCCGGAGGGGTGGGCGTGGCCGGGTCGAGGGGGGCGCCGCCGACCACGGCGAGCAGGTGCGACCAGGCACGGGGGACCACACCGACCACGGCGTACCCGCCCCCGCCGAGGGCGACCCACCTGCCCCCGGCGACCTCGTGGGCGAGGTCGTGCAGCGCGAGGTAGCTCTCGCGCTGGCCGTCGACGCTCAGCGTCAGGTCGGCCAGCGGGTCGTCGGCGTGGGAGTCGCAGCCGTGCTGGGTCACCAGCACGTCGGGGGCGAACTCCCGCAGCACCGGGGGGACGACGGCGTGGAAGGCCCGTAGCCAGCCCTCGTCGGCGGTCCCCGGCGGCAGCGCCACGTTGACCGCGCTGCCCTTGGCCTCCGGGCCGCCGGTGTCACCGGCGAAGCCGGTGCCGGGGAAGAGGAACTGACCGCTCTCGTGCAGCGAGACCGTGAGCACCCGCGGGTCGTCGTAGAAGATCGCCTCGACGCCGTCGCCGTGGTGGACGTCGACGTCGACGTAGGCGACCTTCTGCGCGCCCTGGTCGAGCAGCCAGCGGATCCCGACGGCGACGTCGTTGTAGACGCAGAAGCCGCTGGCCCGGCCGGGCATGGCGTGGTGCAGGCCGCCGGTGACGTTCACACTGTGCAGCGACTCGCCGCTCCAGACCTGGCGGCAGGCCTCCACCGTCGCGCCGACGACGTGGGCGGCCGCGACGTCCATCCCGCGGAAGACCGGGTTGTCGTCGGTCCCGAGCCCGAAGGCCTCCTCACCCCCGCCCGGGGCGCGACCCATCCGCTCGACGGCCTCGATCAGGGCCTCGTCGTGGACCGTGGCGATGAGGTCGAGGTCGGCCATCGGGGCGTCGACCGCGCGCAGGTGGTCCAGCACCCCCAGCTCGCGCGCCAGCCGCATCGTGAGGTCGACGCGCACCGGCGACATCGGGTGCCCCGCGCCGAAGTCGTAGGCGGTCAGCCCGTCGTCGAAGACGACGGTCGCCGGCCCGGGGCAGGTGGTCTCGGTCACGTCCGCACGCTAACGGACCCCCGCCGAGGTGCCGCTCGCAGACCACCGAGGTGCCGCTCGCAGACCACCGAGGTGCCGCTCGCGGACGGCCGAGGTGCCGCTCGCGCGCCCGTGGCACGATGGGCAGGTGCCGACGACCGCCCGCTCCGAGCAGCAGTGGTGGCCCGCCTGACCAGCGGCCCACCAGTCGACACACCCACCCCACCACGGCCGCCCACGAGGCGGCCGTCCGTGCGATGTCCGGAGCCTCCGTGGGCTGCACCCACCCCGGAGGATCCGATGACCACCCAGCTCTCCCTGCTTACCCCGAGCGGCCACCTGACCCTGGGCAACCTGCTCGGCGCGCTGCGGCCTCTTGCCGCAGGCCAGGCGGCGCACGACGTCCGCGTCGGCGTCGCCGACCTGCACGCGATGACCACCGCCCACGACCCGTCGGCGTTGCGGGCCCGGACCCGCGAGCTGGCGGTGCTGCTGATGGCGTGCGGCCTCGACGCCAGCACGGTGTTCGTCCAGAGCCGGGTGCCGGCCCACCGGCTGCTGACCTGTCTGCTGGAGAGCGTGGCCACGACGGGCGAGCTCGGCCGGATGGTCCAGTTCAAGGAGAAGGGCAGGGCCGAGCCGTCGACGCGCGCCTCGCTGTTCACCTACCCGGTGCTGATGGCCGCCGACATCCTCCTGCACGCGCCGCAGCAGGTGCCGGTGGGCGACGACCAGCGCCAGCACGTCGAGCTCACGCGGGACCTCGCCCAGCGCTTCAACCGGGTGTACGGGCCGGTGCTCACCGTGCCCGAGGTGGTCGTGCCGCCGGCCGGCGCGCGGGTCAGGGACCTGCAGCACCCGACGGTCAAGATGAGCAAGTCCGTGGGGGTCGACGGGGAGGCCGGCGTCGTGCGGCTGCTCGACCCGCCCGACGTCGTGCGCCGCAAGATCGCCCGCGCGGTGACCGACTCCGACACCGCTCCCGACGCGGTGCGACGGGACCGCAGGGCCAAGCCGGGCGTGACCAACCTGCTCGAGGTGCTCGGCGCGTGCGGTGGGTCGGCCGACGGCGTGACGACCTACGGCGCGCTGAAGAGGGCCGTCACCGACGCGGTGGTCGCCGTCCTGGAACCGGTGCAGCAGCGGTACGCCGAGCTGCTCGCCGCCCCCGACCACGTCGACGCGGTCTACGCCCGTGGGGAGGCGCGCTGCCGTGACGTCACCGCCCCGGTGCTGGCTGCCGTCGAGCGGGCGCTGGGCCTGTGACGAGCCGAGGCTCCCGCCCTAGAGCGTGACGGTGCGGACGAACGCCGCCACGATCCGCCCCAGCTCGGCGCCGGCGTCCTCCTGGAGGAAGTGACCGGCCCGCGCGAGGGTCGGGTGCTCGCGCCCGACCGCGCCCGGCACGTGACGCTGCAGCACCGGCGCCATCGCCCCGGTGATCGGGTCGGAGTCGCCGAAGGCGGTCAGGAACGGCGCGCGCCACCTCCCCAGCGCCGCCCAGGCGGCGCGGTTGGCCTCGGTCGAGGGGTCGTGCGGGCGCGTCGGGACGAGGGAGGGCATCGCGCGGGGGCCGGCCTTGGACTCCTCGGTGGGGAACGGCGCGTCGTACGCCGCCCGCACCCCGGCGTCGAGACCGCGCGCGCACCCCGACGCCACCAGCCTCCCCACGTCGAGCGCCTCGGCCTTCTCGACGGCCGCGCGGAACTGCCACCACACCTCGGGCATGTCGACGTCGCCGGTCGGCAGGCCGGTGTTGGCGGCCACCACGCGCGCGAAGCGGTCGGGGTGCTCGGCGACCAGGCGCAGGCCGATCAGCCCGCCCCAGTCCTGGCCCAGCAGCGTGAGCTCGCCGGCGTCCGGGCCCCCGAGCCCGAGGCGGTCCAGGACCAGCTCGCGGGTCCAGTCGACGTGGCGCTGGTAGGAGTGGTCTCCCGGGGAGACCGGCTTGTCGGAGCGGCCGAAACCGACCAGGTCCGGGACCACGCACCGCACCCCGGTCGCCGCGACCTCGGCCGCGACGTGGCGGTAGAGGTAGGACCAGGTCGGCTCGCCGTGCAGCATCAGCACGGTCGCCGCGCCCTCGCGCCAGCCGTCGGGGCGCACGTCGACGTAGGCCATCCGCAGCGTGCCGCCGTCGGGGTCGGCGACGTCGGCGTACGCCGGCTCCCAGCTCGACCCGGCAGGCAGGTCGGCGAGGTCGGTGAACCGGTCGTCAGGGGTGCGCAAGGTGTCCATCAGTGCAGTGTGCCCGCTGGTCGCGGAGCGTGCGCGAGCGATCGTCCCCGGACCGCTAGCGTCACCCCGTGGACCCCACGAGCGCGCTCCTGGCCGCGAGCGCCGCGCACGCCGGCTTCTCGGTGGTCGTCACCGTCGTGGTCTACCCCGCCCTGGCCGACGTGGCCCGCGAGTCGCCCCGGCAGTGGTCGGCCCGGCACGACGCGCACTCACGCCGGATCGGGTCCGTCGTGGCGCCGCTCTACCTCCTCGTCGCCGCCGCCTGCGTGTGGTCGTTGGTCGCCGGGCCGCAGGGCCCGGCGTGGGCGGCCCTGACCGGCAACGCGGTCGCCGCCCTGGTCACCGCCGCCCGCGCGGCGCCGACGCACGGCCGCCTGGGCCGCGAGGGCCCCGACCCGAGACTGGTCCGCACCCTGCTGCGCGCCGACCGCGTCCGCACGCTCGGCGCGGTGGTGGCGCTGGTCGCCTCAGCGCTCGCGGTCTGAGCGGGCGTACGACGCCAGCGTCCGCAGCTGCTTGCGCACCATCGGCACGTCGCCCCAGGCCAGCGCGGCGGCCTTGCCCCGCACCAGCGGCCCGCCGCCGGGCAGCGTCATCCGGCAGACCAGCCTGGAGCGCGTACCGCCGTCGACCGGCTCGGCGGCGTAGGTGACCCCGAGCGGACCGAAGGGCAGGCTGCCGGCGGCGGTGGTGACGCCGGTCCAGGACCGGCCCTCGTCGACCTCGAGCAGCTCGTAGACCTTCACCATCCGCTGGCCCCGCGCGAGCCGGTCGACGCCCGGGGTGAGGCGGCGGGGGCTGCGTCGGCCGAGGTTGTCGACGAGGTCGTAGGAGTAGGGCGCGACGGCGAGCTGGCAGAGCCAGCGCCAGCACGCCGCGGGCGGGGCGTCGGCGTCGACGGCACGCGTCATCCGCAGCAGCGGGCGGCCGGGGGCGCGGGCGGCGACCACGTCGTCGGCCGGGTAGGACCGGTCCGCCTCCGCCGCCGTCGCGCCCCAGACCCAGGGCAGCCCGGCGGCGCTCACTTCTTCTGGCGGCGGCTGCCGGCGTGCCAGTCCTCGGCCTGACCGGCCTCCGCCTCGGTGACGCCGAAGGACGGCAGCTGGGGCCGCTCGCGCAGGCTGCGCTTGAGCTCGGCGAAACCGGGGAAGGTGGCCAGGCCGACCACGTGGTCCCACAGCCGCAGGGCGTCCTCGTCGCTGGGCAGCCGGCTGATCACGGGACCGAAGAAGGCCGCACCCTCGGGCGGGGAGACGTGCAGGATCGGGGTGCCGACGTCCTTGCCGGTCAGGGCCAGCGCCTCGTCGGTCTCCTGCTGGATCTGCGCGTCGCGACCGGTGTCGTCGAGGTGGCGCACGAGATCCTCGGGCAGCCCGGACCCGGTCAGCGCGCGGCGTACGAGCGCGTCGAGGTCGGTGGGGTCGTAGTGGTCGGGGCCGACCTCGAAGACCTGCTCGGACAGCGCCGGGTAGAGGCGCGCCACCGCGTCGGGCCCGTGGTCGTCACGCACCTGGGCGCACACGCGGAGCATCCGCAGCCCCGCGGTGTGGCCGTCCTCGTACTCCGGCGGGAAGTGGCTGTCGTAGTCGACGTGGGCGTTGAGCAGCCGCAGCGAGATGAACCGCCACTCCACGGTGTCGCCGCGTTGACGCTGCACGGTGCGCAGCCACTTGCTCGTCATCCACGCGAAGGGGCAGACGGGGTCGAACCAGAATCGGACGTCGGGTTGCTCGCTCATGGCGCCATCCTCCTCGGGCATCGCGCGGGCGCGTCTCACCCGGAGGACGAGCCGTGCCCGCGAGCGTCACCTCGGCCGTCCGCGAGCGTCACCTCGGCTACTGGCCCAGGGCGCGGGAGCGGTCACGGGCGGCCTCCATGGCGCCCAGGAAGGCCGCCCGCACCCCGTGGACCTCGAGCTCGCGCAGCGCGCTGGCCGTGGTGCCGCCGGGCGAGGTGACCTGCTCGCGCAGGACGGTGGGGTGGGTGCCGGTCTCCTGGAGCATCCGGCCCGAGCCGACGACGGTCTGGATCACCAGGTCGGTCGCGGTGGCGCGGGGCAGCCCCAGGTGGACGCCGGCCTCGATCATCGACTCGACGACGAAGAAGATGTACGCCGGGCCGGATCCGGAGATCGAGGTCACCGCGTCCTGCTGGCGCTCGGGGATCCGCAGCACCTTGCCGACCGAGCGCAGCATCTGCTCGGCCTCGGCGAGGTCGCTCTCGGAGCAGTGCGAGCCGGGCGAGATCGCCGACATGCCCTCGTCCACCAGGGCCGGGGTGTTCGGCATGACCCGGACGACCGCGATCCCGTCGGGCACGCGCTCCTCGATGTAGGAGGTCGTGATGCCGGCGGCCAGCGAGACGACCAGCTGTCCGGCCCGCAGGCTCCCGGCGAGCTCGCCGAGCACGTCGGCCATGTCCTGCGGCTTCACGACCAGCACGACGGTGTCGGCCCGGGCGGCCGCGTCGGCGTTGCCGACCACCGCCACGCCGTACCGGTCCTCGAGCTCGCGGGCCCGCTCGGGGCGCTTCTCGCCGACGAGCAGCCGGTCGACGCGGCGCCCTGCGCGCACGAGGCCCGACAGCAGGGCCTCGCCCATGACGCCGGCCCCGATGATGGCGGTCTGCTTCTCCTGCACCGTGAACCGTCCTCCTAGGACTTCGAGACCAGGGAGCGCGCGAAGAAGGCCAGGTTGGCCGGCTTCTCGGCGAGGCGCCGCATCAGGTAGCCGTACCACTCCTCGCCGTAGGGCACGTAGGTGCGCACCGTCTCCCCGTCGCCGGCCAGGCGCTTCTGCTCGTCGGGGCGGATGCCGTAGAGCATCTGGTACTCGTAGGTGCCCTGCGCGCGTCCGTAACGGCTGGCCAGCGACGCGGCGATGTCGATCATCCGCGGGTCGTGGGTGGCGATCATCGGGTAGCCCGTGCCGGCCAGCAGCGCCTTGAGGCAGCGCACGTAGGACTTGTCGATCTCGACCCTGTCGGTGAAAGCGACCTCGGGCGGCTCGGCGTACGCGCCCTTGCACAACCGCACCCGCGAGCCCTCGTGGGCCAGCGCCCGGCAGTCGGCCTCGGTGCGGTGCAGCATCGCCTGGAGCACGGCACCGGTCTCGGGGAAGTCCTGCCGCAGCTCGCGCAGGACCGCCAAGGTCCGCTCGGTGGTCGTGTGGTCCTCCATGTCGAGGGTGACCGTGGTGCCGGCGTTGCGGGCCGCGCGGCAGATGGTGCGCGCGTTCTCGATCGCGACCTTGCCGGCTCCGCTGTCGGGGATGGCCTGGCCGATCGCCGACAGCTTCACCGACACCTCGGCGTGGCGCGTCAGCCCGCGCAGCGACAGCTCGCGCAGCAGGTCCAGGTACGCCTCGACGGTGGCGTCCGCCTGGTCCCGGTCGGTGGTGTCCTCGCCGAGGTAGTCCAGCGTCACCCGCAGGCCGTTGTCGACCAGCCCCGAGGTGGCGCGCACGGCGTCGGCCGTCCTCTCGCCGGGGACATAGCCCGTGACGATGCCGCTCGAGACAGGCATGGTCGAGACGAGCTTCTTGACCCCTTGGCTGCGAGCGAGCAGGAGGATCGGCTGGCGGAGCAACG
>JBKJPE010000034.1:0-24519 GCA_046595185.1 Nocardioides sp.
GCAGGCTGCGGCAGATGTCGGCGAGCAGGCGGCCGCTGACCAGGGCCCGGCCCTCGTCGGAGACGTCGGCGTTGAGCGTGGCCCGCGCGGACGTCTCGTAGTCGAAGGACGAGAGCACCAGGCCCTCGTCGCTGGCCTCGATGAGCAGGCCGGCCAGCACGGGGACGCTCGGACGCACGGGCAGGCTGCGAGCAGCCCACGCGACGGCGTCGGCGAACACGTCACGTTCGACGCGGAACTTCACGATCGAGTCCTCACTGTGGGAGGTGGTGGCACAGAACTGGGGTCACGCGGGGTTGCGCTGGGTGGTGCTGGGGTCGCGCGGAAAAGCACACGAGGGAAGCCAGCCGGGGCCGGGAGGTTGATCCTGCCATGCGGAGCAGGTGCGTGGGTGGTCGAGGTCGTGTCGTGCTCCGAGCCGGAATGACAGCGGTGAATGTCATCGGTGTGACTCGAGGTCGTCCCCAGGCCAGGGGCCAGGAGGTCGAGTTCTCCAGATCATCAGGTGTAGAGGTGAGTGGGAGCAGTAGGTCCGGTGGAAACTGTGGACAGAGGACGTCGTCGCAGGTCGCACGGTGCAATCGGTGTGCACAGGGGGTGTGCACCAATCGGGTGCTCACAGCCCCGGGGTGTGGACGGCGCGGGTTGCGGTGGACGGCCCCTGTGCAGCGCCGCACAGATCCTCCCCGTGTAGTTCATAGCCCCGGGACCGGGTTGTGCACAGGTCGGTGAGCGGCCGCTCAGACCTGACGGGCCTGCAGCTTGACCCGGTTGGTGAGCTCGCTGACCTGGTTGAACACCGCCCGACGCTCGGCGAGCAGCCGGCCGATCTTGCGCTCGGCGTACATCACCGTGGTGTGGTCGCGGTTGCCGAACTGCTGGCCGATCTTCGGCAGCGACAGGGCGGTGAGCTCACGGCACAGGTACATCGCGATCTGGCGGGCCAGGACCAGGTGGCGTCCGCGACTGGGGCCGGTGAGCTCGTCGATGGTCAGCCCGAAGTACGCGGCGGTCTGCGCGATGATCAGCGGTGCGGTGATCTCGGGCTCGCCACCCTCGGGGATCAGGTCCTTCAGGACGATTTCGGCCAGGGTCATGTCGACCTCCTGACGGTTGAGGTTGGCGAACGCGGTGACCCGGATCAGGGCGCCCTCGAGCTCACGGATGTTGGTCTGGATCTTCGAGGCGATGAACTCCAGCACGTCGGGCGGGGCGGTGAGACGGTCCATCGCGGCCTTCTTGCGCAGGATCGCGATCCGCGTCTCGAGGTCGGGCGGCTGCACGTCGGTGATCAGGCCCCACTCGAAGCGGTTACGGAGCCGGTCCTCGAGCGCCTCCAGCCGCTTGGGTGCCCGGTCGGAGGTCAGCACGATCTGCTTGTTGGCGTTGTGCAGGGTGTTGAAGGTGTGGAAGAACTCCTCCTGGGTCTGGGTCTTGCCCTCCAGGAACTGGATGTCGTCGATCAGCAGGACGTCCACGTCGCGGTAGCGCCGCTTGAACCGGTCCTGCCGGTCGTCGCGGATGGCGTTGATGAACTCGTTGGTGAACTCCTCGCTCGACACGTAGCGCACCTTCGAGCCGGTGTAGAGGCTGCGGACGTAGTTGCCGATGGCGTGCAGCAGGTGGGTCTTGCCCAGTCCGGAGTCGCCGTAGACGAGCAGCGGGTTGTAGGCCTTGCCGGGGGCCTCGGCGACGGCGACCGCGGCGGCGTGCGGGAAGCGGTTCGAGGACCCGATGACGAAGGTCTCGAAGAGGTACTTGGGGTTGAGCCGGGTCTCCGCGGAGCGGGCGGCGCCGTCGGAGGAGCCGAGGGAGGCTCCGCCGGGGGCGGGTCGTGGCGGGGCGCTCTGGTCGAGACCGTCGACGGGACGCCCGCCCAGACCGTCGTGCGCCTCGAGCCCGCGGGCGCCCGCGGACCGATATGTCGACATGTCGAGGGGTCGACGAGTCGACTCGTCCGGTCCGTCGCCACGGCCGTCGGGGTCGTCCCGCCAGTCCTCACGACCACGGTCGTCGCGGCGGGAGTCGCGCTGGGAGGCCAGGGACGTCAACGGCGCCGGACCCGACTCGGCCTCGGCGTCGGTGCGCGCCAGGTCGGGGTTGACGGTCACCGCGATCCGCATCTCGCGGCCGAGCAGCTCGGTGAGCGCGTCCTCGAGCTGGCCGCGCTGGCGCCCCTCGAGGCGGGTGCGGGTGAACTCGTCGGGCACCTCGATGATCGCGGTGTTCTCGTGCACCGTGGCCAGGGCGCTGCTGCGCAACCACGCCTGCTTCTCCGGTGCCACGTCCTCGACGACCTGTCGCCAGGCCCTCTCGAGGTCCTCTGGTCCCTGCTGCACGGTCGCGTCCCTCCTGGTCAGCCCCCGGTCGTCGCCGATCGGGCGACCCCGTTCCGGTTGGCGCGGGGCCCTCGTCCTTCCACAACATTCTCCACAAGCTGTGCACTTGCGACACGGGAGACGCCTCGCGCGCCCTCCCTCGGGCCACGGACCGCCGGCGTGGCGCTGTCGTCGCAGGTCAGAGCACGTTCCGCAGAGCGGGCTCGCCTCCGGCGACGCTGTCGTCGGACGACGTCGGCACGTGGACCCGCCTCGTCCGGGACCCCGGGAACGTAACCCGGTCCCGCACCCCCGGCAAGCCGTCATCCACAGGCGTAGGCCAGGAGCGGGCAGGGTCGGCCCGGGCTGCCCACCGGGCCCGTGGCGCGGTCGCGCCCGCAGGTGGCTGCGGGTTTGACCCCCCCGCGCCGCAGCGCGTACCGTCAGTTGGTCATCCGAGGTCGGCGGGTGCCCGCGCGCAGGATCCTGCGAGGCGTACGGCACCGGCCGAAGGCCTGCACGGCGAGACCCACCTGGGGCCGCCGACGTGGGCGCCGAACCGCAGCAACCGAAAGAGACGACCGTGAGCAAGCGTACGTACCAGCCGAACAACCGTCGCCGCCACAAGACGCACGGCTTCCGCCTGCGCATGCGGACCCGTGCCGGTCGCGCCATCCTCAACGCGCGCCGTCGCAAGGGCCGCAAGGAACTCGCGGTCTGATCCGCGCGGCGGACCCGAGACCGACCGAATCGTGCTGCCCGCCGCCCACCGTCTGACCGACGCGACGAGCTTTCGTCGTGTGCTGCGACGGGGGCGGCGTCGTGCTGCCCGGACCGTGGTGGTCAGCGTGCTGCTGCCCGACGGTGCCGTGGGCGCCGGGGGTCCGGGGTCGTCGGTGGTGGGTCTGGTGGTCGCCAAGTCCGTGGGCGGGTCGGTCGTACGGACCCGCGTCAAGCGACGCCTGCGGCACCTGATGGCGGCACGGATCGACGCTCTGCCCGCCGGGACCGAGGTCGTGCTGCGCGCGCTGCCGCCGGCAGCGGCGGCCGGGAGCACCGAGCTCGGCGCCGACCTGGACCACTGCCTGCGCAGCCTGGTCCCCGCCGAGCGGGTGCGCACATGAGGCGCGTCGTGGTGCTGCTGCTGCGCGGCTACCGCGCGGTGGTCAGCCCGGTCTACGGCGAGGTCTGCCGGTACTACCCTTCGTGCTCGGCCTACGCTCTGGAAGCAGTGGAGCGGCACGGAGCGGCCCGCGGCGCCTGGCTGGCGGTGCGGCGGATCGGGCGGTGCCACCCCTGGGCGGAGGGCGGGGTCGACCACGTCCCCGGGCACGAGTCCGTCGACGAGCACCTCGCGCACGACCACCAGACCGCCGGGACCCGTCCCGACACCCAAGGAGCCTGACGAGCCGTGGAAGCCCTCTCCGACTTCGGGAACTTCATCCTGACGCCGCTGTACTACGTGATCTCGGCGATCATGATCGGGTTCCACGAGCTGTTCAGCACGTTCCTGGACCCCGCCGGCGGCCTGGCCTGGGCCCTGTCGATCGTCGGTCTGACCATCGTCATCCGGATCGCGTTGATCCCGCTCTTCGTGCGGCAGATCAAGTCCAGCCGCAACATGCAGCTCATCCAGCCCAAGGTGGTGGAGCTGCGCAAGAAGTACGGTCACGACCGGCAGCGCATGGCCGAGGAGACCATGAAGCTGTACAAGGACGCGGGCACCAACCCGTTCGCCTCCTGCCTGCCGCTGCTGCTGCAGATGCCGATCTTCTTCGCCCTCTTCCGCCTGCTCGATCAGGCCGCCAACGGCACGCCGCACGGCTTCATGGACGTCGATCGGGCACGGGCGTTCGGTGAGTCCGAGATCCTGGGCAGGATCCCGATCGCGGACACCTTCTGGCAGTCGCGGACCTGGGGGCCGACCGGGGACCTCAGCGTGATGCTGGTGGCGCTCGTGCTGGTGCTCGCGATGACCGCGACGACCTTCATCACCCAGCGCCAGCTGATGAGCAAGAACATGCCGGCCGACGCCCTGAAGGGCCAGTACGCCCAGCAGCAGAAGCTGCTCCTCTACATCCTCCCCGTGGCCTTCGGCCTCGGCGGTGTCGCGTTCCCGATCGGGGTGCTTCTCTACTGGACCACCTCGAACATGTGGACCATGGGCCAGCAGTTCTACGTCATCCGCAACAACCCGGCCCCGGGGACGCCCGCGATGGACGCCAAGCTCGAGCGTGACAAGGCCAAGGCGATCCGCAAGGGCGAGGTCGTGGAGGCCGAGCCCGAGGTGGCGCCGGTCAGCGAGGTGCGCCCCTCGACCCGTCAGCAGCCCAAGCGACAGACCCGCCAGCAGCGTCAGCAGGGAGTGCCGAGGCCGAGCAGCGGGTCGCCGAGCCGCCCGGCCGGTCAGCGCCCCGGAGGCGGACCGAAACCAGCGAACAAGAAGGGGAAGAAGTGAGCGAGCAGACCGACGAGCGGGAGCAGGCCGCACCCGAGGCCGAGGCCGGTGCGCCGGAGGCGGCCCCGTCCCCCGAGCAGGACGCGGCACCGCCGGCGGAGGAGGGGTCCGAGGCCCGCCTGAGCCAGCTGGAGCGGGAGGGCGACATCGCGGCCGACTACCTCGAGGAGCTGCTCGACATCGCCGACCTGGACGGCGACCTCGACATGGACGTCGACGGCGATCGTGCCGCGGTCTCCGTCGTCGGCGCCGATCTGGGTCAGCTCGTGGGTCGCGACGGTGAGGTGCTCGACGCCCTGCAGGAGCTGACCCGGCTGGCGGTGTACCGGGAGACCGGGGAGCGGTCGCGGCTGATGCTCGACATCAGCGGCTACCGGGCCGAGCAGCGCCGTCGCCTCGAGGAGATCGCGGCGCGGACCATCGCGGAGGTCCGGGAGTCCGGCTCGCGGGCGCCGCTGGACCCGATGAGCCCGTTCCAGCGCAAGGTCGTGCACGACGCGGTGGCGGCAGCCGGGCTGCAGTCGGAGTCCGAGGGCACCGAGCCCCGGCGCTACGTCGTGGTGCTCCCCGCCGGATGAACGACGTTCCACGTGGAACACCCCCCGTCCCGGACACGGCGCGGGGGGTTTTCTCGTCCGACACCCTGCCGCTGGCGATCCGGTACGCCGAGCTGCTGGCGTCCGACGGCGTGGTGCGAGGGCTGATCGGCCCGCGGGAGGTTCCGCGTCTCTGGGACCGGCACCTGCTGAACTCGTTCGGGATCGCTCCGGCTCTCCCGCCCGGGTCCCGGGTTGCGGACGTCGGCTCGGGTGCCGGCCTGCCGGGCATCGTGCTCGCGATCGGACGGCCTGACCTGCACCTGACCCTGATCGAGCCGCTGCTGCGGCGGACGACGTTCCTGGCCCAGGTGGTCGAGGAGCTGGGACTGGGGAACGTCACGGTCGTGCGGGCTCGCGCGGAGGAGGTGCACGGGGCCTCCGTGTTCGACGTGGTGACCTCGAGGGCCGTTGCGCCGTTGGGTCGTCTGCTCGAGTGGTGCATGCCGCTGGTGGGTGCCGACGGTCAGGTCCTCGCTCTCAAAGGTGCGAGCGCCGCTGACGAGGTCAGGGCGGTGCGCCCACTGCTGGGTCGTCACGGGTGGGCGCCGCCAGAGCTGGTGGTGGTCGGACCCGACGGCGTGCGTCCGGCGGCGGTGGAGGTCGAGCCGACGGAGCCGGTGCCCGGACAGGTCGTCGGCGCGTCTGGCGGGTCGTCCACCGTGCGCGCGGTGCGTGTTCGCTGGGCCGACCCCGCGCAGGTATCGTCGTCGTCGATCGGCTCCCGGCACCGGTCGGACGGTGCTCCGGGACGGGGACCGCGCCGCGGTACCCCGGCCGGTGGGCGGCGTGGTCGAGGCGACCGGGGCCGTGCGGGACGGTGACCGCCGGGGCCCGGGCTTGTGCGGGCTCCCGACCAGGCACCACCCAACCATGTCGTGGGCGCTGCCACGGAGCAACGCTCGTTCGATCCGAACACCCCCAGACCAACGCGTTCCCCAGGAGGTCCCGTGCCGGACGATGATCATGTTTCACGTGGAACACCACGTCACCCGGAGAGCGTCGTGCGGACCGCAGCCGAGCTCGCGGAGCTGGACGCGGGGTTCGAGGACCACCTGACGCCGCTGGCGCGGGCGACCCAGCACTCGATGCTCGCGCGGCGGACGGCGGATGCTCGTCCCCCGGCGGTCCGGCCGGCCGCGACCCGGATCTTCGTGGTCGCGAACCAGAAGGGCGGGGTGGGCAAGACCACGTCGACCGTGAACATCGCCGCAGGTCTCGCCCAGCTCGGGCAGCGCGTGCTGGTGATCGACCTCGACCCGCAGGGCAACGCGTCGACGGCCCTGAACATCGAGCACCGCCGGGGCACGCCGGGCACGTACGACGCCCTGGTCGAGGGTGCGGCGCTGGCCGACGTGGTGAGTCCCTGCCCGGAGGTGGAGGGGTTGGACGTGGTGCCGGCCACCATCGACCTGGCCGGTGCCGAGATCGAGCTGGTGGGTGAGGCGGGGCGGGAGAGCAGGCTGAAGACCGCGATCCTGGCCCACCCGCTGGTCGGCTCGGCGGTCGAGGTGGGCGACGAGCGCTACGACTACCTGCTCGTGGACTGCCCACCCTCGCTCGGCCTGCTGACGCTGAACGCGCTGGTGGCCGGGGAGGAGATGATGATCCCGATCCAGGCCGAGTACTACGCGCTGGAGGGGCTGGGGCAGCTGATCGAGACCGTCGAGATGGTCAAGGCGCACCTCAACCCGTCGTTGTCGGTCAGCACCATCCTGCTGACGATGTACGACGCCCGTACCCGACTGGCGGCCGGCGTCGCCTCCGAGGTCCGTGAGCACTTCGGCGACCAGGTGCTGCGGACCAACATCCCGCGCTCGGTCCGGGTCAGCGAGGCCCCGTCGTACGCCCAGACGGTGATGACGTACGACCCGGGCTCGCCCGGCGCCCTGAGCTACCTCGAGGCCGCGCGCGAGATCACCGAGCGCGCGGTGACGGTGTGAGCGGCGTACGCCCCGGTCCTCGCCGGGGCCTCGGCCGTGGTCTCGGTTCGCTGATCCCGACCCAGGCACCGGTGCCGCCGGAGGACGACGCCCGGGCCGGTGGGTCCGAGGCGGTGGCGGACGACGAGTCCGAACCGGACGCCACGGGGCTCGCTCCGGTGGAGGGGGCGTACTTCGTCGAGCTGCCGCCCGAGCAGATCCGGCCCAACCGGGCGCAGCCGCGGACGGTGTTCGACGAGGACGCCATGGCCGAGCTGGTGCACAGCGTGCGGGAGATCGGGCTGCTGCAGCCGATCGTGGTCCGCCGCTCCGGACCGGAGGAGTACGAGCTCGTCATGGGCGAGCGTCGGTGGCGGGCCGGCCAGGCGGCGGGTCTGGAGCGGATCCCGGCGATCGTCCGCGAGACCGACGACACCGACATGCTGCGCGACGCGCTGCTGGAGAACCTGCACCGCGCGCAGCTGAACCCGCTGGAGGAGGCCTCGGCCTACGCCCAGCTGCTGGAGGACTTCGGGATCACGCACGAGGAGCTCGCTCAGCGCATCGGACGCTCCCGACCGCAGATCAGCAACACCCTGCGGCTTCTCCGCCTGAGTCCCGCCGTGCAGCGCCGGGTGGCTGCCGGGGTGCTGTCGGCCGGCCACGCCCGCGCGCTGCTCTCGGTCGACGACGCCGACCTGCAGGACCGGCTGGCGTCGCGGATCGTCGCCGAGGGCATCAGCGTGCGCGCCCTGGAGGAGATCGTCGCCGTGGGCGACCACGGCCCGGACCGCCGGTCCCCCGCTCGGCGGCGGCCGAGCGCCCCCGGGCTCAGCGAGATCGCCGACCGCCTGTCCGACCGCTTCGAGACGCGCGTGAAGGTGGACCTCGGCCGGTCGAAGGGCAAGATCGTCGTGGAGTTCGCCACCCTGGAGGACCTGCAGCGGATCCTCGAGGTGATGGATCCGCGCAACCGCACCGACCGTCCGATCTGACTGGCTGGGTCGGTGTCGTGCCACGTGGGACGGGGCTTGGTCGCGGGTGGTCGGTGGGGCGCAATGGTGGGGTTGCGACTCGTTGTGACGCGCCCGTCCGGTCGCAACTCCACAATTGCGGAGTTGTTGCCGGGCCGCACCGTCCCGGCCGATCTGACTGGCTGGGTCGGTGTCGTGCCACGTGGGACGGGGCTTGGTCGCGGGTGGTCGGTGGGGCGCAGTGGTGGGGTTGCGACTCGTTGTGACGCGCCGGTCCAGTCAGAACCCGACAATTGCGGAGTTGTTGCCGCCCCGCCCGCCGGCCCCAGTCCACCCTCCAAGGTGACCTCTCGACAAGTCGCCGTGTCGACAAAGCCACACCTCGACTTGGCTACTTCTTGCGGGCGGCCCGACGCTTCTGCGCGCGGCGGCGCTTCTCCTCGGCGTCGAGGCGCAGGGCCTCCTCCGGGGTCGGGGCGGACCCGCCGTACGACGCCGGGAGCCACCAGCAGCCGGGGGGCTGCTCGGCCTCGGGGTACGCGCGGATGGCGGCGTCGAGCATGGTCGACATCTGCTCCTTCAGCCGCCGGGTGTCGCCGACCGGGTCGTCGCCGGCGGGGTGCAGCGGCTCACCGACGCTGATGGCGATGGTCTTGCCCCGCGAGAAGTCCTTCGGGTGGTCCTTGGTCATCATCCGCTGGGTGCCCCACATGATGACGGGCAGCACCGGGACGCCGGCCTCGGCGGCGATCCGCACGGTGCCGGTCTTGAACTCCTTGAGCTCGAAGGAGCGCGAGATCGTGGCCTCGGGGAAGATCCCGACGGCCTCCCCCGCACGCAGCGCGTCCACCGCCGTCTGGAAGGACTGCACCCCGTCGCCCCGGTCCACCTCGATGTGGTGCAGCGAACGCATCAGCGGGCCCGTCCACCGGTGGTCGAAGAGCTCGCGCTTCGCCATGAAGCGGACCAGGCGGCCCGACGGGTTCGCGGCGAGACCGCCGTAGACGAAGTCCACGTAGCCGATGTGGTTGTAGGCCAGCAGGACGCCTCCGGTGGGGGGGACGTGCTCGGTGCCGGTCAGCGCGAACCGCTGCCCGAGCAGCCGGAACGACGTCTTGGCCACGCCGATGATCGGCGGGTACGTCAGGTCTCGCACGGTACTGCCTCCTGCGGGGTCGTCGGGGCGGGGGACGGGCGCGCGGTCCGCGCCTAGCGCCGGCCGGCCAGGAAGTCGGCGATCCGTCCGATCGCCTCCTCCAGGACGGCGACGTCCGGCAGCGTCACCAGCCGGAAGTGGTCCGGGCGGACCCAGTTGAAGCCGGTGCCGTGCGTGACCAGGATCTTCTTCGAGCGCAGCAGCTCGATCACGAAGGCCTCGTCGTCCTCGATCGGGTAGACCTCGGGGTCCAGGCGCGGGAAGCAGTAGAGGGCGCCCCGGGGGCGTACGGAGCTGACCCCCGGGATCTCGTTGAGCAGCCGGTCGGCCAGCATGGACTGCTCGTAGAAGCGGCCGCCCGGGACGATCAGCTCCTCGATCGACTGGTAGCCCCCCAGCGCGGTCTGGATGGCGTGCTGCGCGGGGACGTTGGAGCACATCCGCATGTTGGCGATCAGGGTGAGGCCCTCGATGAAGTCCGCGGCGACCTCCTGCGGTCCGGAGATCAGCACCCAGCCGGCCCGGTAGCCGCAGACCCGGTAGGCCTTGGACAACCCGCTGAAGGTCAGGCACAGCACGTCGTCGCCGGCCGCCAGGGCGGCGTGGTGGTGCACGGCGTCCTCGAAGAGGATCTTCTCGTAGATCTCGTCGGAGAACACCACCAGCTCGTGGCGGCGCGCGATGTCGACCAGCCCCTCCACGACCTCCCTGCTGTAGACCGCACCCGTCGGGTTGTTCGGGTTGATGATCACCAGGGCCTGCGTGTTCTCGGTGATCTTGGCCTCGATGTCGGCCAGGTCGGGGTTCCACCCGTCCTCCTCGTCGCACTCGTAGTGCACCGGCACGCCCCCCGACAACGTGACCGCGCCGGTCCACAGCGGGTAGTCGGGGGCCGGGACGAGGATCTCGTTGCCGTCGTCCACGAAGGCCTGGAGCACCATCGAGATCAGCTCGGAGACCCCGTTGCCGATGAAGACGTCGTCCACGACGGCGTCGCGCAGGCCCTGCTGCTGGTAGTACTGCGCGACGGCGGTCCGGGCGGGGTAGATGCCCCGGGAGTCGCTGTAGCCCTGCGCCTCGTGCAGGTGGTGCTGCATGTCGGCGAGGATCGCCTCGGGCGCCTCGAACCCGAAGGGGGCCGGGTTGCCGATGTTGAGCTTGAGGATGCGGTGACCCTCGGACTCCAGGCGCTGGGCCTCGACGAGGATGGGTCCCCGGACGTCGTAACGGACGTCGTGGAGCTTGCGGCTCTGGCGGATCTGGCGCACGGCGTCATCCTCGCAGGTGGGCGAGGGCGCGGGCGCGCGGATCGCCCCGCGTCGGACGCAGCCGACCTACCATCGACCCTGTGACCCGCCGGATCGTGCCGCTCACCCCCGACCGCCTCGCGGCGATGCCCGGGCCCTGCTCGACGTGCGTGGCGTGGGAGTGCACACCGGCGGACGCCCGCCGGCTCGACCTCGACGCCGAGCAGCGGCAGGTGGAGAAGCTCGCGTGGGTCTCGTCCGTGCTGCGCGACTGGGGCTCCTGCGGCCGGGTGGTCGTCGACGACGACCGACCCGTCGGCTACGTCGTGTACGCACCGCCGGCCCTCGTCCCGGGCGCGGACCGCTTCCCGACCTCCCCGGTCTCGCCCGACGCGGTGCTGCTCACGACCGTGTGGGTGGCCGGGTCGCACGTCGGGCAGGGCCTCGGCCGGCAGCTGGTGCAGCACCTCGCCCGCGACCTGGTCGACCGCGGCGGCTACCGGGCGGTCGAGGCCTTCGGCGCGGCCGGGCCGGCGGTCCTGCGGTCCTCCTGCACGCCGCCGGCGGAGTTCCTGGCCCGGGTCGGGTTCGGGACCCTGCGCGAGCACCCGCGTCACCCGCGGCTGCGGATGGACCTGCGCTCGTTGCTGCGGTGGCGCGACGAGGTCGAGGCCGCCGTCGAGCGCCTGCGGGGGGCGGTGCGCCCGTCCGTACCGGTGGCGGCCCCGGCCCGGACGCAGCAGACGCGCCCCGCCGTCGGGCGGGACGCGTCTGCGTGACGTGCGGGGGCACGACGAGCGGGTCAGGCCAGGAAGTCGTCGAGCTCCTTGAGGATCGCGGCCTTCGGGCGGGCGCCGACGATGCTCTTGACGACCTCGCCGCCCTGGTAGACGTTGATCGTCGGGATGCCGGTGACGCGGTACGAGCTCGGGGTCACGGGGTTCTCGTCGACGTTCATCTTCAGGAAGGTGATCTTGTCGCCGTGCTCGCCCGACAGCTCGTCCAGGATCGGCGAGACCTGGCGGCACGGGCCGCACCACTCCGCCCAGAAGTCGACGAGGACGGGCTTGTCGGACTGGAGGACCTGGGACTCGAACTCGGCGTCGGTGACGGCGGCCATGTTGCTCACGATGACGTTCCTTCCGTGGTGCTGCAGGGGTCGGGGTGACCGGCGGCTCTCGCCGCGTCGGTCGGGAGGAGAACGCCGCCTGCCCGGGCTTTGTTCCGGGCGGCGCGGCGCGGCCTCAGCCGGCGGCGCGCACGCCCGCGGTCTGGATGATCTCGGCCACGGTCTCCGGCGCGGTGCCGCTGGTCATCGCCACGTGGTCGATCTCGGCGATGTAGCGCTCGGCGTCGAGGGCGGCGGCGCAGCCGGTGCCGGCGGCCGTGATCGCCTGCCGGTAGTGGTGGTCCACGAGGTCGCCGCAGGCGAAGACGCCGGCGACGTTGGTGGCGGTGCTCGGCTGGGTGACCAGGACGTAACCGTTCTCGTCGAGATCGACCTGGCCGTGGAGCAGCTCCGAGCGCGGGTCGTGACCGATGGCGATGAACAGCCCGGTGGCGTCCAGGTGGCTCGTCGCGCCGGTGACGGTGTCCTCCAGCGTCAGCGACTCCAGCCGGTCCTCGCCGTTGATCTGCTTGATCGCGGCGTTCCAGACGACCTCGAGCTTGGGGTCGGCGAACGCACGCTCCTGCATGATCTTCGAGGCACGGAGCTCGTCGCGGCGCACGATCAGGGTGACCTTCGAGCCGAACCGGGTGAGGAAGGTCGCCTCCTCGATCGCGGAGTCGCCGCCGCCGACCACCGCGATGTGCTGCTCGCGGAAGAAGAACCCGTCGCACGTCGCGCACCAGGAGACGCCGCGGCCCGAGAGCTCGTCCTCGCGGGGCAGGCCCAGCTTGCGGTAGCCGGAGCCGGTGGCCAGGATCACCGACCGGGCCCGGTAGGTCTCGGTGGCCGTGGTCACCGTCTTCAACGCCCCGGTCAGGTCGACCTCGGTGGCGTCGTCCGACAGCAGCTCGGCGCCGAAGCGCTCGGCCTGGGCACGCATCTCGTCCATCAGGGCGGGGCCCATGATGCCGTCGCGGAAGCCGGGGAAGTTCTCGACCTCGGTGGTGTTCATCAAGGCGCCACCGGCGGTGACCGAGCCCTCGAGGACCAGCGGGTTCAGGTTGGCACGAGCCGCGTAGACGGCGGCGGTGTAGCCGGCCGGTCCCGAGCCGATGATGATCACGTTGCGCGGGTCGCTCATGACAGGGTCTCTCCTCGAGAGGTACGGGCTGGTGCCGGGCGCCGCAGCCTGCGGCGCCGTCGGTGGTCCCAACCGATGCTAGGTCCCGGGTGTTCCCGGGCCTGGTCAGCGGGCCTGGTCAGCGGGTCAGCGTGATCGAGCGGACCACGTCGCCGCTGCCGCACTCGACGAGGTCGGCGACCCGGGTCGCCCGGGTGGCGGGACGCAGCACCAGGACGGCGGGCGCCTGCTCGTAGAGCACGGCCACCACCCGCCCGGCGCCCCAGTCGGCACGCGCGCAGGTGAACCCGGGCGCGGGGTCGCGCGCCGCGAGCCGGCCGCGGTCCGCCAGCGTCGTGCGTCGGGGTCGCTCGGCCTGCTGGAGGCGCCGTACCCGGGCGACGTCGCGGGCGAAGCGGGCCGCGCTGACCGCCGGCGGCTCCGCGACCAGCGCGAGCTGCTCCACCGGCACCCCGCTCCGGACGGCCGAACCGGACCGGGCGCCCGCACCGCCCTGCTCGACGCTGCCGTCGCTGCCCGCCGCGGCGTCCGGCGCCTGCTCCTGGGGGGCGGCACGGTCGGGCGGCGTGTCGCGGGCGGCCTCGCCGGCGCTGCTGTCGGCGGAACCGGTGAGCTGCTCGGTCGCCGGGCGCAGCACCTGGCCGACGCCGATGCCGACCACGACGACGCTGACCGCGGCGACGAGCAGCGCGGTCGCGGCCCGACGCCGGCGGTGGTGGTCGGGGCCCCCGTGCCCTGCGGGGTCGGCGTCCCGACCGCCGGCACCCAGGGCCGCCAGCGTCTCCTCGGTGCGGGCGGCGACCTCGGGCGGGACCGGTCCGTCGTGGCGCGCGTCCCGCAGCAGGCGGCGCAGGGCCGCCTCCTCGCGGGGCGTGGGCTGTCGGTCGGTCACGGGTGTCCTCGGCCCGGGCTGCGGGCTGGTCGGTGGGGCGGGGCGTACGCGGGCATCGTCCCAGGCTGCTCGGGCAGGCCCCGGGGGTGCCGCCCGGGGCGGCGCTCACGATCCGGTGGGTGGCCCCCGGGGTGGTGTGGATGGGACGTGCCGGGACGGCGGGTGGTTCCCGGCCGGCGGGCCGTCCGTGCCCGCGTCGTCGCCGAGGAGGGGGCGGAGCAGGCCGGCCAGGACGACGCGTCCACGGGAGCACCGGGACTTCACGGTGCCGGGGCGGCAGTCGAGGACCGCGGCCGCCTCCGCCACCGTGTAGCCCTCGAGGTCCACCAGCACGATCGCGGCACGCTGGGGGGCCGGCAGGGTGGCGAGGGCGGCCAGGACCTGCCGGCGGCGGTCGGCGGTCACCGCGGCCGCGGCGGGGTCGTCCCGGTCGTGCGCGTCCCGGCGACCGGGGGCGCCGGCGTCACCGGGGCTGCCGGCCCGGTCGCTGAGGTCGTCGGGCAGCGGATCGGCCCGGCGTACCTTCGCCGCACGCATTCGGTCCAGGCAGGCGTTGACCACGACGCGGTGCAGCCAGGTGGTGACGGCTGCGTCGCCGCGGAAGGACCCGGCGCGACGGTAGGCGGACACCAGGGCGTCCTGCAGCGCGTCGGCGGCGTCCTCGGGGTGCCCGCAGGTGCGCAGGGCCACGGCCCACAGCCGGTCCTGGTGGCGGCGCACCAGGACCGCGAAGGCCTCCGGGTCGCCGGCGACGTGCGCGGCGAGGAGGGCGGCGTCGTCCCGCGGGTCGGCCCAGGTGCCGGACCGGCCCGGGTTCGGGTCACCCACCCGGCGCTCCGGGTCCCCGGCCCTCACCCACGCGGGACCTCCTGCACCCCGATCTCGCGCAGGCCACCGGAGAAGCCACCGTCGACGGGCGGCAGGCCGGTCAGCCAGACCACCAGGTAGCGCGCGGCGACGGGCTCGTCGAGGACCAGGCCGGCGTCGTCGCCGGCGTCGTCGACCGAGGCGACGGGGACGAGCCCGTCCACCCCGGTCGGCGCGGTGTCGGAGGCGAAGACGGTGGCGCTGGTGGGCGACCCGTCGAAGGTCAGGTCCACCGCGGTGACGTCACGGTCCTGGCCGAGGTCGACGGTCAGGCCGATGCCGGTCTTGAGCCCGCCGGGACCGAGCTGCTGGAAGTAGGTCAGCGTGGACCACGCCGTGGCGGGGTCGCCGTCGACGGCCGACGGTGCGTCACCGTCGTCCTCCGAGCCGCCGCCCTGGGGGTCCAGGAGCACCGCGTCGAGACCCTCGACGGCGACCGGGTCGGGGGCGACCTCGGCGCTGGGGGTCGGGGTCGGGGTCGCGACCTCCGGCTCCGTGCCGAGGGGCGTGCGTCCGCGCCCCAGGTTGTAGGCCAGCACGGCCGCGACGAGGGCCACCAGCAGCAGGCCGATCACGATCCCGACCCGCTGGGAGCGGCGTCCGGGGACGGGCTCCTCGACCGCGGGCAGGAGCCCGGAGCCGGTGGAGTCCGCCGCGTCGTCGCGCGACCCGGTGTCCCACGGCCAGTACGTCGACCCGGTCGGGTTGCCGGCACCGGCCACCGGGCCCGCCGCGCCGACGGCGGTGGTCGCGGGGCCGGTGGCGGCGTGGCGGGAGCGGCGTACGGGGGCGCCGTCCGGGGGGTCGGGGGCGAACAGCGGCCGGGCGGGAGGGTCCGGGGGCGGCGGGGGCGGCGGCCCCGGGGTGCGCCGGGCGCGCGACCCCTGGCCGGCGCCGGCGGTGTCGTCGTCGAGGGCAGGCAGCGCCGCCTGGGTGGGTACGTCCGTGACGACGGTGGTCTCCCCGGTCGGCTCCGCGGCGGGCTCCGGCTCGGGGTCCGGCGCCTCGCGCGCTCGCCGCTCCGGCACCGGGGGGAGCGAGGTCGGGAACCGCTCGCGCACCGGTGGCAGCGTGGCGACCAGGGACTCCGCGATGCCGGCCTCGTCGCCGACGAACCCGGTGAGACGCTCCGCGATGCCGGCGGCGGTGACCTCGAGGCGGCCACGCGTGCCGACATGGGCGTGCAGGACGAGGTCGCAGAGCTGGTCGAGCGGGCCGGGCACCCCGGCGCGGACCCGGCGGGGCCGCAGGACGTGGCCGTGCTCGACCGGAGCGCTGCGGACGTCGGAGCGGGAGGCGCCGGCCCAGCTGGCGGTGAGCGCGCAGTACAGCAGCGCGGCCAGGTCGGTGACGTCGGTGGAGGTCCGGTCGTGGGGCAGACCGTGGAGCGCGGCGTCCACGCACAGCCCGATCACCCGGACCTGGCCGTGCCGGTCGACCAGGACGTTCTCGGGGGCCAGCCGGCCGTGCCCGATCCCGGCGGCGTGCGCACGGGCGACGCTGTCGGCGACCTGCGCCACGACCCAGGCGGCGTGCCGGGGGGCGAGGACCTGACCACCGCCGACCAGGATGTCCAGCGAGACCCCGGTGCCCCACTCGTTGACGACGTAGCAGACGTCGTCGTCCACGGCGGCGTCCAGCACCCGCAGCAGCCGCCGGTCGGCGACGGCGGTCGAGGCCCGGGCGGCGTCCAGCAGCGCCTGGGAGCGGGGGTCGTCGGCGGAGATGGTGTGCAGGGCCACGTGCCGGTCGAGCACGACGTCGTGGGCGCGCCAGAACCGGCCGCTGCCGCTCTCGACCAGCAGGTCCACGAGGCGGTAGCGGCGTGCGAGGACGTCGCCGGGACGGAAGGCGCCTGTCACGGTCGTCGTGGTCCTCCCTGCGGTGCCGCCGCCGTCGGTGAGGTCGTCGGGAGGACCATCGTAGGCCCGCTCACCGGTGGCGTCCCGGGACCAGCCGGGACGGGAGCCGGGCGGTGACCAGCCCCGTGATCGCGCCGACCTCCTCGAGCCGCAACAGGCGCGCCAGCAGCAGGAACGCCACCACGTCGACGCTGCCGCCGACGACCACGTGGACGGCCGAGAGGGTCCACGGGCGGTCCGGGCTCACGGCGTCGAGCCCCAGCACGACGGCCAGCGCGAGCCCGGTGGCCAGGCCCGCGGCAAGGCCGAGCCGGGCACCGAAGACCAGCAGCCGCGGCGTCCCGAGGCCGCCGAGGAGGCGCCGCAGGACGGCGTAGGACAGCAGCGAGCCCACGGCGTACGCAGCGATGTAGGCCGTCACCAGGGACGGCGACGTCCGTGCGGGGTCGGTGCGGGTCACCAGCAGGACCGCGACGGCGATGTTGGTGGCCGAGACCGCGCACTGGATCCAGAACACGGTCCGGGTGCGCTCGACCGCGTAGAAGCCGCGCAGCATCAGGTAGTGCAGCGTGAAGAAGATGAGCCCGATCCCGAACAGCGCCAGCGTGGGGGCGTAGCGCGGCCACGTGTCGGCAGTCGCGCCGTGACCCCAGACGACGTGGGAGACGTCGCGCGCGAGCACCGGCAGCAGCAGCCCGAAGGGCAGGATCACCACCAGCGTCGTGCGCAGGGTGGAGGCCAGCTGCGAGGCCAGCGCGGGCAGCTCGCCCGCTGCGGCGTGGCTGGACAACCGGGGCAGGACCGCGGTGGCCAGCGAGACCGTCACGATCGAGTGGGGGACCATCATGATCAGCATCGCGCTGGAGTAGACCGTGATCCCGGTGCCCTCGGGGCTCTGTGCGGTGCCGCCGGAGGCCAGCCGCACCACGACGGTGTAGGCCAGCTGGTTGACGACGACGAACGCGACGGTCCAGGTGCCCAGACGCAGGGTGTGCCCCAGGCCGGTCCCGCGGAAGTCGAAGCGGGGCCGGTAGCGGAAGCCGGCGGAGCGCAGGTAGGGCACCAGGATCACCAGCTGCGCGACGATGCCCAGCGTGGAACCCACGCCGAGGAGCAGCTCCTGCCCGGGCGAGAAGGGTCCCGACTGCTCGGTGGTGGTCGCGGGGCCGTGGAGGAGCAGGTAGGCGGCGAGCACGCCCACGGCGAGGACGTTGTTGGCGATCGGGGCCCACATCATCGGCCCGAAGCGGCCGCGTGCGTTGAGGATCTGACCGACCAGGACGAACATCCCGTAGAAGAACACCTGCGGCAGGCAGTAGCGGGCGAAGTCGATGGCCGAGCGGCGCTGGGCGGCCAGCTCGGGCTCGCCGAACTCGGAGCCGAGCAGCACGTCCATCACCAGCGGCGCCGCGACGACCAGCCCGATCGTGACCACGAGCAGGAACAGCCCGGCCAGGGTCATGATCCGGTTGGTGTACGCCTCGCCGCCGTCGGCGTCACCCATCATCGAGCGCACCAGCTGGGGCACCAGAACGGCGTTGAAGACGCCGCCGGCCAGCAGGATGTAGAGCATGGTGGGCACGGTGTTGGCGATGGTGAAGAGGTCGGCGTGCAGACCGGCGCCCAGGGCCGCGGCCAGCAGGGCGGTCCGCACGAACCCGGACATGCGCGACACGGCGGTCCCGGCGGCCATCACCGCGCTGCTGCCGAGCAGGCTCCGCTGGTCGGCCGCCTCCGTCCCGGCCACCCGCCCGGCCGCCTCGGCCTCCTCGGTCGCGGCGGTGGCGTCCTGGCCGGCGTCGGCCTGCGCCTCGCCCCCGCTCACGCCGCGCCGACGTTCGCCCGGGGGACGGGGCCGCCCCGCACCCGGCGTACGGCCCGCAGCAGGATCGCGGCGAACAGCAGCCCGACCCCGGTCGCGAGGATCACCCAGATCACGTTGCTGACCTGGGCCGAGCGGATCGGGACGGAGTCGGTCGCGGGCAGCGCCCGACCGTCGAGGTCGACGACGCGCAGGTCGACGTTGTGGACCCCGGGGGCGGTGTCGGAGGTCTCGATCAGGACCGTCGTGCGTGCGTCGGGCCCGATCTCGACCGGGTCGGGGGTGCGGACGGTGATGCCGCCGTCGACGACGGCCTCCACCCCGACCGTGACCGGCTCGTCGAGACCGTTGACCACGGTGGCGGAGAAGTCCCCCGTCGCGCCGGACAGGGTGATCCCCGGCGGTGCGTCGATGGTCACCGCCCCGAGCCGGTCGCGGATCCATGCCTGGGCGGCGCGGGACCGATCGCGGGCGGTCGCAGGGTCGGTCCGCAGGTCGTAGCCGAGCGTGGTGAGCGCCTCGCCGGCCACGACCGAGGCCACCCGGGAGTTGCGGGTCAGCAGGTTCTGCAGGGTCGCACCGCTGCGGCGCAGGCCGGCCGCGGCGGAGAAGACCCCGGCGTCGAGCGGGCCGGGCGTGCCCCCCGGGGGCTCGACGAGCTGGTCGGCCCGCAGCGAGACGCCGTCCTGGTCACCGGCCCCGGTCAGCGGGGCGAGCTGGAGACCGGCGCCGCGGAGACCGGCGAAGAAGGTGGTGCCGCTCCGGGCGACCCAGTCGTCGGGCATCACCACCACCAGCGGCTCGGGGTCGACCGCCGGGGCGGGGGCCAGGGCGTCGGAGCGGTCGGTGTCCTCCCGCCCGGGGCCGTCAGGGTCCGGGTCGGCGCCCGGGGCCGTGTCGCTGGTGACGGCGCTGGTGACGTCGCCGGTGACCGCCGCGGTGGCAGCGAGCGCGGCGGAGGCCTCGTCGGCGTCGACGAGGCGCAGCGCCGCCTCGCTGAGGATGCGCTGGCGCAGGGCCAGGCTGCTCAGCGGGTCGGTGGGGGCCGGTCCCCCCGAGCCGGCGCCCGACGAGGCCAGGACCACGGGCCGGCCGTCGACCGAGGCCAGGCTGGGCGCGACGCCCTCGACCATGTCGTCGCTGCCGAGGAGGACCGACTCGGGATCCACCTCCTCCAGGGCCGCCACCTCGGCGGCGGTCAGGAAGCCGCTGGGCGGCGCGACGACCGGCACCGGGGTGGCCCCGCCGTCCCCGAGCAGCGGCCGCAGCGCGGTGCTGGCCCGTCGCCGCGCGTCGACGTAGGCGCGCGGGTCGTGCTCCAGGGCCGCGGCGACGTCGACGTCGCCGTAGGGCAGGGCGAGCAGCTCGTCGCCGGCGGCCTCGAGGCGGAACCGGTCCAACCAGGTCAGGGCGCGCTCGGCGACCTCGCTGTCGCCGGGGTCGTCGGTGCCACCGGGGTCGCCGGGGTCCGCAGGGACGGCGCCGGGCTCCTCGGACGGGTCGGGGGTCCCGGTCGGGGCCATGCTGCCGGGGTCACCGGCGGGGTCCGGTGCCGGGCTCGTGGCGGAGTAGCCGAGCCCGTCGTCCGGGTCGCTCGACGGGTCCGGGTCGTCGGTGCTGCCGGTGTCGCCCGAGGGGCTCTGCGTCGGCCCCTCCCCGTCCTGGCCGTCCGGGCCTTCCGGCGCGCCGTCGGTCGGGGCGAGGCTGCGCGGGGGGTTGGCGTCCACCAACCGGGTGACCGCGTCGACCACGGCCGGGTCCACCAGCCAGCTGACCGGGTCGCCGCCGGCGGCGGCGCCGAAGTCGAGGCGGTCGCGCAGCGACCCGCCGAGGGCGAGGCGCCGGGCCCAGCTCCCGGTGTCGGCCACGGAACCGTCGGCGGCGTAGGAGACCGGGGTGCGCAGCGGGATCACCAGCGACAGGGGGAGCGGGCGTGCGACCTCCTCGGGCAGCAGCGGGAGGAAGGTGCGGGCGCGCCCGTCGGTGAGCTCGTCACGACCCTCCGGGCCCTCTCCGAGCGCGTGGACGCCGAACCAGTAGACGCCGGGCTCGGGCCCGGGCGCACCGGCGGCCGCCTCCTCGCGCAGCAGCCGGCTCGGGACCGACAGCGCGAAGGAGGCCGTCTCGCCCGGCGCCAGCCGGTCGACGTCGTCCGAGGCGCCCTCCTCGACGATGCGGTCCCCGACCGGCAGCTCCTCGGGGACCAGGGCCGCCTGCTCGAGCTCGGCCACGTCGTCGATCGGGTCCGCGCCGACGAAGGTGTAGAGCGAGACCCGGCTCCACGGCTGGGCGGTCGTGTTGGTCACGGAGCCGGTCACCTCGACCCGCCCGCTGCGGGGCAGCACGCCGGGCACGATGTCGTCGAGCTCGACGAGCAGCGGGGTGCTGGGCTCGGCCGGTGCCGCGCCCGCGGCACCGGCGGTGAGGACCGGGACGACACCCGCGACCAGGCCGCCGACCAGGCTTGCGAGCAGGCCTGCGGCGACGGCGCGACGGGTCGCCGAGCGGGCGCGCACGTGCTTGCGTCGTCCCTGCCGGCCCACTCGGCGAGCCTAGGGGATCGATGGCGATGCCCTGGTGTGCCGCGACGGGGGCCCGGAGGCGTGGAGTACGCGCCGCACGCCGCACCCTCTAGACTTGCCCGCCGTGCCCGACGCCGTCCCCGCCCCCCTGCAGATGGTCGAGGTGCAGCGCGCGGTGAGTGCGGAGCTGGACCGGCTGGCACCGGTCCTCGAGGGCCTCGGCGAGGCCTTCGCCGACGCCGGCCACGAGCTGGCGCTGGTCGGCGGTCCGGTGCGCGACGCGATGCTCGGCCGCCCGCACCACGACCTGGACCTGACCACCTCGGCGCTGCCTGAGGAGACCGAGCGGATCCTGGACCGGTGGGGCGACGTGACGTGGGACGTCGGTCGCGCCTTCGGCACGATCGGGTGTCGCAAGGGACCGTGGCAGGTCGAGGTGACGACCTACCGCACCGACGCCTACGACGCCTCCTCGCGCAAGCCCGACGTGGCGTACGGCGACACCCTCACCGGCGACCTGGGCCGTCGCGACTTCACGGTCAACGCGATGGCCGTGCGGGTGCCCGGGCACGGGTTCGAGGACCCGTACGGCGGGATCGCGGACCTTGCCCACCGCGTGCTGCGCACCCCGGTCTCCCCGGAGCAGTCCTTCTCCGACGACCCGTTGCGGATGATGCGCGCGGCCCGCTTCGCCAGCCAGCTCGGCTTCGACGTCGCCCCGGAGGTGGTCGCAGCGATGACCGCGATGTCGGAGCGGATCGAGATCGTCTCGGCCGAGCGGGTGCGCGACGAGCTGGTCAAGACGATCTGTGGGCGCTGGCCACGGCGTGGGCTGAGCCTCCTGGTCGAGACGGGCCTGGCCGACCGGGTGCTGCCGGAGCTGCCGGTGCTGGCCCGCGAGCGGGACGAGCACCAGCGCCACAAGGACGTCTACGAGCACACGCTGACCGTGCTCGAGCAGTCGGTCGCGCTGGAGGACCGGCTGCCCGGTGGCGGACCGGACCTCGTCTCGCGGTTGGCGGCCCTGATGCACGACGTGGGCAAGCCACGCACCCGCCGGTTCCTCGACGACGGGAGCGTGACGTTCCACCACCACGACGTGGTCGGCGCCAAGCTGACCCGCAAGCGGATGCGGGCGCTGCGCTTCTCCGGCAGCGAGACCGACGCCGTGTGCCAGCTGGTCGAGCTGCACCTGCGTTTCCACGGCTACGGCTCGGGGGAGTGGACCGACGCGGCGGTGCGCCGCTACGTGCGCGACGCCGGCGACCAGCTCCAGCGGCTGCACGTGCTGACCCGCGCCGACTGCACCACCCGCAACCAGCGCAAGGCCGCGCGTCTGCGCCGCACCTACGACGACCTGGAGGAGCGGATCGCACGGCTGTCCGAGGAGGAGGAGCTGGCCTCCCTGCGGCCCGACCTCGACGGCAACCAGATCATGGAGGTCCTGGGGATCGGACCCGGTCGTGAGGTCGGCCTGGCCTACCGGCACCTGCTCGACCTGCGCCTCGAGGAGGGTCCCAAGAGCCCGGAGGAGGCCCGGGAGGCCCTGCGGTCCTGGTGGGCGACCCGGCAGGACGGGCCGTGAGCGCCCAGGGGCGGCAGGGCGACGGCGCTGGGGCCGGGCGGCGCGACCCGCACGTGTGGTCGACCCGGTGGTGGCGCCAGCGGGCGCACGACCCCGTCTTCTGGACCGACGTCACCCAGCTGGGCAAGACGGTCCTCGCCGCCACCGTGGCGTGGGTGCTGGCCACCAGCGTCTTCCGGCTGGAACAGGCCTTCCTGGCGCCCTGGGCCGCGCTGCTCGTGGTGAACTCCACCGTCTACCGGACCTTCTCCCAGGGCGGGCGGCAGGTGGCGGCCACCGTGCTGGGCGTCCTGGTGGCCTCGGCGGCCGGGCAGGCGCTGGGGCTCGACGTGGCCAGTGTGGCGATCGCGATGGCGGTCGGCCTGGCGATCGGGTCGGTCGCGCTGCTGGCCGGCCAGGAGACCACCGTCGCGGCCACGGCGCTGGTCGTGCTGACCACGGGCTTCTCCGACGACGACACCGTGCTGGTAGCACGGCTGGTCGACACCAGCATCGGGATCCTGGTGGGTGTCGGCGTCAACCTGCTGGTCTGGCCCCCGCTGCGCCGGCGCACCGCGATCAGCGCGATGGACGCCATCGACGACGCCATCGGCGGGCTCCTGGTCGACGTGGCCTCCGGGGTACGCCGGGGCGTCACCAGCCAGGACTGCGAGGGGTGGGTGCAGCGAACCCGCGACCTCGACGGCGACCTCGACGCCGCGTGGGCGCTGGTGCGCCAGGCCCGCGAGAGCGCGCGGATGAACCCCCGCCGCTCCGCCCGGGGCTGGCGCGACCCGCGGGAGTGGCACTCCCTGCTGGAGCGGATGGAGCAGGCGATCGCAGAGTGCCGCAGCCTGGCGCGCACGCTGGCACTGGGGATCGAGGGCGGCTCGCGCTGGGACGACGGGTTCCGCACCCGGTTCGCCGCGCTGCTGTACGAGAGCGGCACCGCGGTCGAGGACGCCGACCACCAGCCGCTGACGGAGATCCGCGACCGGCTCGACGGCTTCATCGGCGACCTGACCGACGCCGGGCTGCCCGCCCGCCTCTGGCCGGAGTACGGCGGGGTGCTCACCAACCTGCGCAACGTGCTCGCCGCGATGGACGAGGTGGCCAGGGCGAACCCGCTCGGCCAGCCCCCGCTGCCCTTCCGGCTCCGCCGCAGCGTCCAGGACCCTCCGCCCCAGCCGAGGTGACGCTCGCGACCGGTCGAGGTGCCGGTCGCGCCCACCCCGGCACGCAGCGAGGGCCCCGACGCGACCGCGTCGGGGCCCTCGTACGCCGTGCCTGGTACCTCGTGCCTAGTCGGTGCCCGCGATGAAGGCCTCGACGCGTCGGCGGCCCTCCTCGTCGTTCAGCTGCACCGGGGGGGACTTCATGAGGTAGGACGAGGCGGACAGCACGGGGCCACCCTGGCCGCGGTCCTTGGCGATCTTCGCCGCGCGGACCGCGTCGATGATGATGCCGGCGGAGTTGGGGGAGTCCCACACCTCGAGCTTGTACTCGAGGTTGAGCGGGACGTCACCGAAGGCACGACCCTCGAGGCGGACGTAGGCCCACTTGCGGTCGTCGAGCCACGGGACGTAGTCCGACGGGCCGATGTGCACGTTGCGGTCGTCGATCTTGTCCTTCAGCTCGCCCTCGAGGTTCGAGGTGACGGCCTGGGTCTTGGAGACCTTCTTGGACTCCAGGCGCTCGCGCTCGAGCATGTTCTTGAAGTCCATGTTGCCGCCGACGTTGAGCTGGAACGTCCGGTCCAGGGCGACGCCACGGTCCTCGAACAGCTTGGCCATCACGCGGTGGGTGATGGTGGCGCCGACCTGGCTCTTGATGTCGTCGCCCACGATCGGGACGCCCGCGTCCTCGAACTTCTTGGCCCACACGGGGTCGGAGGCGATGAAGACCGGCAGGGCGTTGACGAAGGCGACGCCTGCGTCGATCGCGCACTGCGCGTAGAACTTGTCGGCCTCCTCCGAGCCCACCGGCAGGTAGGAGACCAGGACGTCGGCCTGCGTCTCGCGGAGCACGGAGACCACGTCGACCGGCTCGGCGCCGGACTCCTCGACG
>JBKJPE010000203.1:0-17364 GCA_046595185.1 Nocardioides sp.
CGAGTCGAGCTTGAGGCCGACGTCCTCGGAGATCACCTGGCCACCGGTGAGGATCGCGATGTCCTGCATCATGGCCTTGCGGCGGTCACCGAAGCCCGGAGCCTTGACGGCGACGGACTTGAAGGTGCCACGGATCTTGTTGACGACCAGGGTCGAGAGCGCCTCGCCGTCGACGTCCTCAGCGAGGATGAAGAGCGGCTTGCTGGCGGCGATGACCTTCTCCAGCAGCGGGAGCAGGTCGGAGACCGAGCTGATCTTGCCCTGGTGCAGGAGCAGGTACGGGTCGTCGAGGACGGCCTCCATGCGCTCCTGGTCGGTGACGAAGTACTGCGAGATGTAGCCCTTGTCGAACTGCATCCCCTCGGTGAACTCCAGCTCGGTGCCCATGGTGTTGGACTCCTCGACGGTGATCACGCCGTCCTTGCCGACCTTGTCGAAGGCCTCGGCGAGCAGGTCGCCGATGTGGGAGTCCCGGCTCGAGATCGTGGCGACCGAGGCCATGTCCTCGCGGGTCTCGACCTCGCGGGCGGCGTCGGACAGGGCCTGGCCGACGGCCTCGGTGGCCTTGTCCATGCCACGCTTGAGGCTCATCGGGTTGGCGCCGGCGGCGACTGCGCGCAGGCCCTCGTGGACCATCGCCTGGGCCAGGACGGTCGCAGTGGTGGTGCCGTCACCGGCGACGTCGTTGGTCTTGGTGGCGACCTCCTTCGTCAGCTGGGCGCCGAGGTTCTCGAACGGGTCGTCCAGCTCGATCTCACGGGCGACGGTCACGCCGTCGTTGGTGATCGTGGGGGCACCCCACTTCTTGTCGAGGACGACGTAGCGGCCCTTGGGGCCGAGGGTCACCTTGACCGCGTTGGCCAGGGCGTCGACGCCCCGCTCGAGCGCGCGCCGTGCGTGCTCGTCGAACTCCAGGATCTTGGGCATTGCTCTCCTTGCGACTGTGCTCGGGATGGTGCGGGAGACACGTCCGGGTCGTGCCCTACCGACCGCTGCGCGTCAGCGCGGCGGCCGGGGGCACGACCCGGGGGGTGTTCAGCTGACGACCGCGAGGACGTCGCGCGCGGAGAGGATGAGGTACTCCTCGCCGGCGTACTTGACCTCGGTGCCGCCGTACTTGCTGTAGACGACCTTGTCGCCCACGGCGACGTCGATCGGGACGCGGTTGCCGTTGTCGTCGACGCGGCCGGGGCCGAGCGCCAGGACCTCGCCCTCCTGGGGCTTCTCCTTGGCGGTGTCGGGGATGACGAGGCCGGAGGCGGTGGTCTGCTCGGCGTCGAGCGGCTTGACCACGATGCGGTCCTCGAGGGGCTTGATGTTGACCGACACGATGTCGACCTCCACTTTCTCCACTGTGTTGCACGGACGGGGGTGCCCGGACGGGTTGTCCGGACGGTTCTGGTGCACGCTGGGGCAGGGTCGGGGCTCGCCGTCGCGGGGGTCGGGCCCATCACCTGCGCTGGCACCCTCACCTCGAGAGTGCCAGGGCAAAACTAGCACTCGCCCCGATCGAGTGCCAGCAGCACCCACCGCCCGTCCCCTGCCAGGATGGCGACGTGGACCTCGAGACCTTCCGGTGGCTGACCGGCGACGAGGGCGGCGCCCTGCTGGCGGCCGCCGCCGACGGGCGTACGGACCTGCGCGGACTGCCCGGCGCCGGCGCCGACCGGGTCGCGGCGGCGCTGACCCAGGTCGACCTGCGCCGCCACGCCCGGGCCAAGCTCGGCGACGACGCCGCCGTCATGTGGTTCACCCGCGACGGGCTCGAGCAGGCCACCCGGACCCGGGTGGCCACGCACCGCGCGGCCCGGATGGTGGCCTCCGGCGCGCGCACCCTGGTCGACCTCGGCTGCGGCGTGGGCGGCGACCTGGTGGCCGCCGCGCGGGCCGGCCTGACCTGCGTCGGGGTCGACCTCGACCCGCTGCGGGTCGCGGTCGCCGAGGCGAACCTCGCCGCCCTCGGCCTGCCCGGGGCGGTCGCGGTCGCCGACGCCACGCAGCTCGACCTCTCCCCGTTCGACGTGGCCTTCGCCGACCCGGCGCGGCGCAGCGGGCGGGGCCGCAGCTTCCGGGTGGAGGACTGGACGCCGCCGTGGGACTTCGTCGAGGGCGTGCTGGCCCGCGACTCCTGCGTCAAGGCCGCGCCGGGGCTGCCGCACGAGCGCGTGCCCGCCGGCGTCGAGGCCGAGTGGGTCAGCGAGGACGGCGAGGTCAAGGAGGTCGCGCTGTGGGGCGGCCACCTGGCCACGGTCCGGTGGCGCGCCACGGTCGTCGCCGGCGCGGGGCTGGCGACGCTGACCGACGAGGACCCGGTGTCCGAGGAGGTGCGCGGCGTGGGCGGCTACCTCTACGAGCCCGACGGGGCGGTGATCCGCGCCGGCCTGGTGACCGCCGTGGCCGCCACGGTCGGCGGCGGTCGCGTGGACCCCCACCTCGCCTACGTGACCTCCGACGCGGACGTGCGCACGCCCTTCGCGCGCGGCTACCGGGTCGTCGAGGAGCTGCCGTACCGCGAGAAGCAGCTCCGCGCGGCGCTGCGCGAGCGCGACGTCGGCGCGCTGACCATCAAGAAGCGCGGCGTGGACGTGGTCCCCGAGGACCTCCGCGCCCGGCTGCGCCTGTCCGGCTCCGTGGCGGCGACGGTCGTGCTGACGCGCGTCGCCGGGCGCGGCACGGCGCTGCTGGTCGAGCCGCGGTAGCCGGCCCACCTGCCCGCCGGCCTGCCCGCGGCCCCCCGGCGGTCAGGCGAGCCCGGCCCGCTCCGCCCCGATGGACGTGTCCGGCCCGTGGCCGGTGTGGACCACGGTGTCGTCGGGGAGGGCCAGCAGGCGGGTCCGGATCGACTCCACGATGACGTCGGCGTCGCTGTACGAGCGCCCGGTGGCCCCCGGGCCGCCCTGGAAGAGGGTGTCGCCGGTGAAGACGCAGCCGAGGTCCGGGGCGTGCAGGCACACGGCGCCGGGCGAGTGGCCCGGCGTGTGCAGCACCTCGAGGCGGGTGCCGGCGACCTCGACGGAGGCGCCGTCGGCCAGGTCGAGGTCCCAGAGGTAGCCGGCCTCGTCGTCCGGCCCCCCGTGGGTCAGCTCCCACAGGGGCCGCTCGTCGGGGTGCAGCATGATCGGCGCGGACACCTGCTCGCGGAGCGCGGGCGCGACCCGGCAGTGGTCGTCGTGGGCGTGGGTCAGCACGATCGCGCGGACCCGGCGGCCCGCGACGAGGGCCTCGATGTCGGCGACGCTGTGGGGGGCGTCGACGACCACGCACTCCTCGTCGTCGCCGACCACCCACAGGTTGTTGTCGACCTGGTGGGTCTCCCCGTCCAGGCTGAAGGTGCCGCTGGACACGGCGTGGTCGACGCGGACGCTGCCGGCCATCAGAGCACCACGACCGAGCGGAGGACGCCGCCGCCGTGCATCGCCTCGAAGGCGGCCTCGACGTCGCCGATGCCGATCTCCTCGGTCACGAACGCGTCCAGGTCGAGTCGGCCCTGCTGGTAGAGGTCCACGAGCATCGGGAAGTCGCGGCTGGGCAGGCAGTCGCCGTACCAGCTGGACTTGAGGGCCCCGCCGCGGCCGAAGACGTCGATCAGCGGGATCTCCGGCAGGGCCATGTCGGGCGTGGGCACGCCGACCAGGACCACGGTGCCGGCCAGGTCGCGGGCGTAGAACGCCTGCTTCCAGGTCTCGGGGCGACCGACCGCCTCGATCACCACGTCGGCGCCCTCGGCGCCCTCGTAGGTCTCGGCGCAGATCCGCTTGACCTCCTCGACCACGTCGACCTTCGAGGAGTCCACGGTGTGCGTCGCGCCCATCCGGGTCGCGGTCTCGAGCTTCCTCGGGTCGATGTCGACCGCGATCACCGGGCTCCCGCCGGCCAGGGCGGAGCCCGCGATCGCGGCCACGCCGACGCCGCCGCAGCCGATGACGGCCACGGACCTGCCCCGCGTCACCGCACCGGTGTTGATGGCCGCGCCGATGCCGGCCATCACGCCGCAGCCGAGCAGGCCGACCGCGGCGGGGCGGGCCGACTCGTCGACCTTCGTGCACTGACCGGCGGCCACCAGGGTCTTCTCGGCGAACGCGCCGATGCCCAGCGCCGGGGAGAGCTCGGTGCCGTCGGGCAGGGTCATCTTCTGCGTGGCGTTGTGGGTGGCGAAGCAGTACTGCGGCTCGCCCCGCCTGCAGGCCCGGCACTCGCCGCAGACCGCGCGCCAGTTGAGCACCACGAAGTCGCCCGGGGCGACCTCGGTGACGTCGTCGCCGACGGCCTCGACCACGCCGGCGGCCTCGTGCCCGAGCAGGAACGGGAAGTCGTCGTTGATGCCGCCCTCCCGGTAGTGCAGGTCGGTGTGGCAGACCCCGCAGGCCTGGACCTTGACCAGGGCCTCACCCGGGCCCGGGTCGGGGACGTGGATCGTGGTCAGCTCGACGGGCTGGCCCTTGCCTCGGGCGATGACGCCCTGCACCTCGTGCATGCTCTGCTCTCCTCATCGGCGGTCCCCGGCGGTCCCGGGACGTTGCCCGCGCAGCCTACGGGCCACCCGGCCGCCGTCCGGGCTCAGACCAGGACGGTGGTGACCGGCTGGCTGCTGTCGGCCGGCAGGTCCAGCGAGGAAGGGGTACGCCCGCGCGCGACCATCTCGGCCCCGAGCGCGGCGACCATCGCCCCGTTGTCGGTGCAGAGCCCCGGGCGCGGCACGCGCACGCGTACGCCCGCGGCCGCGGCGCGCTCGACGGCCATCGCCCGCAGCCGGGAGTTGGCGGCCACGCCGCCCCCGATCAGCAGGTCCTCGATGCCCTCGCTCGACGCGGCGTCGAGCGCCTTGCGCACCAGCACGTCGCACACGGCCTCCTGGAAGGACGCTGCCACGTCGGCCACGGGCACAGGCTGGCCGCTGCGCTCCCGGGCCTCGACCCACCGGGCGACCGCGGTCTTGAGGCCGGAGAAGGAGAAGTCGAAGCGGTGCCGCTCCAGGTCGCGGCGCCCGGTCAGCCCGCGGGGGAAGTCGAGGGTGACGGAGCCACCCTCGCGAGCGACCCGGTCGACGTGGGGCCCGCCGGGGAAGGGCAGGCCGAGCAGCCGCGCGACCTTGTCGAAGGCCTCGCCGGCCGCGTCGTCGATGGTCGCGCCCAGCGGGTCGACCCCGCCGCCGGCGTCGCCGCCACCGGTGACGTCGGTGACGCGCAGCAGGCTGGAGTGGCCGCCGCTGACGAGCAGGGCCAGGCAGGGCTCGGGCAGGGCGCCGTGCTCGAGCTGGTCGACCGCCACGTGCGCGGAGAGGTGGTTCACCCCGTAGAGCGGCTTGCCGAGGGCCAGCGCGAGCGCCTTGGCCGCCGCCACGCCGACCAGCAGCGCCCCGGCCAGGCCGGGGCCGCTGGTGACCGCGAGGGCGTCGACGTCGCCGGGGCGGATGCCGGCCGTCTCGCAGGCACGCTCGAGCGTCGGCACCATGGCCTCGAGGTGGGCCCGGCTGGCGACCTCCGGCACGACGCCGCCGAAGCGGGCGTGCTCCTCCACGCTGCTGGCGACCGTGTCGGCGAGCAGCGTGCGGCCCCGGACGATCCCGACGCCGGTCTCGTCGCACGACGTCTCGATGCCGAGCACGAGGGGGCCGTCGGGGGCGGGGCGGTCGGGCACCCACCCATCGTGCCAGCCCGGCGGCGGCGCACACTGGGCGACGTGCGCGAGGTCGACGTGGTGGGGCTGACCACTCCCGCGCTCGGGGCCCCGGAGCCGTTCGTGCGGCACCAGCTCGACCCGCGGAGCGTACGCCGGGCGTGGGTCGCCGAGCGCCCGTCTGCGCACGGCGCCGGTCGCGAGCGGGCTGCGCTGTGGGTGGCCGAGATCGTGTGGCACGACCGCGACCGGATGCGGGTCGCGCACGGCGTGGGGCCGCCCGACCTGCTCGCGACGATGCTCGTCCCCGCAGCGGAGGCCGCCGGGCCGGTCGACCGGGTCAGCGTGAGCGACGGCGCCGAGACGGCGCTCCCCCCGGTCTGGGCGCAGGCCTCGACCCACCGCTGGCACTGGATGCTCACCGGCGCCGTGCCCACCGGGCCGCCCGACCCGCGCGTGGTCGACCTCGGCCCGCTCGACCGGCTCGACGCGAACGCCGGCGCGGGGGCGACGGAGGTCGGGGGGGTCCTCGACGCCGGCAACCCCGGCTCGTTCGCCCGGCCCGGGACCACCCCGGGCGTCGCCCGGTGGCTGGGCCTGCGCGAGGACGGGGTGCTGCTGGCCGCGGGCGCCCTGGTGCGCCAGCCCGACGGCAGCGGCCACCTGCGCGCCGTCACCGTGCACCCCGACCACGCCGGCCGCGGCCTGGGCCGCGCGCTGTCGGTGGCCCTGACCCGCGCCGGGCTGGCACTGGCGCCCGTGGTCAGCCTGGGGGTCTACCTCGAGAACGTCCCCGCACTGCGGATCTACCGCGGTCTGGGCTACGCCACCCGGCACACCTTCGCCTCCGGGCTGGTCGCTCAGCGCGGGGGGACCCCCCGCTCCAGCACCAGCGCCGACCCGCCGTCGCGGTAGTAGCGCGCGCGGGTGCCGATCTGGGTGAAGCCGGCGGCGGCGTAGAACGCGCGGGCGCCCTCGTTGTCCTCGCGGACCTCGAGCAGCACCCGCCCGGCGCCGGCGTCCCGGGCCAGCGCGAGCAGCGCGTCGAGCAGGGCGCCGCCCACGCCGCGGCGCCGGGCCGCCTCGGCCACGACCAGCCGCTGCAGCTCGGCCACCTCGACGACCAGGCTGCCGGCGGCGTACCCCAGCACCTCGCCGTCCTGCTCGGCGACCACCGCGTGCACGGTCGGCAGGGTCCCGCCGACGACCTCCGCGAGCAGCCCGGGCGACCAGGCGTCGTCACCGAGACCGGCCTCCTCGAGGGCGGCGACGGCGGACGTGTCACGCGGCGTCGCCCGGCGTACGCGGGGCCGGCCCGCGGCCGGCGGCGTCACGAGGCCGGCTTGCGCGGGCCGGGCATCGTCGCGTCGGGGCGGCGCAGGTAGAGCGGGTCGGGGTCGAGCAGCTCGGCACGCTCCTCGGCGACCGCGACGGCCAGCCACCCGGCGGAGGGCCGCTCGGGGCCGACCGCGTTCGGGAGGTGCTCGGGGTAGAGCCGCGAGCCCTCCCCCACGACCGGGACGTCGGTGGCGACCTCGGCGGGACGGTCGACGACGGGGCCGGCCAGCCGGGTGCCGTCGGCGTCGTAGGAGGCCAGGTAGACCTCCTTGCGTCGCGCGTCCGTGGCCACGACGAACGCGTGGTGCACGGCGCCGGTGGCCACGGCCTCGACGGCCAGCACGTCGAGCGTGCAGACGCCGTAGGTCGGCACCTCCAGCGCCCACGCCAGGGTGCGGGCGGTGGCCAGGCCGACGCGCAGACCGGTGAAGGGGCCGGGTCCCACCCCCACGGCGACGGCCGTCAGGTCGAGGCTCGTGATGCCCGCGCGGGCCAGGGCCTCGGCCACCAGCGGCGCGAGCTGCTCGCCGTGGCGCAGCCGCTCGGACGACGCGAGCTCGACGACCACCTCGGCCCCGTCGTGGAGGGCCACCGTGACCAGCGGGGTGGCGGTGTCGAGGGCGAGGAGCACCTGGGCAGGCTACCGAGGGGGGTCCGGCCGGCCCGCGGCCGGCGGCCGGAGCGGAAGCCGGGCCAGGAACGTCCACCGGGGGCCGTAGCCCTGGACGTGGACGGTGCGGGGGTCCAGCGGGTCGCCGTCGTCCTCGTCGCCCACCTCGCCGGGGTCGCCGGGGTCGCCGGGGTCGGGTGCGGTGGCGGACCGCTCGATGCGGACCTCCAGCCGGGACCCGGCGAGCTGCTCGACCACGCCGGTGCCCCACTCCACGACGGTGACGGCGTCCTCCACCGCGGTGTCGAGGTCGAGGTCGTCGAGCTCGGCGAGGCCGTCGAGCCGGTAGGCGTCGACATGCACCAGCGGGGGGCCCGCGGCGGTCGGGGGATGCACGCGGGAGATCACGAAGGTGGGCGAGGTGACCGCGCCGCGCACCCCGAGCCCCTCTCCCAGACCCTGGGTGAAAGTGGTCTTGCCGGCCCCGAGGCCCCCGGAGAGGACGACCAGGTCCCCCGGCGCGAGCCGCTCGGCCAGCACACGGCCGAGGGTGCGCATCTCCTCGGCGGTCGCGGCCTCGTAGACCTGGGGCAGCGAGCGGACCATCTCGACGTACGGCGGGTGCCGGGCGATCTCCGCGAACCCCTGACGGGCCCAGAAGTCGACCGTGCGGGGCAGCTCCTCGCGGGCGAAGACGCCGAGCCCCCGCCGGCCCGTCGCGGCCTCGGCCGCGGCCGTGACCAGCGCCGCAGCGACCCCGCGGCCCTGGACCCCGGGCACGACCCCGAAGCGTCGCAGCCACACGATGCCCTCGTGGTCGGGGTCGAGGACCAGCGCCCCCACCGGCTCGCCGTCGAGCCGCGCCACGATGCCGCCGTGGGCGCGGAGCCGGGCCTCGATGGTGTCGAGGGTCTCCAGCAGCGCGTCGGCCGGCGGGTCGAGCACGGGGCGGTCCGCGAAGGCCGCCCGGACGACCGCGAGGACCACCGGGGCCGACTCCGGTCCGACCGTCCCGGTGGACACCACCCCCGGAGCGGCCTGGGTGTCGGGGGTGTCGGGGTCGACGCTCACCGGGTGCGCCGTTCCTCGGCCCGCTCGAGCAGGTCGTCGATGGCCGCGGTGACCTCGGCGTGGCGCTCGAGCAGCACGAGGTGCCCGGCGCCCTCGAGCTCGACGAGGTGCGAGCCGGGGACGCGCTCGTGGAGCTTGCGGCTGTGCCCGATCGAGGTGATCCGGTCGGCGGTCCCGCACACGATCACCGTCGGGACCCGCGCGAGGACGCCGACGGCGCTGAACTCGTCGAAGTCGCGGAAGCTGGGGAAGAAGTCGCTGACGACCTCGAACGGCGTCGAGGCCAGCATCCGGTCGACGAAGTCGACGTACGAGCCCGGCACGGGGTCGCCGAAGGCGAGCACGTCGGTGCCCACGCGGGCCACGATCCTGCCCAGGCGGCGCACCGAGTCGACCGCCCGGTGGCCCAGGCGCAGGGTGCTGACGGCGGTGCCGGTGAGGTCGCCCGAGACCCGCGTCGGCAGCAGCGGCAGCAGGATCCGGCCGGGATCGAGGCCACCGGCGGTGGTGGCCACCAGGGCGACACCGACCACCCGCTCCTCGAGCAGCCCGGGGTCGGCCGCCAGCGCCGAGACCACGCTCATCCCGCCCATCGAGTGGCCGACCAGGACGACCGGCCCGTCAGGGACCACCTCGTCGAGCACCCGCAGCAGGTCCCGGCCGAGCTGGGAGATGGTGGCGTGCTGGCGCGCCGACCGGCCGGAGCGGCCGTGGCTGCGCTGGTCGTAGAGCACCGTGCGGACCCGCCCGCGGTAGGCCGCCCGCTGGAAGTGCCAGCAGTCCAGCTGCAGGCAGTAGCCGTGGACCAGCACCAGGGTGGGGGCGCCGGCCGCGCGCCCGGAGACCTCGTCCACCTCGACGTGCAGCGGGACCCCGTCGTCGGCGACGACCGTGATCGGGCGCGACCGCAGCCGGCCGAAGCTGGGCTTGCCGTCCGGGCCGTACGCCGCGCCCTCGTCCTCGCGCGGGTCCTCGTCCTCCACGTGGGGGCGCCGCCGACCGATGGAGCGGGCCTGGTGGGTGACGCCGATGACGGTGCCGGCCGCAGCCAGGCCGAGCCCACCGGCGACGGCGCCGATCACGCGTCCGCGACTCACGACCGGACCTCCCGGGGACGGGCGCCCGGGCCCGCTCCGCCCGGGGTGTCGCCGTCGGTGTGGCGGCGCGGCATGCGCCCGCCGACCCGCGTGACGATCTCGTAGCTGATGGTCCCGCACGCCTCGGCCCACTCCTGCGCGGTGGTCCGACCCTCGCCGGGCGGACCGAACAGGACGACCTCGTCGCCGGCGTCCACGTCGTCGTCGCCGAGGTCGACCATGACCTGGTCCATGCAGACCCGGCCCCGGATCGGGCGTCGCCGGCCGCGCACCGTGACCTCGGCCGCCGGCCCCGTGGGACCGGTCGCGGCGTGGCGCGGCACGCCCTCGCCGTACCCCGCCGGGACCAGCCCGAGGGTGGTCGGGACGGCCGCGACCCAGGTGTGGCCGTAGGAGACGCCGTCACCGGGTCCGACGCGCTTGAGCAGGGCCAGCCGGGCACGCACCGTCATCGCCGGGCGCAGGTCCGCGCCGTGGGGCGCCCCCGGCGCGGGGTCCAGCCCGTAGACCGCCAGGCCGCAGCGGACCGCGTCGTAGCGCGCCCGCGGCCGGGTCAGGGTGGCCGCGGAGTTGGCGAGGTGGCGCAGCTCGGGACGCAGCCCGGCACCCGCCGCCAGGGCCAGGGCCCGCTCGAAGGCGTCCTGCTGCGCGTCGTTGGCGGGGTGCCCGGGCTCGTCGGCGCAGGCGAGGTGGGACCACAGGCCGACCACCCGCCAGGTGCCGGCCTGCTCGCCGGCGCGGGCGCGGGCCAGGAAGGGCGCCCAGTCGGCCTCCGCGGCGCCGCCGCGGCTGAGCCCGGTGTCGACCTTGAGGTGGACCCGGGCGGGTGGGGCGTCGGAGCCGGCGCGGCGCACCGCCCCGGCGAGCTCGTCGAGCGCGTCCACCGAGTAGGCGCTGACGTCGATGCCGGCGACCAGGGCCGGCGCGAGGTCGTCACCAGGGGCGGTAAGCCAGCACAGCAGCGGCCCGGTGTCACCGGCGGCGCGCAGGAGCAGCGCCTCGTCGGGCGTGGCGGTCGCGAGCCACTCCGCGCCGGCCTCGCGCGCCGCGCGGGCGACCGGGCCCATCCCGTGGCCGTAGCCGTCGGCCTTGACGACCGCGATCAGCGGGACGCCCGCCACCTCGCGCAGCAGCCGTACGTTGTGCCGCACCGCCGCCAGGTCGACCACGATCTCCGCGCGGGGCGCGGGGCGCGCGGTGGTGGGGCTGTCCATGGCCAGCCATCCTTCCACCGCGGTCAGGGTGGGGGGGTGCCACCCCGCGGGGCGGCGCGCAGCAGGTCACGCACCACCCCGGGCACCGCCCCGGCGACGGCGCCCGCCGTGAGGGGGCCCCCGGCCGCGGCGGCGGTGGCCGCGGCCCCGTGCAGCCAGCTGCCGACCGAGGCGGCGTCGTACGCCTCGAGGCCCGCGGCCAGCAGCGCCCCGACGAGACCGCCGAGCACGTCACCGGCGCCGGCCGCGGCCAGCCAGGGCGTCCCGGTGGTGGTGACCCGGACCGGTCGGCCCGGCGCGGCGACGAGGGTGCGGCGGCCCTTGAGCACCACGGTGCACCCGTAGCGGTCGACGGCCGCCCGGACGTGGTGCAGCGGTCGGGCCTCGATCTCCTCGCGGGCCAGGTCCAGCATCCGGGCCAGCTCACCGGCGTGGGGCGTGAGGACGGTGTGGGCCGGGGCCGGGGCGGCGAGGTGCACCAGCGCGTCGGCGTCGACCACCAGCGGCACGCCGTCGGCCAACGCCTCGGCCAGCGTGCCCGCGGCGCCGTCACCGCTGCCGCTGCCGACGACCCAGGCCTGGACCCGGCCGGCGCCGACGACCTCGGGGTGGACCTGGCGGACCCGGTCCCCCACCAGGTCGTCGCCGACGTAGCGGACCATGCCGACCAGGCCGGTGGCGGCGCCCAGGACGCTGAGCAGCCCGGCCCCGGGGTAGGTGGCCGACCCGGCGCGGACGCCGACCACGCCGCGGGAGTACTTGTGGTCCGCCGGACCGGGCACCGGCAGCAGCGCGGCCACGTCACCGGGCTGCAGGACCTCGAGCGCCGGCGCCGGGAGGTCCAGCCCGAGGTCGACCAGGTGCACCGGGCCGCAGGCCAGGGCGGCGGGGTCGACGACGTGGCAGGCCTTGTGGGTGCCGAAGGTGACGGTCAGCGTGGCCGTGACGTGCGGACCGTCCACCTCGCCGGTGTCGACGTCGACGCCGGAGGGGGTGTCCACCGCGACGACCGGCACGCCGACGTGGCGCCCGAGCTCGGCGACCGCGTCGTCCCGCAGCCCGGGACGGCCGCCGATGCCGACGATCCCGTCCAGCACGAGGTCGGGCCGGTGGGCCCCACCGGGCGCCACCGTGCGCCCCCCCGCGGCGCGCAGCGCCGCCAGGCCCGCGGGGTGGGCGCGCTCCGCGAGCAGCACGGCCTCGACCGCGCACCCGCGCGCGGCCAGCCGGGCGCCGGCCCACAGCGTGTCCCCGCCGTTGTCGCCGCCGCCGACGAGGAGCAGCACCCGCCGCCCGTACGCCGGCTGGTCCCCCACCGGCCCGGCGAGCAGGTCGAGCACGGCGTGGGCCAGACCGGCCGCGGCCCGCTGCATCAGCGCGCCCTCGGGCAGCCGCGAGATCAGCTCGCCCTCCGCCGCCCGGACCTGCTCCACCGTGTGCGCGCGCCTCATGCCGTCACGCTAGCCGGGCGCGGTCGCCGGGGCGCTGGGTCGTGGGTCGGCTGACGCGCCCGCGCGCGTCCACAGGCCTACGACTCCCCGCCCCTCCGGGCCGGGCTGTGGAGGGACCACCCAGGCCGCCGCCGTCATGCGTCACCGTGGCCGGATGGAGGAAGCCCTGGACGACCTGCTCGACCTGCAGCACGGCGTCGTGTCCCGCCGTCAGCACCCCGCGCGCGGGGTGGACGCGGACCGGGTCCGCAACCAGGTGCGCGGCGGACGCTGGTGGCAAGCGACGCGCCCGACGCCTCGCCGGCCCCGGACGCATCCAGCTCTCCTGCACCACCCTCGAGCTGCGGACCGAGCCCCACGAGGTCGCCCACGACCTCATCGCCCTCGGCGTGCCGGGTCGTGGGTCGTCCGACGCGCTCGGGCGCGTCGGGTGACCCACGACTCCCTCGTAGGAGCAGCCTCAGCCCTCCAGCACCACCACGGCCGAGGCGATGCCGGCGTCGTGGGAGAGGGAGACGTGCACCGAGGTGGCGCCGAGCTCCTCCGCGCGCCGCCGCACCGACCCGCGCATCTGCAGCCGCGGGCGGCCGGTGTCCTCCGAGACCACCTCGGCGTCGTGCCAGGCCAGGCCACCGGGGGCGCCCAGCGACTTGGCCAGGGCCTCCTTGGCGGCGAACCGGGCGGCCAACGAGGCCAGCGAGCGGCCCGCCTCCTCCGGGGTGAAGAGCCGCTCCCGCAACCCGGGGGTGCGGTCGAGGGACAGCCCGAAGCGGGCGATGTCGCAGACGTCGATGCCGACGCCGAGCACGGCCACGGTCGTACGCCCCCTAGCCCGCGCTCACTCGACGGTGACGGACTTGGCCAGGTTGCGGGGCTGGTCGACGTCGTGGCCCAGCCCGGTGGCCAGCTCGCAGGCGAACAGCTGCAGCGGCACCGTGGCCACCAGCGGCTGCAGCAGCACCGGCACCTTGGGCAGCCGGATCAGGTGGTCGGCGTAGCGCGAGATCGCCTCGTCGCCCTCCTCGGCCAGGCAGATCGTGAGGGCGCCGCGCGCGCGCACCTCCTGGATGCCCGACAGCATCTTGGAGTGCAGCTGGTCGCGGCCCTGCGGCGGCACCACGCACAGCACCGGCAGCCCCTCGGTGATCAGCGCGATCGGGCCGTGCTTGAGCTCGCCGGCCGCGAACCCCTCCGCGTGCAGGTAGGCGATCTCCTTCAGCTTCAGCGCCCCCTCCAGGGCCACCGGGTACCCGGCGTGACGACCCAGGAACAGCACCGACGTGGCCGAGACGTGCTCGCGCGCCAAGGCGTACACCTCCTCGCTGCGGCCGAGGAGCTCCTCGATCTGCGCCGGGATCGCCTCGAGCTGGTGCATCACCTCCTCGACCTCGTCGCCGTAGCGGGTGCCCTTGACCTGGGCGATGTAGAGCGCGAGCAGGTAGGTGGCGACGAGCTGGGTCAGGAAGCCCTTGGTCGAGGCGACGCCGATCTCGGGGCCGACGCGGTCATCTACACCCACGCCGGTCCCGAGATCGGCGTCGCCTCGACCAAGGGCTTCCTGACCCAGCTGATGGCCTGCTACGTGCTCGGCCTCTACCTCGCGCAGGTGCGCGGGACGAAGTACGGCGACGAGATCGTAGCCGTCGTGCACGAGCTGGAGAAGATGCCCGCCCACGTGCAGCGGATCCTCGACGACGCCGAGTCGGTCTACAAGGTCGCGCGCGACCTCGCCGGTGCCCGGTCGGTGCTGTTCCTCGGGCGGCACGCGGGGTTCCCGGTGGCGCTGGAAGGAGCCCTGAAGCTCAAGGAGCTCGCCTACATCCACGCCGAGGGGTTCGCGGCGGGCGAGCTCAAGCACGGTCCGATCGCCCTGATCGAGGAAGGGCTGCCGGTGTTCTGCGTCGTACCTCCCCGAGGGCGCGACCAGCTCCACGCCAAGATGATCAGCGCCATCCAGGAGATCCGGGCCCGCGGGGCGCGCACGCTCGTGCTCGCCGAGGAGGGCGACGAGGACGTCGCGCCGTACGCCGACGCGATGATCACCCTGCCCGTCGTGCCGACCCTGCTGCAGCCGATCGTGGCCACCGTCCCGCTCCAGCTCTTCGCCTGCGAGCTGGCCACCAACATGGGCCACGACGTCGACCAGCCGCGCAACCTGGCCAAGTCGGTCACGGTCGAGTGACTGCGCTGTCGTGATTGCCGGCGTGGGAACCGACCTCGTCGAGGTCGCACGTCTCGGACAGTCCCTGGACCGAACGCCCACCCTGCGTGAGCGACTCTTCACGCCGGCCGAGGCTGGCCTGCCCCTGGAGTCGCTCGCGGCCCGGTTCGCGGCCAAGGAGGCCCTGGCCAAGGCGCTCGGTGCTCCCGGTGGCCTGTCCTGGCAGGACGCCGAGGTGTTCACCGGCGACGGCGGGCGGCCGCAGCTCGAGCTGAGCGGAGCGGTCGCGGAGCGGGCGGCGGGGCTCCGGGTCCACCTGAGCCTCTCCCACGACGGTGGGTTCGCCCTTGCGTTCGTGGTCCTCGAGTCCTGACATGACGGCCGGTGCCACCCGCTTCGAGCCGTTCAGCGGCCAGCACGCCGCCCTGCTCGCCCTGTTCGTCGTGGGAGCCGTCGGGCTGGTGCTCCTCGGGCGACGGCAACGCGGCTCGTCGACGCTGCTCACCCGACGGTTGCTGGCCGCGGGGCTGGCGTGCGCGGCGATCCCCAACCAGCTCTACGTGCTCTCACCCGGCGAGCTCAGTCCTGGCTCGTCGCTGCCGCTGGAGCTGTGCGACCTCGCCTGGGTCGCGGCGATCTGGGCGCTCCTGACTCGTCGGCGGCTGCCCACGGCGCTGACCTACTACTGGGGACTGACCCTCACGGTGCAGGGGATCCTGACGCCCTCGCTCGGCCAGGACTTCCCGGACCCGCAGTGGTTCGTGTTCTGGGGCAAGCACCTGCTGGTGGTGTGGTCGGCGCTCTACCTCACGTTCGGGCTGGGGCGGGGACCCACCTGGCGCGACTACCGATGGACCGTGGCCGTGACGGCCCTGTGGGTGGCCGTGGTCTACCCGGTCGACGTGGCCTTCGACGCCAACTACGGCTACCTCGTGCGCAAGCCCGACTCCGCCTCCCTGCTCGACGCCTTCGGCCCGTGGCCGGTCTACCTGCTCGTCTCCATGGGGATCCTGGTCGCCGGCTGGGCCGTGATGACCTGGCCGTGGGTCCTCAGCGCACGCCGAGGGTCTCCCAGCCCTTCCGGGTCGGCCTAGAGTCGCCTGCATGCGCAGCGCACACACGGTCGAACAGGTTCGGGCGTCCGAGGGCGAGCTGATGGCCCAGGTCCCGGAAGGCGCCCTGATGCAACGGGCTGCCGCCGGGCTGGCGGTGGCGATCACCGACCTCCTCGGATCGGCGTACGCCGCTCGGGTGCTCCTGCTCGTCGGAGCCGGGGACAACGGCGGGGACGCCCTGTGGGCCGGAGCGATGCTGGCGCGTCGGGGTGCCGCGGTCGAGGCGGTGCTGCTGTCGGAGACGGTGCGCAGCGACGGGCTCGAGGCGCTGCGCTCCGCGGGCGGTCGCACCGTGACGGTCGCTGAGGCTCACCAGCCCGACGTCGTCGTCGACGGGATCGTCGGCATCGGTGGTCACCCCGGTCTGCGCCCGGAGGCCGAGGAGGCGCTGGCTGCGTTCGCCTCGGTGCCGGTCGTCGCCGTCGACGTCCCCTCCGGAGTGGAGGTCGACACCGGACACCTCGACGGGTCGCACGTCCGGGCCGACCTGACGGTCACCTTCGGCACCCACAAGATCGCCCACCTCGTCGACCCGGCCGCGTCCGCGTGTGGGGTCGTCCACCTCGTCGATCTCGGTCTCGAGCTCGCGCCGGCACCGGTCGAGGCCCTGCAGCCGGTCGACGTCGCGGCGATGCTGCCGGTGCCGGACGGCTTCGACCACAAGTACACCCGTGGGGTCGTCGGCGTCCGTGCCGGTTCCGAGACCTACCCCGGCGCAGCCGTGCTGTGCACGTCCGGGGCGGCGACCGGCCTGGTGGGGATGGTGCGCTACCTCGGCTCCGCCGCCGACGCGGTACGCGCCCGGCACCCGGAGATCGTCGCCTCCGGCGGCCGCGTGCAGGCGTGGGTGGTCGGCTCGGGCGGCGACGCCGACGCTGAGCAGGCCCTCACGGAGGCGCTGGCCGACGGCGTGCCGACCGTGGTGGACGCCGACGCCCTCGTCCACGTCGAGAAGGGCGACGGGACCGTCGTCCTCACGCCCCACGCGGGCGAGCTCGCTCGCATGCTCGGCGTCGAACGTGAGGAGGTCGAGGCCGACCAGCTCGGCTTCGCGCGACGCGCCGCGGAGGAGTACGACGCCGTGGTGCTGCTCAAGGGCCGGCGCACGCTCGTCGCCCGACCCGACGGACGGGTGCGCGTCACGACGAGCGGCGTGCCGTGGCTGGCCGTCGCCGGAGCCGGGGACGTGCTCGCCGGACTCATCGGATCCCTGCTCGCCGCCGGGCTCGACCCCTGGGACGCCGCCTCGGTGGGATCCTGGCTGCACGGGGCCGCGGCCGCGTTGGCCAGCGCCGGTGGACCCCTGAGCGCGAGCGGCGTGGCCGACGCGGTGCCCGCGGTGGTACGCAACCTGCTCGCCTGAATGGGAAGATGGGTGGCAATGCCTTCCCCATCGAGCCCGCAGGCCCAGGTCGTCGTCGACCTCGGTGCGATCCGGCACAACGTGGGGAGGCTCCGCGAGCTCGTCTCCGAGGGTCCCTCCCGACCGCAGCTCATGGTCGTGGTCAAGGCCGACGCCTACGGCCACGGCATGCTGCCCGTCGCCCGTGCCGCCCGCGCCGCGGGGGCCGACTGGCTCGGGGTGGCGACGGGCGACGAGGCACTGGCCCTGCGCGAGGGCGGCGACACCGGACGGGTGCTCTGCTGGCTCGCTGCCCCCGGCGCCGAGTTCACGGGTCTCCTCGAGGCTG
>JBKJPE010000113.1:0-24101 GCA_046595185.1 Nocardioides sp.
GCACCGCTGCCTCCGCGGCCAAGGCGAAGCCGGGCCATGGTGACCGCCGCGGACTCGGATACAACCCGGCATCATCATCTTGGATCAATGGACCTCACCCGTCACGATCGAGAGTTCTCCGAACGCTAGTGCACGCAGGGCGCCAAGGCTCTGACCCATTCTCGCTGAGCAGGAAAGTCGTTCACCTCCAGTCGGGACGTACCAGGTCGAAGCGTGCGGGGGCGTCCTTGGGCGCCGAGGAGCGCACGTCACCAGCCGATCGGCTCCTGGCACGCTCCGCGAACCCATCGGGCACTGGTCACGCCCAAGTGACCATCTTCCGAAAGTTCGAGGCGGTTCGGGAGGTGCACCTCGGACCAGGCTCGGGCTCATCGTCCGCGGCTGCGCCTACCCCCGGCGCGACGTCGGGTTGGCGTGCCACCTTGGCACTCTCGTGCGGTCGTCCGGGAGGGGCCATCTGCGCGGTTGCGCCCTAACGGGCCACCGGCAAGGCTGAGACCATGACCTCTCCCGACACGGACTTCACCGGCCTCAAGGCGACCTTCCTCAACTGCACGCTCAAGAAGAGCCCGGCGATGAGCCACACCGAGGGGCTCGTCGAGGCGAGCGCGAGGCTGATGCGCAAGCACGGCGTAGACGTGAGCGTGATCCGGCCGATCGACCACGACATCGCGACCGGGGTCTACCCGGACATGAGGGAGCACGGCTGGGAGACCGACGCCTGGCCCGACCTATACCCCGGGATCCTGGACAGCGACATCTTGGTCATCGGGGGCCCGATCTGGCTCGGCGACAACTCCAGTGTCACCAGAATGATCATCGAGCGGCTCTACGCGCTCTCGGGCATGCTCAACGACGAGGGCCAGTCGATCTTCTATGGCCGGGTCGCTGGCTGCCTGATCACCGGCAACGAGGACGGCATCAAGCACTGCGCGATGAACATCCTCTACAGCCTCGGCCACGTCGGCTACACCATCCCGCCCCAGGCCGACGCCGGCTGGATCGGCGAAGCGGGTCCCGGGCCGTCGTATCTCGACGAGGGGAGCGGTGGTCCCGAGAACGACTTCACCAACCGCAACACCACCTTCATGACCTGGAACCTGATGCACATGGCGAAGGGCCTGAGGACGGCCGGCGGCATCCCCGCCGTCGGCAACGTCCGTCCCGCCTGGAGTGAGGGTGAGCGGTTCGACTACGAGAACCCCGAGTATCGCTCCTGATGCTGTTTCGACCCCTGCGTCATCGCTGACCCTCTTCGGCGACCCGGGACGACCTTCCGAGCCGCGTCGACACTCGATCGCCGATACGGAACCCGTGCTGGCTGGACATCCCAGCAGACGATGGTGACGCGCAGCGTGACCACAAGCCGATCGGCTCGCGGAGCGTGCCAGTGCGGGGGGGCCTGCCGGCCACGGGGTCCGCTGTTGGCGACGAAGAGACGAGACGGCGTCGACTCGGACCTGGTGTCCTACGCGAGTGATTCGTCGTACGAGGCGGTCATGTTCCCACCTGCATCACCAGTATTGACGACTCCTGCCGGCTCGATGAGCAGCGCGTGGACCTCGCCAGCGGCGATCGGGCAATGTTCGACACCGCGCGGTACGACGAATAGCTGGCCAGACTTGAGGCTGACATCGCCGTCGCGCAGCTGGATGGTCAGGTCGCCGGCAAGAACAATGAAGAGCTCGTCCGTGTCTTCGTGAGTGTGCCAGACGAACTCGCCCTTGACCTTCACGAGCTTGATCTCGTAGTCGTTGAGCCGGGCAACGATTTTCGGTGACCAGTGCTCCGAAAACAGAGACAGCTTCTCGGAGAGATCCACCACGTCGTCAGCCATGCGGCAACCATCCCACGCAGCAGTTGTCCTGGGGGTCCGGGCGACGGAGAATGCGCGGACCTCTCGCCTGGGATCGTCGCGGATCACCTCGGGCGGTGGAAGACAAGGATGCTGTGGCGTGATCCACCACCCGAGGCGTGACCTCGTCAGATCTGCAGGAGCTTCCAGAATATGACCTTGTGGTCGCCAGGCCCGTAGTAGTCACGGACCGTTGCCTCCTGGGTATAACCGCGGGCCAGGTAGAAGGCCCTGGTGTTCACGTACTGCTCGGTGCTGGAGGTCTCGATCAGCAGGACACGGGCCTCGCTGGGTCCGAGATCGCGTAGGCGCTGTTCGACCTCGTTGACGATGAGGGTGCAAACGCCGAGTCCGTGTTGGTCTTCGTCCACCACGAGGAAGTACAGGTTCCAGCACCGGTCGGAGAAGGGTTCGGGCGCGAAGTACCCGGCCCCGACAACAGCTGGCCCCTCCACAGCGGTCAGGACTGTGCCAGGGTCCTGGCCGTGGATGACGGCGAGAAGTTGCTTCTCAACCTCTCGTGACTCCTCCTGGTCGAACATTCCGGTGTCGACTGAGAGACGGCGGACTGACGCGAGGTGCTCGGGTCGTGCGTCGGTGACGACGATTGTGCTCAAGGCTGGTCTCCTCCAACTGCGGAGGGGCCGCAGGAAAGCGACCGCTCGTCAGGCTGTGCAGTGAGTGAGCAAAAACGTCCTTAGTGAGGCGCCCCAGTCGGGACGCGTGTTTCGAAGGCTAGCGCAGCAGGCGTGGTGCTTCCCAGGTGCTGTCCCGCTGTCCCGCTGTCCCGGACCGGAGTCAGGGTTGCCTTCGCCACCGTCCTCGGCCCGTTGCTCCCGATGCCCCGGCGAGGCGAGGTAGGTCGGCGGTGACGACACGAACGCAGCGGGTGTCGGCACGGCGATCCGCTCCCGAGAACCGCGTCTCACGACTGTGGCGACAGGCCGAGGATGAGCCTGGTGTGCGGTCTCGGGAGCAAGCCAGTCAACCTCACGTCGGTCAACACGAGGGCCAGAAGACGCGCTTTCCGTGCCCAGGTCGACTACGCCTCGTCGATCGGAGGGCGGCTCTGAGTGGGCCGCGGCGATGTTGCTCAGGTATCCGAGAGCCGCTTCGGAGCCATGTCGTAGGTGACCCACTGTTGCGCCTCGGCCAACCTGTCGTACAGCTGGCGCGCAATATGATTGTCAGCGCCAGTGATCCAGGTGACCACGCCCCAACCGCGCTCCGCCGCAAGCTCGCGCAGGTGGTCGAGCAGTGCAGCGCCGACCCCGTTCCCGCGCTGGCTGGGGTCCACGAACAGGTCGTCCAGGAACCCGGCCGCGTCACCCTCCAGTGGCCGTATGAAGGTACGCACGTGCGCCAGTCCGACCACGTCTGCTTGTAGTTCGGCCACGAAGCATTCGAGCTCACTCTCCGCGGTCACCCGACGCCACAAGTGGTCAAGGTCCGGTGTGGGCACTTCGTAGAACGCGGTGTAGCCGCGGTAGAGCTCAGCCCAGCGCTCACGGTCCTGTTCGGTCACCGGCCTGACCACGATTGCCACTGGGTAGGTGTACCAGCGGCGTGGAGTCCGCGAGACGCAATCGCCCGCCTCGTCAGCTACGGGCTCGCCAGCGCAGTGCTGACCGAGACGCAGCTCGCAGAGCGGTCGAACCACGCCGCGACCGACCGAGCTGGAGCGGCCGTCTCGGCAACGACCGGGTCATCCTCTGGTTGACGCACTCTGGCGACAAGGGGCACCCGACCACACATCGTCTCGGCAGCCGATCGGCTCGTGGTCACGCTCCGCGTGACGGTCGGCACCGGGATGTGGTGCTACAGCTACAGCCGCAGGTGGAGGCGGCGTGCGTCGTCGAGGTGCGCCATCACGTTTGCGGGGGTCCGGCCGAGGAGGGCGCCGAGCCGCTCGACTGCGATCAAGCGGACCTGCTCGGTCTGGGCGTTGGAGTCCTGCCTGAGACCGGTCTCGTGTGCGGGCAGCAGTGTGTGGAACGGGAAGATTCGGTCGGTGTTGCTCGCGACTGGCACCACGGTGATCACTCCGCGACCGAGCCGGGCCGCGATGGAGTTCGCTCGGTCATTGCTGACGATCACGGCGGGGCGACGTTTGTTCGCCTCGCTCCCGCGCACTGGGTGCAGATCGACCAGCCTGATCTCACCGCGCAGCATCTGCGATCCCGTCGGCCGTGGTCACGCTCCACCCCCCTGGTCGCCTGATGCTTCCCACTCCTGCCACGCGACGCGGCCGACCGGGAGGGGAGGCCCGCTCCTCGGCTCGGCGCCACGCCCCGCGCAGCGCGTCTCGTGCCTCGGCCCGATCGGTGGGTAATCGGAAGTCAGGCCAGCGGACCCAGCACGCGTCCCAACGCATGCGAGCCGGAGGCCTGCCGAGCAGATACAGCCCGGAGTCAGGAAGCACACCATCGGGTAGCGGCCGGCGCAGTCCGCGTCCTCGAACAAGTCGACCGGACGGCAGGTGCAGCACCCCGGTCGCCGTCGGATCCCGCGTCAGCACCATGGCGCGGTTGGTGCGGTGCGCGCGTGACCTGTGCCAGTGGCAACGGGCACCCACGGGAGTGCCGACCACCGGCGCCTCATCGACCTGAACGGCGAGCCAGAAGTTTCACCTGGTCTCGCCGGTCTCGTCGGCGTCCTGGTGGCCGGGCTCGTCAGGGTTGGCGTCCGGGCCCTGGTCGGGGCCGTCGTCGTCCTCCTCGACGCCCTCGACCTCGGTGGCGTCGTCGACCTCACCGTCGCCGTCGGACTGCTGCACGATCGGGGCCGGGCTGCTGGGCGAGGCCTGAGCGGTGACCGCGCCGCCGATGCCGAGTGCGGCCAGGATCGCGGCCGCTCCGGTGATCGCGACGTTCCGCTTCGTGTTGTTCATCATGTCTCTCCTCGGGTGGGTGATCGCTGGTTGCGACCGTTGCGACGTCAGACTGCCCCGGGACCACTGTGAGGAGGCTGAGAGATCCTGTGGGCCCTCTCAGCGACCCAGCCCGCGATCGCGTGGGCGCTCACCGGGTCAGCTCGACTGAGTCGAAGAGCATCCCGGCTTGGTCGATCGCGCGAAGCGTGAGGAGGTCGTTCTCGGCGAGGAGGTCGACGTAGTGCAGGGTCGAGGTGGAGACCTCGGTGAAGTCCTCGCGTCCGGTCGGGCGCAGGGTGGCTGCGCCGCCGGAGACCACGTAGGTGACGCCATCGATGGGCTCGGAGCGTTGGTAGTCGTGGTCGTGCCCGGCGAGCACCAAGGGAACGTCGTACTGCTCGAAGAGCGGCACCCACTGTTGCTGGATCTCTTCGTCCGAGCCGTGGACGCCGGCGGAGAATGCCGGCTTGTGCATCGCGACGATCGTCCACGCTGCATCGGTCGGCGAAGCCAACGTCTCCTGCAGCCAGGTGGTCTGCGCGGGATCATCGATCTGCTCGGTGTCCAGCACGACCACGCGGACGACCCCGACCCGCTCGGCATACCACGTCTGCTCGGGGCCTCCGGCCTCGGCGAGGATGGTCGACTGCTCGCCGTCGAGGTAGTCGTGGTTGCCCAGCACCGGCACGAGGCGTGTGCCTCGACTGGTGAGCGGCGCGAAGATGTCCGTGACGGTGCTGGCGACCTGGTCCGCGTCTCCCTCGGGGTAGACCAGGTCGCCCAGGAGGACCAGGCCGTCGTAGTCGCGTTGCCGTCCTTGGTCGACGATGGCCTCGACGGTCGTCTCGATGGCGGTGCCCGGCCCGGTACCGGTGTCGCCCGCCACGGCGAGACGGGTGACCGTGGCTGGCGAGATCGCCGGGACCGGGGTCCTCGGCAGCTCCTCGACCGGCGTCGTGGTGCCCACGATCCCGAACGCGAGCAAGGCGGCGACGCCGCCTGCTGCGGCCCCCGCAGCACCGGTGAGGGCAGTGATGGCTCGTGTGTTCACGTGCGGGTGGCCTCTCGCCGGCGTGCGTTCGGCTGCACCGACCACTGAGTGGGGGTGCAGCCGTGGGCACGGGACGTGCCTTGGCTTCAAGGTGCGCCTCGCCGGCTGTGAGGAGGCTGAGAAGGCCGTAGCGTCGAGTCTTCTCAGCGTGTCCTCAGCAGGGGCCCGTCACGATGGGAGTCGAGAAGGAAGGCAGGTCGCCCGGTGCGGGTGCTGATGGTCGAGGACGAGGTCCGTCTCGCCGAGACGGTGAGGCGAGGTCTGGTCGCCGAGGGCTTCGTCGTCGACCTCGTTCACGACGGCGCCGAGGGACTCGCCGAAGCGCAGTCGCGCGACTACGACGTGATCATCCTCGACATCATGCTGCCCTCCCTGAACGGCTACGACGTGTGCCGCAGGCTCCGAGACGCAGGTGTGTGGACCGCGGTGCTGATGTTGACGGCCAAGGACGGGGAGTACGACCAGGTCGATGCCTTCGATCTCGGGGCCGACGACTACCTGACCAAACCGTTCTCCTTCGTCGTCCTGGTCGCCCGGCTCAGGGCGCTCCTCCGACGCGGTGCGCCTGAGCGGCCCGTGGTGCTGACGGTCGGCGACCTGACACTGAGTCCGGTGACCAGGTTGGTGCGGCGCGGCGAGACCGAGATCCATCTCACTCCTCGGGAGTTCGGGCTCCTGCACTTCCTGATGCGCCATCCCGGGGAAGTGGTCTCCAAGCTCGAGATCCTCCAGGGCGTGTGGGACCTGAACTACGAGGGTGACGAGAACGTCGTCGAGGTCTACATCGGCTACCTGCGGCGCAAGGTCGACCAGCCCTTCGACCGGCATTCCATCAAGACGGTCCGTGGCGCCGGCTACCGCTTGTCCGGGACGGGGAGCTGACCGGCCGATGCTGAGGAGACTTCATGGTGTCCGGTGGCGGACCACGGTGGCAGCCACCTCGGCCGTGGCGGTGTTCCTCGCCGTCGCCGCACTGGTCTTCACGTTCGCGCAACGCCAGCAGCTCGAAGGTTCCATCACCGAGGCCGCCCGAGACCAGGCCAGCGACATTGCCGCGCAAGTCGCCCAAGAGGGGGCTGGCGCAGGTCGTGCCGTCGGTGCCGGAGACCAGTCCCTGGTGCAGATCACCGACCCAGCCGGGAACGTGCTCGCCGCTAGTCCCTCGGTCCAGGGAGAGCCGCCCGTGGTGGACGCCCGCCCCGAGCCGGGGGCCACCAGCACGGTCCGTTCACGCGCCCTGCCGATCGGTGAGGGTGAGGAGTTCGTGGTGGTCGCCACCGGGGTCTCGGGGCCTGATGGGCCCGTGGTGGTCCTGGTCGCGGAGAGCCTCGAGCTGGTGGGGGAGTCCACCGCGGTGGTGGTCGAGCTGCTGCTGATCGGCTACCCCGTGGTCCTGCTGGGGGTCGCGCTGACCTCGTACTGGCTTACCGGTCGGGCTCTTGCTCCGGTCGAGGCCATCCGTACTCGTGTCGCGAAGGTACAAGGAACCGCCGGGCTGGATGCGCGGGTGCCCGTGCCTGACGGCGACGACGAGATCGCGAGGCTCGCTGTCACCATGAATGCCATGCTCGGGCGGCTGGAGACCGGCAACGATCGGCAACGTCGATTCGTCGGGGACGCCTCGCACGAGTTGCGTAGCCCACTGGCCACCATCCGAGCCGCCCACGAGATCGCGGCGTTGCACCCGGAGACCCGAGACTTCGCCGTCACCAGCCGCGACGTGCTCGCCGAGGTCGACCGGTTGGACCACCTGGTCGCCGATCTGCTGTTGCTTGCTCGCGTCGATGAGCACGGACTGGGTCGCCGCACTATCGACGTCGATCTCGAGGACCTGCTCAACGACGAGGCGGACCGACTCCGAACGCTCGGCGAGGTCACCGTGAGGGTCGCAGCGCCGCCGGTACGTGTGTGCGGTGACCCCGTCCAGCTGGCCCGAGCGCTTCGTAACCTGGCAGACAACGCCGCACGGCATGCCGAGGGCCACGTCGATCTCAGCCTGCAGATCCGTGACGGCACCGTCGAGGTCGTGATCGAGGACGACGGCCCGGGCATCGCGGAGGTCGATCGCGAACGGGTCTTCGAGCGTTTCGTGCGGCTTGACGAGAGCCGCGTCCGCGCCAGTGGTGGCACCGGCCTGGGGTTGGCGATCGCGCGCGAGATCACCGCAGCACACGGCGGCAGCCTCGACGTCGAGGACGGGGCATGCGGGGCTCGCCTGGTGTTGAGACTTCCGTACGAGGGGACCGGGCAGCCGTTGGCCAGCGGCGCAGGGCCCTGACGGATGACCTGGGACCTGGGGCTGTTTTCCGACTTGCCCTCTCGATCCTCGACCCTGGGGTGACCTGTCGGACCACCATCCTGGTGGTTCGACCCACGAGTTCGATGCTGCCACCGGCTCGCCCAGCGGGGCCGCGAATGATCCCAGCCCCGATCCGACGTTCTTGGGTGGCCCGGGAGGGCTGGGTGTGTCTGTACCCCGGCCGCGCAATGGCAGTCGCAACCTGGGGTCGCCGGGTCGCACCTACCGACCCGCCACCGATCAGGGGTTGAGGATCGTCGTGTCAGCTCGTCGTCGGCTGCTCGCGACACCACCGACGTAGCAGGGGACAGCGGTCGTCGGCGCCGGTACGACGAGGGCCTGTCCTTGCCTGGCCCGGTGCCCGCGCGTGATCGCCTCACTCACGCATCGACGGTGTCCCGGTCCGAGAGACGACGAGCGCGAACGGTCCGCCAGAGCCAGGCGACGGCGACCAGGGCGGCGAGGAGGACGGCCAGCCCGGGGAGCCCAGCGGTGGCGACAGCGTCGGCGAGCCGGCGCTGCAGTGCGCCGGCGGCGGTGACCACCCGGTCGGGACCGGCACCGCTGTGCAGCACCCGGAGCTCCCAGACTCCGTACCAGGCCACGTAGCCGCCGGCGATCGTCAGGACCATCCCGCCCGCCCGCGAGGCGCTGCCGCCCAGGCTGCGCATCCGGGTCACCAGGCCCCGCCGGGCAAGCGCGACGGCGACGGCCGCGGTCCCGACCGCCAGGCCCATGCCGAGGGCGTAGCAGGCGAAGAGCACGACACCGGCGGCGGGCGAGGAGCTGCGGAAGCTGGTGACCACGACCGCGAGGAACGGCGCGATGGTGCAGCCCAGCGAGGCCAGGGCGTACGACGCCCCGAAGCCGGTCATCGCCCGCCAGCTGGCCACGAGGGGGGCGCCCTGCGCGGTCCCTCCGGTCCGGACCTGCACCCTCGGCAGGGTCCGGCCTGCCACGACCCACAGGCCGGCCAGGACGAGGGCGAGCCCCAGCACCACCGTGAACGCCGGGAGGTAGGCCTGCACTGCGCCGGCCACCGGGGAGATGACGAGTCCGAAGAGCAGGAACACCCCCGCGAACCCGAGGGTCAACGCGGCGGTGGCTCGTAGCGCCCGGCCGACGGCACGGGTCGGTGTCGCGGGGGAGTCCCCGAGCACGAACAGCGTGAGGTAGGCCGGCAGCAGCGCGAAGCCGCACGGGTTGACGGCCGCCACGACACCGGCACCGAGGGCCAGCCCGGCTGCGGACGACTCGACCGGCAGCCAGCCCGGGGTCACGACGCGTCGGCGGCGAGCCGGGCGACCAGGTCGTTCAGCTCGGCATCCTCCAGGTACTCGTCGCTGACGACCTCACCGTCGGCGTCGATGACGGTGTAGGTGGACTGCTCGGTCACCTCGAAGTGCCGCCAGACCTCGCCCTCGGGGTCCACCACGTGGGTGACACCGGGGATCTCGTCGATGAGGTCGGTGATGGCTGCGGCATCGTCGAGCCCACCCACGCCGACCACGTTCACCTCGCCCTCGTACTGGTCGGCGAGGTCGGAGACGTTCGGTGCCTGCGCCCGACAGGTAGGACACCACGGGGCCCAGAACCAGAGGACGGCCGGCCGGCCCGCGAGGCTGCTGCCCTCCAGGGTCGCACCATCCACCGTCTGTGCGGTGAAGTCGAGGTCCGCCTGCTCGCCGACGCCGGGCGCCCCCGCGCTTTCCGCCCCCGGCGTACTGGCCACCCCCGCGCCACAGCCGGTGACCAGGACAAGTCCGCACGCGGCCAGGAACGCAGGGAGTCGCATGGAGACATTCTGCGTGGGACCCCCTGAGGTGACAGCAAGCCTTGCGCGGCAGCAGGCGCCGAACTGCCGGACAGCGCCCACGGTGCCCACGGCGTCTCGTCGCGTTGCGGGCGTACGCGCTGCGTTTGGCGGCACGGTCGGTCCCTACCCAGTCGGCCCTGGGGACGTCCACCAGGGGCCAGGCCGGGAACGCGGCCGCCAGCGCCTCGGAGGAGCGGCGCGCGGTGACTGCCGATCACCGGTGGGACCGAGGCGTCGCTAGGGCGAGTGGGTGTGACCTTCGAGCGCTTCGGGGTTGACGAGGTGCTCCGGCGGCTGGCCGCGCAGGTGCGCGGCGAGGTCTGCGGCCACGATCCGGCAGGCGTTGTCGGCGGTCTGTCGGCTGGCCCCGGCCAGGTGCGGGGTCATCACGAGCCGTGGGGCGCGCAGGAGGCGCGAGTCGGGGGCGGGCGGTTCCTCGGGGAAGACGTCGAGCGCTGCCGCATGCAGGTGGCCGGACTCCAGTGCGTCGCACAGTGCGTCGTGGTCGAGCAGGCCGGCCCGGGCGCAGTTGACCAGCACGGCACCCGCAGGAAGGAGCGCCAGCTCCCGCGCCCCGATCATCCCGGCGTTGTCCTGGCTCAACCGCGCGTGCAGGCTGAGGAAGTCCGAGGACCCGAGCAGCTCTTCGAGGCCCACCCCGGAGGTGGCGCGTGGGTGGCCGGCGGGCAGGTAGGGGTCGTGCACCAGCACCCGCGCCCCGAAGGCCTCGAGGCGTACGGCGACCCGCTCGCCGATCTCGCCCACGCCCACCAGCCCCACCGTGCTCCCGGCGATCTCTGGACCGGCGGTGTCGTAGCGGTAGAAGTCGCCGCGCCAGGTCCCCGCGAGCAGGTCGGCGTGCACCTGCGGGATCCGCCGAGCGGCGGCGAGCATCATCGCCACCGTGTGCTCGGCCGTGGCGACCGCGTTGCGCCCGGGCGCCCGGGTGACCTGCACGCCGCGGGCGGTGGCCGCCTCGACGTTGACGTTGACCGGGCCGCCGCGGCCGACGCCGACGAACCGTAGGTCCGGGCAGGCGTCGAGGACGCGGGCGGTGACCGGACCCATCTGGGTCACGCACGCCCGCGCGCCAGCGAGGTGGGCGATCATCTCGTCCTCGGCGTCGGAGGCCTCGTCGACCTCGGCCACCCGGCCGAAGGGCACGTCGGGCCACGGCAGGGTCAGCTCGACGACGTCGAGGTCGGCCACGTCCTGACCGCAGTGCTCGCGCACCGCGGCGGCGAGGCGGTCGGCGCGGACGAAGTGGTCACCTGCGGCGAGGACGGTCGTCATGGGTCTCCTGGGACGGGTACGGGTGGTCAGTGGCTGAGCTCGAGGACGCCCTCGACCGGGGTGTTGAACTGCAGCAGCGCCGCCGCGCCATCAGCTCCCGGTTCGAGGCGCACCTCGGTGAGCGCGCAGTTCCGCACCGCCGGGAAGACCTGCCGGTAGCAGGACAGGTCGATGCCGACGAGGTGACAGACCGCGAGCCGGATCGCGGTGGTGTGCGCCACGACCAGCACCCGACCGTCGGGCTCGGCCGATGCGATGTCGTGCAGGCAGGACACGAACCGCTGCGCGGCCTCGACCGGGGACTCCCCTGCGGGCAGGTGGTACTCGACGGGGTCGGCGCGGAACGCGGCCAACTCCGAGGGGAAGGTCGTGGCCAGGTCGGACTTCGTGAGGCCCTCGGCGGCCCCGAAGTCGAGCTCGCGCAGCCTGTCGTCGACGACCACCTCGATGCCGAGGGCTGCGGCCGAGTCGCGGGCGGTGCGCACGGCCCGGCTGAGCTGGGAGGACCACACGGCGGCCAGGTGGGCGGTGGTGGCCCACCGTGCGAGCAGCTCGGCCTGGCGGACCCCGCGCGGGGTCAGCTCGATGTCGCTGCTGCCGGCGTAGCGGTCCTCGGAGTGCCACACGGTCTCGCCGTGGCGGACCAGCACGAGGTCGGTCATGACGCCACCCCGTCGCGGGCCCTGTCGCCGGCGCGGGCCAGGGCGTGCTCGGCGGACTCCGCCGGCAGCCAGCCCCGCTCGGCGAGCTCGCCGACCAGGCGGCGGTACGCCGGGGCGAACTGCGCCCCGCGCTCCGGGTCGTGGTGGTGGGTCCGTGCCGCGGGCACCATCGCTCGGGCCCGCTCGACGAGCGGGGCGGTCGTGGAGGAGGCGAGGACGGCCATCCCGGCCGCGGAGCCGGCCGCGGACCAGGCCGCGGCCGGGACCTCGAGGTCGCGGCCGGTGACGTCGGCGCGCAGCTGGGTCCAGGACGTGTTGGCCGAGCCGCCGCCCGTGCTCACGTGCCGCCCGGTGAGGTCCGCGCCGAGCCGGTCGAGCCCGTCCAGGGCGAGCCGCTCCACGAGCGCGACGCCCTGGAGCAGTGCGGCGTACCGCACCGGGGGCTCCTCGCCGGTCCGGTCCCCCAGGGTGAAGCCGCGAGCGCCGGGGGCGACGAACGGGAACCGCTCCCCCTCCCCGGCCAGCGGGTACACCACGGTGGGCGCAGGCTCGCCGAGGTCGGCGGCCGCGGTCAGATCGTCCAAGGACCACCCGGACAGCGGGCCGCCGTCGCGCTCGCGGACCAGGACGCCGGCGCCGGTGCTGGAGGCGCCCCCGGGCAGCCAGGAGCCGTCCGGTGCGCGGTGGCTGTAGACCACGCCCTGGGGGTCGTGGAGGAGGTCGCGGGTGACGCCCTTGAAGACCATCGTGGTGCCGAGCACGACGTTCCAGCTGCCGGGCTCGGTCGCCCCGGAGGCCAGCTGGGCCGCGGTGCCGTCGGTGGCCCCGGCGAGCACCGGGGTGCCGGCGACCAGCCCGCACCGCGCCGCCGCGGTCGCGCCCACGACGCCGAGCGGGGCGCCGGGGCGGACCAGGTCCGGGAACAGCGAAGCAGGGAGTCCCAGCTCCTGGTGGACCTCGGACGGCCAGGTGCCGGACTCCAGGTCGGCACCCGTCTTCAGCGCGTTGGACAGGTCGGTGGCCAGGTCGGTGGCTGCCGCCCCGCCCACCAGGTGGCGGTTGACCACGTCGACCTGGTGTGCCAGACGCCCTCTGCGCGCCGCCGGGTGCTCCTCGAGCAGCCGGAGCAGCTTGGGCAGCGCCCAGCTGGTCTGCATCCGCTGGTAGCCGAGCCGTGCCCAGGTCGCAGCGCCTGCCTGGTTCACCCGGTCGCACTGGGCGCCGGCGCGGCCGTCGTCGTACATCACCGCCGGGGTCAGGGCGGCACCGTCGGCCGCGACGACCAGGACCGTGCCCGAGGTGCCGTCGACGGCGACCCCGGCGACCCGGTGGGGGTCGATCCCGGCGACGGCGTCGCCGATCGCAGCGGCGGCGGCCTCCCACCACTGCGCGGGGTCCTGCTCGTGACGCGGCCCGGCGCGGTGACTGGTCAGCGGACGCTCGCCCCGCCCCACGATGTCGCCGGTCGAGGTGACCGCCAACGCGCGGACGCCGCTGGTGCCGAGGTCCACCCCGAGCCACACCTCCCCGCTCATACCCGGCCCCCGTCGGCCGCTGGAGCAGTGGCCCAGGTCGGGGCGACCGCCTCACGGAGCTCGAGGAACCGTGCGTGCAGGTCGTCGTAGCGTGCGGTGACCCCCGGGTCCGGCTCGAGGCGGCCCACCGCGGCGACATGGTGGTCGACCACCTCGGCCACGTCGGCGGCCGACACCCCGCCCCCGGCACCGTCGCGCCGGGCGACGAGCCCGGCGAGGTACGCCCCCCGCGCCCCGACCTCGGCGTCGCGGCAGCGGGTGACCGGGCAGCCGACCACGTCCGCGACGAGCTGGGCCCAGGTGTCGTTGTGGCTCCCGCCGCCGGCCAGGCGCAACACGCTCGGGACCGGCCCGGCCATGGCCACGCAGTCGCGCACGGCGTGGGTGAGGCCCTCGAGCACGGCCCGGGCCAGGTCCTCCCGGGCGTGCTCCAGGCTCAGCCCGTGCAGGCTGCCGCGAGCGCCGGGGTCGAGGAACGGCGCGCGCTCGCCGGCGGGTGAGAGGTAGGGCAGGAAGACCAGGCCCCGGGCGCCGACAGGGCTCTGCGCGGCCAGCGCGACGAGGTCGACCGGGGCGTCGACGCCGACCAGGCCGCAGGCCCAGTCGAGGACGTCGGTGCCGGCGGCCGTGGGCATCACCCGCAGGTCCTGGCCGGGCACGCCCGAGCGCAGCCGCAGGCCCGCCTCGGGGCCGCGGACCGGGTCGTCGGCGCCGATCACGGTGGCGGTGCAGAGGGTGGTGCCGAGGATCGCGCAGGCCTCCCCGACCCGGACCGCGCCGCTGCCGAGCACGGTCGACGGGACGTCGTAGGGCGCCATCACAGCCACGGCGTCGTCGGCCAGGCCGAGCTGGCGGGCGAGGCCGTCGACCAGCGGCCGGGACCGGTCGTCCTCGGCCAGCGGGTCGGGGAACAGGCCCCGGGCCCAGTCGAGGCCGTAGAGCGCGAACAGGTCGCCGGACCACGCCGTCTTCCCCGCGGGCAGGAAGGGCGCGGAGGCGTCCGTGCTCTCGATCACCGAGCGTCCCGTCAGCGCCGAGTGCACCACCCCGCCGCAGCTGAGCGCAGCGGCCGCGCCGTCGAGGCGGGCCGGCTCGTGCTCGGCGCACCAGGCCAGCAGGGCGTTGGCCAGCCCGGAGAAGGTCATCGACCCGGTGCGGGCGAACCCTTCGGCGAGGACTCCGTCGCGCTGCCAGGCCCGGACCTGCTCGCTGGCGCGGCCGTCGTTCCAGAGCAGACCGGTGCCGGTGGGCGCGCCCTCCGCGTCGACCAGCCAGCACCCGTCACCCTGGGCGGTGACGGAGACGAGGTCGACCCCACCGGGTCCCCCGGACCGGGCAACCTCCTGGACGACGTCGAGCACGCGGCGGCGTACGGCCTCGACGTCCTGCTCGGCGCGGCCGGGGCCGGGGCGGTCGACCACGGAGTTCCGGCGGGCGACCTCGGTCTCCTGGCCGTCGGCGTCGTACCCGACCGCCTTGACCACGCTGGTGCCCACGTCGACGCTGATCGTCACGACACTCATCGCTGCACTCTCCTCTGTCGGGTCCTGCGCACCGCTCTCACCCGCGTCCGTGGCTGGCGCGGGAGGTCCGCGCGACCGAATCGACGCCGACAGCGAGCAGGAGCACGGCGCCGGTGACCATGAAGCGGAAGGACGAGTCGAGGTTCAGCAGGGTCAGGCCGCTGGAGATCGACTGGATGACCAGGATCCCGAGGAGCGCGGCGAAGGCCGTGCCGCGACCGCCGAAGAGCGAGGTCCCGCCGATCACGGCCGCGGCGATGGCGTTCAGGTTCACGTCGCCCGTGCCGGTGCTCTGGTTGGCCGCGGCCAGCCGGGAGGCGGCCAGGACCCCGCCGAGCGCGGCCAGGGTCGAACAGGTGACGAACGCGCCGATGTAGACCCGGCGCACGTTGATCCCCGCGCGGCGGGCGGCCTCGACGTTGCCGCCGACAGCGAAGAGGTAGGTGCCGTACTTCGTGCGGGTCAGCACGTAGTGCATGGCCAGGACCAGGCCGACGAACAGCACCACCATCCAGCCGAGCCCGCGGGCGGTGTTGAGGTAGGCGACCGCGGCCCCGGCGACGACCAGGACCAGCACGGAGCGGACGGCGAGGAACGCCGTCGAGGCGCCCGAGAGCCCGGCATGGCGGCGCTCGCGGGATCGGCCGAGCCCGGTGACGAGCAGCCCGCCGGCCACCGCGGCGACCAGGACGTAGCTGAGCCAGGCCGGCAGGAAGGCGAGCTGGGCGAAGTAGACCAGCTGGGAGTCGAAGGGCAGGTTGATCGACCCGATCCCGCGAAGCACGTAGAGCTGCAGGCCGAGGAAGCCCAGCAGCCCGGCCAGCGAGATGACGAAGCTGGGGATGCCGAACCGGGTGAAGACGAACCCATAGAACAGCCCGATCACCGTCCCCGACAGCACGGCGGCCAGCAGCGCGACGAGCACCGGCTGGCCCTGGTCGACGAAGAGCACCGCCAGGGTCGCGGCCGAGAGCCCGCTGACCGATCCGACCGACAGGTCGATCTGGCCGACGAGGAGCACCACCACGATCCCGAGCGCGATCATCCCGACCGGCACGGACTCCAGCAGCAGGTTGACCAGGTTGGTGCTGGAAAGGAACACCGGGTTGAGCAGCTGGAGCACGACCGCGATCACCGCGAGCCCGCCGATCACGGGCACGACGCCGAGGTCACCGGCGCGGAGCCGGTCGAGCTGGGCCCGGGCCCCGCCAAGGCCGGTGGCCTGCGTGAGCCGCTCGTCCTGGCGGTCGGTGGGGCGGGTGCTGGTCTCGGCACTCGTGTCGGCGCGGGCCTCGGAGCTGGTGTTGGCGGTCATCGGGTCTCCTCCGTGGGGACGGGCGGGTCGCTCGGCCGGGGCTGGCGGGAACGGACGCGCCGGCGGGTCACCGCGTTGTCGGTGGCGCCGGTGATGGCGGCGATCACCTCCTCGACGCTGGTCGAGGCGACGTCGAAGGTGCCGTTGTTGCGACCCAGGCGCAGGACCGCGACGCGGTCGGCGACGGCCTGGACGTCCTCCATGTTGTGGCTGATCATCACCACGCCGTGCCCGTTCTCCCGGAGACGGTCGACCAGGTTCAGGACCTCGGCGGTCTGGGCGACGCCGAGCGCGGCGGTGGGCTCGTCGAGGATGACGACCTTCGGGTCGCCGAGCAGCGAGCGGGCGATGGCCACGGTCTGGCGCTGCCCGCCGGAGAGCGCGGCGACCGGCACGTGCACGGTGGGGATCTTGGCCGACAGCTGGCGCAGCAGCTCCCAGCTGCGGACCTCCATCTGGACCTCGTCCAGGCGCAGCCCGCGCAGCTCGGAGCCGAGGAACAGGTTCTGGATCACGTTGAGGTTCTCGCAGAGCGCGAGGTCCTGGAAGACGGTGGCGATGCCCAGGTCGCGAGCGTCGGCCGGGGAGGCGATCCGTACGCGGCGGCCCTCGAAGGAGATCTCGCCGGTGTCGGCGGCGTGCACGCCGGAGAGGACCTTGACCAGGGTCGACTTGCCGGCGCCGTTGTCGCCGACGACGGCCACGACCTCGCCGCGGCGCACATCGAGGTCGACGTCGGTGAGCGCGGCGACGGCACCGAAGGACTTGCTGATGCCGTGCAGGTCGAGGACCACGTCCCCGGGGGTGCCGGGTGCGGCCGGCTCCGGGCCGGCGGTGGCCGGGGCGCTCACAGCAGGCCCAGCCTCTCGCAGTCGTCGCGGTACTCCGCGGTGCAGACGTCCTCGACGGTGAACGGGGCGTCGGGCCCCTCGAGCACCTCGGCGAGGTTGTCCTGGGTGACCACCGTGGGCTCGAAGAGCTGCGAGGGGGTGTCGAACAGTGTGGTGTCGGCCTCGGGCTCCTCGCCGTTGACGAAGGCCCAGGCCACGTCGGCGGCGGCCTCGGCAACGGTCTTGATCGGCTTGGAGATGGTGTTGAACTGGTCCCCGGCCACGATCCGCTGGGCGGCGGCGAGCTCGAAGTCGTTGCCGGTGACGGGCGGGACGGGTGCGCCGGCGGCCTTGAAGGCTGCGATCGCGCCACCACCGGTGCCGTCGTTGGCCGCGACCACGCCGGCGATGTCGTCGCCGTACTTGCTGACCTGGCCCGAGACCCAGTCCTGCGCCCGACTCGGCGTCCAGTCCGGGGTGTCGTACTCCGCGAGGACCTCGAAGTCGCTGGACTCCACGGCGCCGGTGGCACCGTCCTTGATCAGCCCGGCGGCGGCATCGGTGGGCGAGCCGTTCACCTGCAGCAACCCGCCCTCGATCCCCTCGGCGTCGAGGTACTCCACCAGCGACTCGGCGATGCTCGCGCCGATGGCCTCGTTATCGAAGGAGACGTAGAAGTCGGCGGCGCGGTCGGGGATCGGCCGGTCGTAGGCGATGACCGGGACGCCCTGGGACTGTGCGGTCTGCACGATGGTGGCCGCCGCGGCGGAGTCGACCGGGTCGAGGACGATCGCGCTGGCGCCCTGGGCCAGCGCCGAGTTGGCCTGCTCCTGCTGGGTCGCCGCGCTGCTGTCGGCGTTCTGGTAGATCACCGTGCAGTCGGGGCACAGCTCGCCCATCTTGTCGGTGAACAGCGGGGCGTCGTAGAGCTCGTAGCGGGTCGAGGCGAGGTCGGGCATCAGGAAGGCGACCGAGGCCTGGTCGGGGTCGGCGGCCCCGCCTCCGCCGCTGGTGGTCGACCCGCCCTCGTCGGCGCACCCGGCGAGCAGGCCGGTCAGGGTGAGCACGGTGGTGGCGGCCAGGGCTGCGCGGCGGGCGGCGCGGGACGGTGTGCGCATGAAGAGCTCCTCGGGTCACAAGCGGTGTGGCCGACAGCACAGTGTGGTGTGATGACAGCGTCAAGAGATCCCATGAAGTCCTCATCCGGGGACGCGGGGAGGGGTGGCGCGGTGTGAGGTACAACGTGTTCAGTGCGGCTGGTCTGATACCCGGTCGTGGGCCAAAATGCCATCCTGATGAGCACTTTCATGACGCTCCGGGCGCCTTGACCCGCCTCCGGACGTGGTCCGAGAGGCGCGCCACCCGCGTGTGTGATCACATCTCACATCACACGCGAGCCGTAGCCGGGGCGCGGCCATGACGGGGACCGTCGACCGGCCCCGGAGCCGTCGTGATCAGATCCGGGCCCGGGTCGCCGACGCCGGGTTCGTGCGGATCGACGTCCTGGCCGCCGAGCACGGCGTCAGCGCGATGACCATCCACCGTGACCTCGAGGACCTGCAGGGCCACGGCTGGCTGCGCAAGGTCCGCGGCGGGGCGACGGCGGTGCCGTCCTCGATGCACCACGGGGACGTGCGCCACCGCCTGGCCACGATGACCGCGGCCAAGCAGGCGCTGGCCCGGGCCGCGGTCGGGTACGTCGAGCCGGGGCAGGCGGTGCTGATGGACGAGAGCACCACGGCGTTGGCCATGGTCGACCTGGTGGCAGAGCGTGCACCGCTGACCGTGGTCACCCATTTCCTACCCCTGGTCAACCGGCTCACCGGGGAGCCCGGGGTGGAGCTGATCGCCCTCGGGGGCTCCTACTTCGCCGCCTACGACGCCTTCCTCGGGCTGCGCACCGTGGAGGCCCTCGCCAGCCTGCGCGCCGACGTCCTGATCTCCTCGACCACCGCAGTACGTCGCGGACACTGCTACCACCAGTCGCAGGAGACGGTGGCGGTGAAGCGGGCGATGATGGACGCCTCCGAGACCAGCGTGCTGCTGGTCGACTCCTCCAAGTTCGACCGCCGAGGCCTGCACCACCTCGCACCCCTCACTGCTTTCGACCACGTCCTCGTCGACGACGGCCTGCCGGTGGCCGAGCAACGGCAGCTGCGGGAGCAGGACGTGAACCTGACGGTGGTGTCGGTGAGTGACTGAGGATCGGCGATCGGATCAGGTGATGTGGGGAGGAAGGTCCAGCACTGAGCTTCCTACCGCAATGCCATCGCGGTGCCACCGGGTTCACCTCGGGCGTGCCATGGGGTTGAGCGGCGGATAGGACGGGACCGTGGTGCCTCCGCCGGTCCGGTCCAGCGGGCCGGGCGCCGAGCCCGAGATGACGCCGGAGCCCGCCGACGTGGATCGCGTCGTGCCCGCTCCGCCGAGCCACGCCACACCGGTACGGCTGCGGCCACGGCTAGGGCTACCGTCGGGCAGGTGACGTCCACCTACGCGATCGAGGCCGAGAACCTCGTCAAGCACTTCGGAGACACGGTCGCCGTCGACGGCGTCTCGTTCGTGGTGCCGGAAGGCTCCGTCCTGGGCCTGCTCGGGCCGAACGGCGCCGGCAAGACGACCGCCGTGCGCATGATGACGACCCTGACCCGCCCCACCTCAGGCACGGCCCGGGTGGCGGGCCACGACGTGGTGACCGACCCTGCCGCAGTACGTCGCAGCATGGGTCTGACAGGGCAGGCGGCCACGGTCGACGAGCTGCTCACCGGGCGGGAGAACCTCCGCCTGATCGGCCGGCTGTACGGCCTGGATCCCGGTTACATCAAGCGGGCCAGCGCCCAGCTGCTGGAGCGCTTCTCGCTGACCGACGCCGACGACCGGATCGCCAAGACCTACTCCGGCGGCATGCGCCGACGCCTCGACCTCGCGGTCAGCCTGATCGCCACGCCGCCCGTGCTGTTCCTCGATGAGCCCACCACCGGCCTCGACCCGCGTTCGCGGGTGGAGCTGTGGGAGGTGCTGCGTGAGCTCGTGGCCGACGGCACGACCCTGCTGCTCACCACGCAGTACCTCGAGGAGGCCGACCAGCTGGCCGACAACATCGTGGTCATCGACCGTGGGACCGTCATCGCAGAGGGCACGCCGCTCCAGCTCAAGGACCAGTCGGGCGCCGCTGCGCTCGTCGTGACGGTGTCGCACGCCGAGGACCTCGACCGGGCGAGGGCGCTCCTGGAGCCCCTTGTCAGCGAGGTCCACGTCGACGCGGGAGCGCGACAGCTCACCGCACCCGCCGAAGGGCTCGCCCACATGACGAGGGTGGCAGGCATCTTCGGCGACAGCGAGATCGTCCTGGACGACATCGGCCTGAAGCGACCCAGCCTCGACGACGTCTTCCTGCACCTCACCGGTCACCGCGCCGAGGACACCGCCCGGCCCGTTGACAAGATCTCGGACGGGGTGGCCTCGTGACGACGCTGGAACGCCCCGAGATCCGCGAGACCGGCCTGTTCGGCCAGTCGTTCTCGATAGCCCGGCGCAACTTCATCCACATCAAGCGGATGCCCGAGATGCTGATGGACGTCACCATCCAGCCGGTGATGTTCGTGCTCCTCTTCGCCTTCGTCTTCGGCAGCTCGATCAGCATCCCGATCGACGGTGGCTACAAGGCCTTCCTGCTGGCCGGGATCATGGCCCAGACGGTGGCCTTCTCCTCCTTCATCGTCGCGGTGGGCCTCACCGCCGACCTGGAGAAGGGGATCGTCGACCGCATGCGGTCGCTGCCGATCAACCCGGCCGCAGTGCTGGTGGGCCGCTCGTTCTCCAGCGTGGCGCACTCCTCGATCGGTCTCGTCGTGATGTCCCTCACCGGTCTCGCGATCGGTTGGCGCATCCACACCAACATCTTCGCGGCGCTCCTGGGCTACCTGCTACTCGTCGGCTGGGCCTTCGCGATGATCTGGGTCGGCATCCTCGTCGGCTCGGCGATGCGCTCGGTGGAAGCCGTCAACGGCGTCATGTTCGCCACCATGTTCCCGATCACCTTCTTGGCCAACACGTTCGCACCCACCGACGGGATGCCCTCCTGGCTGCGGTTCATCGCGGAGTGGAACCCGATCTCGGCGCTGACCCAGGCCGTCCGTGAGCTGTGGGGCAACGACTACCGGCTCGCTGAGGGCGCGGCCTTCCCGATGCAGCACCCGATCCCGTTCACGATCGGCTGGATCGTGCTCATCACCGCGATCCTCGCGCCGATGGCGATCCGCACGTTCCGCAAGCGCACCGCCGACTGACAGGTGCTGGGGTGGCTACGGTCGCCAGCAGGCTGCAGCCTCGCCAGGGTGGGGACGGGGTCCGGCGATCACGTCACGCGCGACGACCTCGCACCTGAGACGTCCGCGCGGCACGCAACCCGGTCCGCCCACGTCGCCGGCGCTCGCAGGCGCATGGACCCATGTCACCCAGCGCCCCGCACCCGGCACCCCGCCGGCGCCCTCCGCCTCCTGCCCGACGACCTGCGGTCCGGGGAGCTCCTGGCGTGGCGGACGCGCGTGGTCGAGGTACTCGAGCAGGCGTTTCCTTCGCGCCCATCGGTGCGGTCCTCACCGCCGCCGTGACGAGTCCCGGCGGGCATCTCGACGCCCGGCTGCTGGAGCACACGTCGTGCCCTCGACATGGCGCCGTGATCCCGACACCCGGCCGCGTGACCGGGTGCGAGGATGCCGCCATGGTCACCGGCGAGGCACTGGTCCGCTCCGTCAACGTCGGGCGGCCCCGCGAGGCCGCCTGGGCCGGGATCGGGCGCACCGCCATCGACAAGGAGCGGGTCACCGGTCGGGTGGCGGTGGGTCGGCTCGGGCTCGACGGCGACGAGGTGGCCGACACCCGCCACCACGGCGGTCCGGACAAGGCGGTGTACGCCTTCGCCCGGGAGGACCTCGACCAGTGGGGCGAGCTGCTCGGCGCGGCGCTCCCCGACGGGCACTTCGGGGAGAACCTCACCACCACCGGGATCGACGTGAACGAGGCCGAGGTGGGTGAGCGCTGGCGGGTCGGTGGGCCCGAGGGGACCGTGCTCGAGGTGGCGACCGTGCGTACACCCTGCAACGACTTCAAGACGTGGATGGGCCGAACCGGGTACGACTCCCGGGCGTGGGTGCGCCGCTTCGCCGTGGAGGCGCGCCCGGGGCCGTACCTGCGCGTGGTCGTGCCGGGCGCGGTGGCCGCCGGTGACCCGCTCGAGGTGGTGCACCGCCCCGGTCACGGCGTCACCGTCACGACCCTCTTCCGAGCCCTGCACGGCCACCCGGAGCTGCTGCCGCAGCTGCTGCGCGTGGAGGGCCTGACCGAGGAGGCACGGGCCCGCGCTGAGTCCTACCTGGCGGGCGTGGCGGGCACGGCTACCGGCGCGTAACCGTGTGAACTAGGTTACCCAGCATTCCGGCAGCACGACCGTCCTGCCTCCCGCCCAGCCCACCCGTCTCGGCCGCCGCCAGGAGAGCCATGCCCGTCCAGATCGACACCAGCTTCCTCGACCACCTGCCCCAGAACGTGGCCCTGCAGTTCCTGGACCGCGTACGCGCTTCCGGCCCCGCCGAGGCCTTCCGCTTCCCGCGGGGCGAGGTGTGGGAGTCGGTGACGTGGGACGAGGCCGGGCACCGCGTCCGGCGGCTGGCCGCCGGTCTGGTCGCGCTCGGCGTCGGGACCGAGCAGCGCGTGGGCATCGCCTCCAACACCCGCTACGAGTGGGTCCTGGCCGACCTCGCCGTCATGTGCGCCGGCGGTGCGACCACCACGGTCTACCCCAGCACCAACGCCGAGGACACCGCCTACATCCTCAGCGACTCAGACTCCCACGTCGTGTTCGCCGAGGACGCCGAGCAGCTGGCCAAGCTGCGGGGGCGCCGCTCGGAGCTGCCCGCGCTGACCAAGGTGGTCGCCTTCAGCGACCACACCCGCGGCCCGTCCGGCACGGACGGCGCCGACGACGACTGGGTGATCAGCATGGACACCCTGGCGGCGCTCGGCGATGAGCGCCTGGCGGCCGAACCGACCCTGGTCGACGACATCGTCGCCGCGATCCAGCCCGACCAGCTGGCCACCCTGATCTACACCTCGGGAACCACCGGGAAGCCCAAGGGCGTACGCCTCAAGCACCGCTCGTGGGTCTACGAGGGCGAGGCCATCAGGGCCCAGGGCATCCTCGACGAGACCGACCTGCAGTTCCTGTGGCTGCCGATGGCGCACTCGTTCGGCAAGGTGCTGCTCTCCACCCAGATGGCCTGCGGCTTCGCCACCGCCATCGACGGTCGTGTGGACCGGATCGTGGACAACCTGGGCGTCGTGAAGCCCACCTTCATGGGGGCGGCCCCCCGGATCTTCGAGAAGGCCCACGGTCGGATCGTCACCATGACGGCCTCCGAGGGCGGCGCGAAGAAGAAGATCTTCGACCAGGCCTTCAAGGTCGGCCTCGAGGTCGACCGGCGCAAGCGCGAGGGCCAGGGGATCCCGCTCCCGCTCAAGGCGCAGCACGCGGTCTTCGACAAGCTGGTCTTCAGCAAGGTCCGCGAGCGCTTCGGCGGCCGGGTCCGGTTCTTCATCTCCGGCTCGGCCGCGCTGAACGGGGAGATCGCCGGCTGGTTCCACGCCGCGGGAATCCTCATCCTCGAGGGCTACGGCCTGACCGAGAACGCCGCCGGTGCCGCCGTCGGGCACCCCGACGACTACCGGATCGGCACGGTGGGCCACGCGTTGCCGGGCAGCGAGATACGGATCGGCGAGGGCGACGAGGTCCAGCTGCGCGGCCCCCACGTGATGGACGGCTACCACAACCTGCCCGAGGAGACCGCGGCCACGCTGACCGAGGACGGCTGGCTGCGCACCGGCGACAAGGGCACTCTCGACGCCGACGGCTACCTGACCATCACCGGCCGGATCAAGGATCTCTTCAAGACCTCCGGGGGCAAGTACATCGCCCCCTCGGCCATCGAGTCGAAGTACAAGGCGCTGTGCCCCTACACCAGCCAGTTCGTGGTCTTCGGCGACGAGCGCAAC
>JBKJPE010000114.1:0-6408 GCA_046595185.1 Nocardioides sp.
GTCGTCGCCGGAGACCCGGTCTTCCTTCTTCTTGATCTGGCCCCACTCCTCGCCCCAGTGGTTGACCAGGTAGGTGAGCGCCGCCCGGAAGCCCTCCTCGTGCGTGCCGCCCTCATGGGTGTTGATGGTGTTGGCGAAGGTGTGCACCGACTCGGTGAACGAGGTGTTCCACTGCATCGCCACCTCGAGGCTCATCGGGTTCTGTACCGAGTTGGACCCCCGGTTGAAAGCCACGTCGGCCGAGTCGGCCTCGAAGGAGATGATCGTCGGGTTGGCCTTGTCCTTGCGCCGGTTGAGGTGCTCGACGTAGTCGACCAGGCCGCGGTCGTACTTGAAGACCTGCTCGAGGCCCCCGCCGGCGGCCCGCTGGATCGCGTCCGGGCGCTCGGCCTCGTGCTCGTCGCCCCCGAGGTCGTCCTCCACGGCGTCGACGACCTCCTCGGCCGCGGGCCTCTCGTCGCGCACGACGATCTCGAGACCCTTGTTGAGGAAGGCGTACTCGCGCACCCGCGCGGTGATCGTCTCCAGGTTGTACTCGGTGGTCTCGAAGATCTCCGTCGACGCGTAGTAGGTGATCGTCGTGCCGGTGCGCTCGCCGTCCTCCATCGGGCGCACCTCGACCAGGTCGCCGTCCGGCACGCCGATGCTGAACGTCTGGCGCCACAGGCGACCGCGGTTCTTGACCTCGGCGACCACGTGCGACGACAGCGCGTTGACCACCGACACCCCGACGCCGTGCAGGCCACCGGAGACCTTGTAGCCGCCACCGCCGAACTTGCCGCCGGCGTGCAGCAGCGTGAGCGCCATGGTGAGCGCCGGCAGCTCCTGGCCGGGGGCGGTGTCGGTGGGGATGCCGCGTCCGTTGTCCTCCACCCGGACCCCGCCGTCGCCCAGCAGCGTGAGGACGATCCGGTCGCAGTGGCCGGCCAGCGACTCGTCCACCGCGTTGTCGACGATCTCCCAGATCAGGTGGTGCAGACCGCGCGCGCCGGTCGAACCGATGTACATGCCGGGACGCTTGCGCACGGCCTCGAGGCCCTCGAGCACCTGGATCGCGGAGGCGTCGTAGTCGGCGCTGACGTGGTCGCGGGAGGCGATGGAACCCTGGTCGGCCTGCGGGTCGGCGGGCGTGACGCCCGGGTCGTCCGGCTTGGGTGTGGCGGCGGTGATGTCGTCGGGCGTCGGGGTCTGGTCGGTCACGCACAACCTTCTTCGAGCTGGAGTCAGACAGGCAGGGGTCCGGTGGAGACCGGAGCACTTCCAGTCTACCGCGCGCGTGGGGCGCGGCCGCGCATCGTCCCCAGCCGGGAGGGGTCGGGGAGCCGCAGAGGGGTCCCAGGCGCCCCGGGAAGCCTGCCTGCGCGGCCGAGCAGGGGGGTCGCCGGGGGCGGATACGCGACCGAGGGCCACGAGCGGCTCACAGGACGGCCGGCCTCAGCCGTACGTGTCGCGCGGGCCGCGGGAGTCCCGGGTCGACAGCCGTCCCCGCGTCCACCCCGGGGCGTGGGGCCCCAGCACCTCGATGACCGTCACCACGCCGTCCCCGACCTCCTCGGCCAATCGGCGCAGCAGCGTCGGGGCCAGCAGGCGCAGCTGGGTGGCCCAGGCGGTCGAGCCGGCTCGCACGACCAGCCGGCCCTCGACGAAGGACTCCGGGGTGCTGTGCTCGGCGACCTCGGCGCCGACCAGCTCCTCCCACCGCGCGAAGAGGCTGCGGATGCGCAGGTCGAGCTCCCAGCCGTGGTCGGCCACCAGGCGGCTGAGGCTGGCGGCCAGCAGCTGGGGGTCGCGGTCGTCGGGGTGCGCGCCGCTCGTGCGACGCCTCCCCGACCGCGCCTGCGCCGCGGCCTGGGCGTCCCGCGCCGACGCGTCCTTGCCGCGACGCCGCCGTGCGGGACCCGTGGTGCCGACGGTGGCACGGGCCACGGTGCGGGCCAGGTCGAGGCCGTCGTCCCTCCTCGACGCCTCGTGCCTCGGGTCCTCAGGACGAGCCTGGGGCTCCCCGTCGGCGGGCTGCTCGGGCCGCTCGTCGTCAGCCACGGTCGTCCACCCGGGTGACGGCGCCGTCGGCGACGGCGAAGCGGGCCCCGGCCAGGGCCGCCGGCACGTCCTCGGGGACGGCTGCGGTGACCAGGACCTGCTCCGCCCCGGCGACGAGCTCGGCCAGCTGGGAGCGACGCTGGGCGTCGAGCTCGGCGAAGACGTCGTCGAGGACCAGGATCGGGTCGTCGCCGTCGGCGCGCAGCAGGTCGTACGACGCCAGCCGCATGGCCAGGGCGAAGGACCAGCTCTCGCCGTGCGAGGCGTACCCCTTCACCGGGAGCGGATCGGCGGGACCGGCCGGCCCGGCCAGGGTGAGATGCAGCTCGTCACGGTGCGGCCCGACGAGGGTGACCCCCCGGTCCAGCTCCTCGCCGCGACGCCGCTCCAGCTCGGCACGCAGGGCCTCGGTCAGCGCGGACACGTGCGGCGCAGCGGGGTCCAGGCCGTCGGGGGCCGGGCACGCGGAGCGGTAGGTCATGGCGACGTCGTCGCGCTCGGCACCGCGGGCCACCGCCGCGTAGGCGGCCCCGGCGTACGGCGCCAGGGCGGTGACCAGCGCGACGCGCTCGGACCACAGCTCGGCACCGGTGCGCGTGAGGTGGTCGTCCCAGACCTCCAGGGTGGCCAGCGCTCCCTCGCCAGACCCGCGACGGGCGTGGCGCAGCGTCTTGAGCAGCGTGTTGCGCTGACGCAGCACGCGGTCGTAGTCGGCCCGGACCCCGAGCAGCCGGGGTGCGCGGAGCACGAGCAGGTCGTCGAGGAAGCGGCGACGCTCCCCGGGGTCGCCCTTGACCAGCGCGAGGTCCTCGGGGGAGAAGACGACCGTGCGCACGAGCCCGACCAGGTCACGGGTGCGCGGGAGCGGTGACCGGTTGACCCGGGCCCGGTTGGCCTTGCCGGGGACGAGCTCGACCTCGAGCAGCGCCGTACGCCCCTCGCGGACGACGGAGGCGCGCACCACGGCCCGGTCGCACCCGGCCCGGACCAGCGGAGCGTCGGTGGCGACCCGGTGGGAGCTCAGCCGGGAGAGGTAGTCGACGGCCTCGACGAGGTTGGTCTTGCCCTGGCCGTTGCGCCCGGTGAAGGCGGTGACGCCGGGATCGAGGGCGACGTCGACGCTGGCGTAGGAGCGGAAGTCGTGCAGGCTCAGGTGGGAGACGTACACCTGGTGCGTCCTCCTCCCGGCGCCGCGCCCGGGAGCCCGGGACACCGGGTCAGTCTAGGGAGCCGCGTCGTGGGCCGCGTCGGTCGCGACCGCTCAGCCCGCGGAGCCGCCGGCGGGGGGCTCGGTACGGGTGGCGTGGCCGCCGAACTGGTTGCGCATGGCAGCGACCGCCTTCATGGCCGGGCTGTCGTCCTGGCGGGAGGCGAAGCGGGCGAAGAGGGAGGCGGCGATGGCGTTCAGCGGCACGGCGTGGTCGATGGCCGCCTCGACGGTCCAGCGTCCCTCGCCGGAGTCGTCGGCCCAGCCGGCGATGTCGTCGAGGTGGGCGTCGTCGCGCAGGGCGGTGACCAGCAGGTCGAGAAGCCATGAGCGGATGACGGTCCCACCGCGCCAGGAGTCGAAGACGTCGACGACGTTGTCGACCATCTCGGCCTTCTCCAGCAGCTCGAAGCCCTCGGCGTAGGCCTGCATCACGGCGTACTCGATGCCGTTGTGGACCATCTTGGAGAAGTGCCCGGCACCCGGGCGGGGGCCGGCGTGGACGAAACCCGACCCGCCCTCGGGACGCAGCGCGTCGAGGGCCGGCTGCACCAGGGCGACGTCCTCGACGGAGCCGCCGCACATCAGGGCGTACCCGTTCTCCAGGCCCCAGACGCCGCCGGAGACGCCGCAGTCGACGAAGCCGATGCCGCGCTCGTGCAGGATCGCGGCGTGCTGCTCGTCGTCGGTCCAGCGCGAGTTGCCGCCGTCGACCAGCAGGTCGCCCTCGTCGAGCAGGTCGGCCAGGGCCGCGACGGTGGTGCGGGTCGGCTCGCCCGCGGGGACCATCACCCACACGATCTTGGGCGAGGGCAGCCGCCCGACCAGCTCCTCGAGGCTGCCGACGTCGGCGATCTCGGCGTCGCGGTCGAAGCCCACGACGCCGATCCCGCGGCGGCGCAGGCGGGTGCGCATGTTGCCGCCCATCTTGCCGAGACCGACGAGACCGATCGTCATCTGCTCGCTCATGGGGTCCTCACGGTGGGGTCGTGCGGGTGTGGGTCGACCGGTCAGGACAGCAGCCGGCGCGGCATCAGCAGGTAGCGGAAGCCCGGGTCCATCGCCCCGTCCTCGACGGCACCGGAGATGACGACCGGCTTGGCGGCCTGGGTGAAGGCAAGCTCGACCGTCGGCTGGTCGATCGCGGTGAGCCCGTCCAGGAGGAACTGCGGGTTGAAGCCGGTGGTGAGGTCCTCGCCCTCGATGGCGGCCTCGATGGACTCCGAGGCCTGGGCCTCGTCGCCGGTGCCGGCGTCCAGGGTCAGGGTGCCGTCGGCGAAGGCCATCTGCACCGCGGTGTTGCGCTCGGCCACCAGGGCGACGCGCTTGACCGACTCGATCAGCGAGGCCTTGTCGACCGAGGCCACGGTCAGCCTCTCGCTCGGGAACAGGCTGCGGACCTTGGGGAACTCGCCGTCGAGCAGGCGCGTGGTGGTGCGTCGTACGCCGCCGGGGGCGTTGCCCTCGAACCCGATCAGGCCCTCGCCGGCCCCCCCGGACGACAGCGCGATCGTGACCTGGCTGCCGGCAGTGAGCGACTTGGCGGTGTCGGCCAGCACCTTGGCCGGCACCAGGGCGGCCAGCGTCTCGTCCGGGGTGCGCGGCGACCAGTCGAGCTCGCGCTGCGAGAGACGGAACCGGTCCGTGGCCAGCAGCGACATGGTGCTGCCGTCGATCTCGAGGCGGACCCCGGTCAGCACCGGGAGCATGTCGTCGCGACCGGCGGCCGTGACAGCCTGGGCGACGGCGTGGGCGAAGACGTCGCTGCCCACGGTGCCGGTCGCGGTCGGCATGTCGGGGATCGCCGGGTAGTCCTCGACCGGCATGGTCTGGAGGCTGAACCGCGCCGAGCCGCAGGTGAGCGAGACCCGGGAGCCGTCGAGCCCGACCTCCACCGGCTTGGCCGGCAGGCTGCGGCAGATGTCGGCGAGCAGCCGTCCGCTGACCAGGACGGTGCCCTCCTCGCTGACGTCGGCGTTGAGGTTCGCCCGGGCCGAGGTCTCGTAGTCGAAGCTCGACAGGACCAGGCCGTCGTCGCCGGCGGTGATCAGCAGACCGGCGAGGACCGGGACGCTGGGTCGCACCGGGAGGCTCCGGGCCGCCCAGGCGACGGCGTCGGCGAAGACGTCGCGTTCGACACGGAACTTCACAGTGGCGGTCCTTCAGGTCAGGAGGCGTGGCACGGACCGGGGCGGGCCGAGACGTCGGAGGGCGATCCTGCCACGTCACCGGGACGAGGACGAGGTGCGTGCCCCTGGTCGCAGCGACCGGCCGACCCGCCGGTGCCGTGGTCCTCCACAGGCGAGGGTCGTTCCGTCGGTGCACCGTTCACCCGATCCAGTCCAGGTGAGTGGTCGTAGTAGGAGCGGTGGACTCTGTGGAGGAACCACGTCGTCGCAGGTCGTACGGAGGAATCGTCGTCCACAGGGCCTGTGCACCGCGACCCGGGTGCGCCACGGCGGCCTGTGCGCGCAGGCGCCTCTGCGGGGGTCCGGCCGCGGGGCGTCCACACGCTCTCCCGGGTCCCTCCCCGGACCGCGGTGGGTGGTTGCACATCTTGCACGCGTGTAGTTCGGGCTCAGGAACCCTGCTGGCGCGCTTGGAGCTTGACCCGGTTGGTCAGCTCGCTGACCTGGTTGAAGACCTGGCGCCGCTCGGCCAGCAGATGGTTGATCTTCCGGTCGGCGTACATCACGGTCGTGTGGTCGCGGTTGCCGAACTGGGCGCCGATCTTGGGCAGGAAGAGGTCGGTGAGCTCCCGGCACAGGTACATCGCGATCTGGCGGGCCATCACCAGGTGCCGGCCGCGGCTGGGCCCGGTCAGCTCCTCGATGCTCAGCGAGAAGTACGCCGAGGTCTGGGCGATGATCAGGGGCGCGGTGATCTCGGGCTCGCCGCCCTCGGGGATCAAGTCCTTCAGCACGATCTCGGCCAGGGTCATGTCGACGTCCTGCCGGTTGAGGTTGGCGAACGCGGTGACCCGGATCAGGGCCCCCTCCAGCTCGCGGATGTTGGTCTGGATCTTGGAGGCGATGAACTCCAGGACGTCAGGCGGGGCGGTGAGGCGGTCCATCGCGGCCTTCTTGCGCAGGATCGCGATGCGGGTCTCGAGGTCGGGCGGCTGGACGTCGGTGATCAGGCCCCACTCGAACCGGTTGCGC
>JBKJPE010000116.1:0-2898 GCA_046595185.1 Nocardioides sp.
GCACCGCTGCCTCCGCGGCCAAGGCGAAGCCGGGCCATGGTGACCGCCGCGGACTCGGATACAACCCGGCATCATCATCTTGGATCAATGGACCTCACCCGTCACGATCGAGAGTTCCCCGAACGCTAGTGCACGCAGGGCGCCAAGGCTCCGACCCATTCTCGCTGAGCAGGAAAGTCGTTCACCTCCAGTCGCGACGTACCAGGTCGAAGCGTGCGGGGGCGTCCTTGGGCGCCGAGGAGCGCACGTCACCAGCCGATCCACAATTGGGACGGCTGGCCGTCGCCGCGAGTCCGCGCCTGCTGCGCCCCGGTTGGGGGCCGATGCGCCTTGAGGTGCTTGTCCATCTTTGCTCTGTCTGGGGGCCTATCGTGCCCGTCCGTTGGCTGGTGGGCACTAGGCAGGTGCGTGGTCAGGCGAGCCGCGTGATGATCTTGCTGAGCTGGTCGCGGGCGCGGTCGTTGAAGGCGGCCGAGCTCGGGTCCATACCGGTTAACCGCTTGGCCTCCCCCGGAAATACCACACCCGAGACGACCATCGCCTGTAGGAACAGCAGCACGAAGGCCGGGTCGAGGTCTGCACCGATCTCGCCGGTCAGCTGGCGGGCACGTAGTCCGTCTAGTTCGTCGTTGACCGGTTCGTACGCGACGTCGGCGGGGTCCTGGTCGAGTGACTCGCGCAGAAACATCCGGGTCAGGTCCCGGGCTGTGCGACCCGTGTCCAGGTAGCGCAGCACGAGTTCGCCCAGGGTCGTGCCTGGCGTGTCGAAATCGCGCTCCTGGGCGTACCAGCGTTCCAGGATCGCCTCGTACAGGCCCTGTTTGCCGCCGAAGTAGTAGGAGATCAACTGCTTGTTGACGCCGGCCCGTGCGGCGATGACGTCGACGCGGGCCCCGGCCAAACCCTTGGCACCGAATTCGACGACAGCGGCGTCAAGCAACGCCGAGCGGGTGCGCTCGGCGTCGCGCTTGCGCTCCTGCGGGTGCGGCGACCTCCGCGAACCGGACATGGGTCTACCCTATGACATGCACAGTCAGCCAAACGGTTGACAAACGTGCACCGGTGCGCGAGAGTCTCTGCCATGGAACCGATGGTCCAGGCCGAGGGCCTCACGAAGGTCTACGGTGACGTCCGCGCGTTGGACGGGCTGGACCTGCTCGCCCCGGCCGGCAAGGTGCTCGCGCTCCTCGGTCCCAACGGCGCGGGGAAGACCACGCTGGTGCGGGCGGTGGCGACCCTGACCCGGCCCACCGAGGGCACGCTGCGGGTCGCCGGCCACGACGTGGAGACCCATCCCGAGCAGGTCCGGCGAGCGATCGGGCTGGCCGGTCAGTACGCCGCCGTCGAGCCGGCCCTGACCGGCCGAGAGAACCTGCGGATGGTCGCCCGGCTGTTCGGGCACGACCGCCGCTCGACGCGCTCGGCCAGCGACCGGGTGCTGGAGCAGATGGGCCTCTCCGATGCCGCCGACCGGCTGGTGCGCACCTACTCCGGCGGGATGCGGCGTCGCCTAGACCTCGGGGCGAGCCTGGTGGGCGCTCCGCGGCTGCTCCTGCTGGACGAGCCGACGACTGGCCTGGACCCGCGCAGCCGCAACGACCTGTGGGTCGCGATCGAGGACCTCGTCGCGCAGGGCACCGACGTGCTGCTGACCACGCAGTACCTCGAGGAGGCCGATCGCCTCGCGGACCTGATTGCGATCATCGACCACGGCCGGCTGGTGGCCTCCGGGAGCGCCGACGAGCTCAAGAGTCAAGCCGGCCGGGACGTGATGGAGGTGCAGGTCCGCGAGGCCGGTGACCTCGACCGTGCCGTCGCTCTGCTGGGCGGGGAAGCGACCGTCGACCGGGGCAGTCGGCGGGTCCGGCTGCCCATCGGCGGCGGCGCGGACGAGATGCTCGCGCGAGCCCAGCTGCTCTCAGCCGACGGCATCGCGCTCTCCGACGTCGCGATGCACCGTCCCACCCTGGACGACGTGTTCCTCGCCCTGACCGGCCAGCCCGCCGAGACCGCCGCGGACGACACCCAGGAGGCCCCCGCATGAGCACCGACGCCGTACCGAGGACCACCGCCCCGGGTGTGAGCCCCCCGACGGGCTCGGCCGGTGCGTTCACCACGATGTCGGCGGTGGCGGTGCGCACTGCCTTGAAGATCGCTCGCAGCCCGCAGGTTCTCGGGATCGCGGTTGTGCAGAGCGTGCTGTTCTTGCTGATGTTCCGGTATGTGCTCGGTGGGGCCATCGGTGTCGGAGGGTTGTCCTACGTCGACTTCCTGGTGCCCGGCTTCGTGGTCAGCGGCCTGGTGTTCACCGCGGGCGGCGGGGCCGTCGCGGTCGCGGAGGAGGCTGCGGCGGGGTTGTACGACCGGCTGCGCTCGCTGCCGGTGCCGAGCGTCGCTGTCCTGGCCGGACGGGCCGTGACCGACGCGGGGCTGATGCTGCTCGTCGCGCTGGTCACCCTGACGGTGGGCTTCGCCGTCGGCTTCCGCACCGGGGTCGGGCCGCTCGCCTGGCTGGCCGCGCTCGCCCTGCTGGTCGCCTATGCTCTCGCGCTGTCGGGTGTGTTCGTCTGGCTCGGCCTGGTCAGCGGTTCGGCACAGGCCGCCCAGGGCCTGGGCATCCTCGGTGTGCCGTTCTCGTTCCTCTCCAGCGCCTTCGTGCCCGTCGACACGATGCCCGAGGTGCTCCAGGTGTTCGCCAATTGGCAACCGCTGACCTTCATGGTCAACTCCTGGCGCGGTCTGCTGCTCGGCGACGACGTCGTCGCGACCTTCGACCATGGGCTGGCCTTCTATGTCCTGGGCTCACTGCTGTGGTCGGTGGCGCTGCTCGCGGTCGCCGCACCACTCGTGCTGCGCGCTTACCGCAAAGACTGACCAGTCCCATGCGGGCCCATCCAT
>JBKJPE010000193.1:0-11215 GCA_046595185.1 Nocardioides sp.
AGCAGCCGGTCGCAGCGCTCCGCCTCGTCCATCACGTGGCTGGAGACCAGGACGGCCACGCCGAGCTCGGCGAGGGCTGGAACACCCCCCACAGGTCGCCGCGCAGCACCGGGTCGAGGGCCCACGGACCTCCACCACGTTCGACATCGGACGACGAATCGTGCTCCCACCCCGGGCGCGGAGCAAGACCCTGGCGCTGCGTCCGCGGTGCCCGGTCACCGTGACGCACGCCCGGGGGCGGTGTCGAGCTCACCCTCCGGGGCGTCGGTCGTCCTCGCTCGACGCCAGGTGCTCGCGCGCGAACGCCAGCGACTCCCGCAGGTCGGCCACCCGTTCCTCGCGGGTGCCGCAGCGGCGGGTGTTGATCTCCAGCACGACCTCGCCGGCGAACCCCACGCCGGCCAGGTGCCGCAGGAACGCTGCAGCCCCGGTGGTGCCGCGCCCCGGGACCAGGTGCTCGTCCTTGGCCGTGCCGTTGCCGTCGGTCAGGTGCACGTGCCGGAGCCGGTCGCCGAGCCGCTGGGCCATGGCGACCGGGTCGGCCTGCGCGATCGAGGCGTGGGAGAGGTCGACGGTGGTGTTGGCGTAGGTCTCCTCCGAGGGGTCCCAGCCAGGCAGGTACATCTCCACCCCGCGGCGTGAGGACGCCCGCCAGGGGTACATGTTCTCCACCGCGAAGGCCAGCCCCGTCGACTGCTCCAGCGCGGCGATGCCGTTGACGAAGTCGCGGGCGTACTCCTTCTGCCAGCGGAACGGCGGGTGCACCACCACGACCTCCGCGCCGACGACCTGGGCCATCTCCGCCGCCCGCTCGAGCTTGCCCCACGGCTCGGCACCCCAGACCCGCTGGGTGAAGAGCAGCGTCGGCGCGTGCACCGCGCTGACCGGGACCCCGTGGTGGTCGGAGAGCTGGGCCACCGCGCTGACCTGCTGGCTCAGACCGTCGACGCCGACCATCACCTCGACCGCCTCGTAGCCGAGGTCGGCGGCGTAGCCGAAGGCGTGCGCGGTCGACTCCGGGTAGACCGAGGACGTGGACAGCCCGATCCGGGGCGGCATCAGGTGCCCGGTCGGGCCGGGGCGGCGAGCTCCTCCCCGAGCCGGTCGATGCGCTCGAGGATCACCCCCTCGCGCAGCGCCCACGGGCAGATCTCGAGCTCGTCGAGGTCGAAGATGTCCATGCAGGCCTCCGCGACCAGCGCCCCGGGCACGATCTGGTGGGCACGCCCGGACGAGACCCCCGGCAGCGCGGCGAGCTCGTCGACCGACAGGTCGATCAGCTCGGGCAGCCGTGAGCGCAACGCCTCGAGCGACAGGCTGCGCGGCACCAGCGGCCCGTCCACCGACGGCGCGGCGCCACAGATCCGGGCCAGGGAGCGGAAGGTCTTGGAGGTCGCCGCGGCCCGGTGCGGGGGGCCGGCGCGCAGCAGCAGCCCGGCGTCACGGGCGATCTCGGCGCGGATCGTACGCCGCAGCGCGCGCAGGGTGGCGGCGTCGGCGCGGCCGCCGGCGAAGTGGCCCCGCGCCAGCCGGGCCGCACCCAGCGGCAGCGACCAGGCGACGTCGGGCAGCTCGGAGGTGCCGCCGGCGATCTCCAGCGAGCCGCCGCCGATGTCGAAGACCGCCAGCCGGCCGGCCGACCAGCCGAACCACCGGCGTACGGCCAGGAAGGTCAGCCGGGCCTCGTCCTCGCCGGAGAGCACCGGGATCTCGACCCCGGTCTCGCGGGCCACGTGGGCCAGCACGTCCTCGGAGTTGACGGCGTCGCGCACCGCCGAGGTCGCGAAGGGCAGCATCTCCTCGCAGCCCTTGTCCTCGGCCACGCCCACGGCCTCGGCGGTGAAGGCCGTCAGCGCCGCGACGCCGGCGTCGGTCACGGCCCCGTCGTGGTCGAGGTGCTCGGCCAGGCGCAGCCGCTGCTTGTGGCTGGAGGCAGGCAGGGGCGCCGAGCCGTCGCGGGCGTCGACCACCAGCAGGTGGCCGGTGTTGGAGCCGATGTCGAGGACGCCGAGGCGCATGCGAGCAACCTACCGGGGCGGGCCCTCCCCCCGTGCCCCTCTCCCCCGCGCCGTAGGCTCCCCCGGTGCCCGAGGTCGACCTGGTGTTCCCCCGCGCCTTCGTGGAGTTCGTCAACCCCGAGGACGTCGACGAGGTGCTGCGCTGCGACCTGACCTGGCTCACGTCGCGCTACCGGTGCATCTTCGGCTCGGGCTGCGCCGGGATCGACGCCGGCTCCCCCGACGTGGGTTGCTGCACCCTGGGCGCCCACTTCTCCGACGAGGCCGACGAGACGCGTACGGCCGGCTTCGTGGCCCAGCTCGACGAACGGCTCTGGCAGCACCACCCGGGGCGCGAGGTCACCGAGGCCGACTGGGTCGAGGTCGAGGACGCCGACCGCAAGACGCTGGTCGTCGAGTCCGAGGGCCAGCGTGCCTGCGTCTTCAGCAACCGGCCGGGCTTCTCCGGCGGCGCCGGCTGCGCCCTGCACGCCCTGGCGCTGGAGCAGGGCCGGGAGCCGCTGGAGACCAAGCCCGACGTGTGCTGGCAGCTGCCGATGCGGCGCACCTTCCGCGACGTCGAGCGCGCCGACGGCTCCGAGTACCTCGAGGTCACCATCGGTGAGTACGACCGTCGCGGCTGGGGGCCGGGCGGCCACGACCTCGACTGGTACTGCTCGGGGAACACCGAGGCCCACGTCGCACCCGACCCGGTCTACCTCACCCACGCCCCGGAGCTGGTCGCGCTGATGGGCCAGGGCGCCTACGACGAGCTGGTCGGGCACTGCGAGACCCATCTCGCGGCCCGGCCGCAGCTGGCCCCGCACCCCGCCGACCCGGCCTGACCCACCGACGCGCGCGCGCCGACGTCTCGACGTCAAGACACCGGGACCCCGGTGTCGGGCCTCCGCACGGCTGTGCGCACAATCTCGGCATGCGCCTGGACCACGTCTCGTACGCCGCCGGACCCGACGGCCTCGAGGCCACCGCGGACCGCATCGGCGACCTGCTGGGCGCCACCTTCCTCGACGGCGGCATCCACCCCCGCTTCGGCACCCGCAACATGGTCCTGCCGCTGGCCGACCGGACCTACCTCGAGGTCGTCGAGGTGCTCGATCACCCGGCCTCGGACAAGGCACCCTTCGGGCAGGCGGTCCGCGCCCGCTCCGTGTCCGGCGGCGGGTGGCTGGGCTGGGTGGTCGCGGTCGACGACATCTCCGAGGTGGAGGCCCGCCTGGGGCGCTCCGCCGTGGCCGGCAACCGGCACCGTCCGGACGGTGTCGAGCTGCGCTGGTCCCAGATCGGGGTGAAGGGCCTGCTCAGCGATCCGCAGCTGCCCTTCTTCGTGGAGTGGGAGACCCCCGAGCTGCACCCCGGCGCGGAGAGTGACGGCCGCTTCTCGCTGGCCTCCCTCGAGATCGCCGGTGACCCCCAGCGGGTCAGCGAGTGGCTGGGGCTCTCGGTCGAGCAGCCGCTCGAGGACGTCAAGGTCGACTGGGTCGCCCCCCACGGCACGCCCGGCATCCTCGCCGCCCACGTGCAGACGCCCTCCGGGCTCGTCCGCGTCTGACCCCGGCCGTGCTGCCGGGGGCGGTGCCGAGCCCGAACATCTGGCGCCACACCGACACCTACGAGCTCGAGAACCGTGCCGCCGACCCCGACGGCCGGCTCTGGCAGGCGATGCGCGACGCCGCCGGCCCGGACGGGTTCGCCGGTCGGACGGTCCTCGACCTCGGCTGCGGCACGGGCTTCCACCTGCCGCGCCTGGCCGACGAGGTCGGTGACCACGGGAGCGTGGTCGGCGTCGAGCCGCACCCGTCGCTGGTCTCGCTGGCGCGACGGCGCGTGCGCGGGCTGCCCCGCGTCGACGTCCGCGAGGGCGTGGCCCAGGAGGTCCCGCTGCCCGACGCCAGCGTCGACGTCGTCCACGTGCGGTGGGCCTACTTCTTCGGACGGGGCTGCGAGCCGGGCCTGACCGAGCTCGACCGGGTCCTGCGCCGCGGCGGCACGGCGATGGTGATCGACAACGACGGGTCGCGGTCCACCTGGGGCAGGTGGTTCCGTCGCGGCTACCCCCACCTCGACCCGCCGGCGGAGGTCGAGCGCTTCTGGTCCGCCCGCGGCTGGCGGCGGGTGCCGGTCGACATGGGGTGGCGCTTCGCCTCGCGCGCCGACCTCGAGGCGGTGGTCCGCATCGAGCTGCGGCCCGAGGTGGCCGACGCCGTGCTGGCCGAGCACGACGGCGTCGAGGTCGACTACGCCGTCAACCTCTGGGTCAAGCACCGCTGACCCGGCGCCCTCGCAGGAGGTCGGCCCGGCAGCCGTCCAGCGTCAGCTGGAGCCGCGGACGCTCAGCGTCGGGGTGAGCAGCAGGCCGGGCTCGGGGCGGGGCTGGTGGGTCATGACGCCCTCGAGCGCGCGCACCACCTCGACGGCCACCTGCTCGAGCGGCTGGCGTACGGAGGTCAGCCCGGGCAGCACGAGCTGCGCGGCCTGGGAGTCGTCGAAGCCGACGACCGCGACGTCGCGACCGGCCACGAGGCGGCGGTCGGCCAAGGTGTGGAGCACCCCGATGGCCAGAGTGTCGGAGGCGCACACGAAGGCCGTGGGGCGGGCCTCGTCGAGCAGCACGGCACTGGCCTCGCGGCCGCTGGCCACGGTGTCCTCGACCCGGGAGGCCAGACCGCTCGTCGGCAGCCCGCGCTCCCGGAGGCCGCCGCTCCAGCCCGAGCGCCGGTCCTCACCGATGGTGGAGTCCTTGCGCCAGCCGATCCACGCGATCCGCTCGTGACCGCGGCCGAGGAGGTGCTCGGTCGCCAGGCGGGTGCCGGCGGCACCGTCGACGTCGACCCACGGGTGCGGCGCGCCCGGGTCGTCCCACGGCCGGCCGAAGGCCACGAACGGGGCGCCGCGCTCGTCGAGCAGCCCGGCCTGGGGGTTGCCGAGGTAGGTGTCGGTCACCACGAAGGCGTCGACGGCCGTGGCGCGCAGCAGGTCGTCGTACCCGGCCAGCGGGTCCGAGCGGTCCACGGCATCGAAGAGGAGCACGTGGTAGCCGGCGCTGCGCGAGGCCTCGACGAGCGAGTGCACGAAGCGGTCCATGGTGGCCTCGGCGGTGCCCTCGAGGTGGGGGCTGACCCGCAGGCCGAGCAGGTGCGAGGAGCGGGTGCGCAGGTTGCGGGCGGCCCGGTTGGGCAGGTAGCCGAGCTCGGCGATCGCCGCCTGGACGCGCTCGAGGGTGTCCGGGCGCAGCAGCTCGGGGCTGTTGACGGCGTTGGACACCGTCTGGCGCGACACCTCGGCGCGCACGGCGACGTCGGCGAGGGTCGGCGGCGAACCGGGCAGTCTGCCCGGCACGCGCTCGGGCATGCGGCCCACGGCGACTCCTTTTTGGATCGTTCCAGACCACAGTACCGCCAGGCCCCGACCTCCCCGCTCCCTCCCTGGGTATGAGGCGCCCGGGGGGGCGGCGCGGCACCCGTGACAGGGCGCCGGGCAGCGCCTGGGGACGGTGCGACGGCGGTGTCGGCGTGATCGCCTAGGTTGCGGGGATGGCCAAGTCGAGCACCCGCGTCCGCGCTCTCCACCGCTGCAGCGAGTGCGGCTGGGAGACCGTGAAGTGGGTCGGCCGGTGCGGGGAGTGCCAGGCCTGGGGGTCGGTCGTCGAGGCCGCCGCCGCCACACCCGGGCGCTCGGCCGCAGCCACGCCCGTGACCACGCCCGCCGTCCCGATCGGGCAGGTCTCGGTCTCCGAGTCCGCCTTCCGCAGCAGCGGCGTCGACGAGCTCGACCGCGTCCTCGGCGGCGGCCTCGTGCCGGGGGCCGCGATCCTGCTGGCCGGCGAGCCCGGCGTCGGCAAGTCCACGCTGCTCCTCGAGGTCGCCGCGCGCACGGCCGCGTCGGCCACCGGTCCGCGCCGCGTCCTCTACGTCACCGGGGAGGAGTCCGCCTCGCAGGTCCGGCTGCGCGCCGACCGCACCGGCGGGGTCCACGACGAGCTCTACCTGGCCGCCGAGACCGACCTGGGCGCGGTGCTGACCCACATCGAGCAGGTACGCCCCCAGCTGATCGTGGTCGACTCCGTCCAGACCATCGCAGCACCCGGCACCGAGGGCGTCCCGGGCGGCGTCACCCAGGTCAAGGAGGTCGCGGCCGCGCTGATCCGGGTGGCCAAGACCCGCAACATCACCACCGTGCTGGTCGGTCACGTGACCAAGGACGGCTCGATCGCCGGCCCGCGCGTGCTCGAGCACCTCGTCGACGTGGTCCTGCACTTCGAGGGCGACCGGGAGAGCCGCTTCCGGATGGTGCGCGCGATGAAGAACCGCTTCGGGCCCGTCGACGAGGTCGGCTGCTTCGACCTCTCCTCCACCGGCATCCGCGCCGTCACCGATCCCACCGGCCTCTTCGTCGAGGACCACCACGGCCGGGTCTCGGGCACCTGCGTGGCAGTGACGATGGAGGGGCGTCGACCGCTGCTGGCCGAGGTCCAGGCACTGGTCACCCCCTCAGCGCTGGAGCGGCCCCGGCGCACGGTCTCGGGCCTGGACGGCTCCCGGATCGCGATGGTGCTCGCGGTGCTCCAGCAGCACGCCAAGGTCGCCCTGCACCACCACGACGTCTTCGCCTCCACCGTCGGCGGGGCGCGCCTCTCCGAGCCGGCCAGCGACCTCGCGGTGGCCGCGGCGGTGGTCTCGGCCACGACGTTGACCCCGCCCCCCGTGGGCGTCGTGGCGATGGGCGAGATCGGGCTGGCCGGGGAGCTGCGCCGCGTGCGCGACCTCGAGCTGCGCGTGGCGGAGGCCGCTCGGCTCGGCTTCAAGATGGCCGTGGTGCCCATGGAGCCGGGCTCCCGGCGCACCCCGCGTCGCGACGCGGCCCGGATGGTCGAGGGCCTGCGGGTCGTCGAGGCGCCCGACGCGGTCTCGGCGCTGCGGCTGATGGGCCTTCTCGGCGCGCCCCGGCTGACGCTGACCAGCGCCGACGAGATGACGCCGGCCATGCGGCCGCGATGACCTCGGGCCCGTCCCGGCGGCGGGCCCGACCACCTCCTGGCCGTCGGCAGACATGCCCTAGACTCCGGCCACCGGGCCGCGCCCGGGCCCGCCGCCGCGGCACCACGAAGGGGAGCACCACCGTGCCCACGGACCGTCCCGACGCCGTCGCCCGCCTGCGGGAGACATTGGCGCTGATCGCCCCCGGGACGCCCCTGCGCGACGGTCTCGAGCGCATCCTCCGAGGGCGCACCGGCGCCCTGATCGTGCTCGGCTCCGACGAGGTGGTGAGGTCGATCGCCACCGGCGGCTTCGAGCTGGACGTCCCGTTCACCTCCACGGGCCTGCGCGAGCTGGCCAAGATGGACGGCGCGATCATCGTGGACACCGACATCACCCGGATCCTGCGCGCTGCGGTCCACCTGATGCCCGACCACACCATCACCTCCGACGAGACCGGCACCCGCCACCGCACCGCCGACCGGGTAGCGCGCCAGACCGGCTTCCCGGTCATCTCGGTGTCGCAGTCGATGCAGATCATCGCCGCCTACGTCGACGACCACCGGTTCGTGCTCGAGGACTCCGGGCAGATCCTCTCCCGCGCCAACCAGGCCCTGGCCACGCTCGAGCGCTACAAGATGCGCCTCGACGAGGTCTCCAGCACCCTCTCGGCGCTCGAGATCGAGGACCTCGTCACCGTCCGCGACGTGGCCGTGGTCGCCCAGCGGCTGGAGATGGTCACCCGGATCGCCCGCGAGATCGAGGGCTACGTCCTGCAGCTCGGCACCGACGGCCGGCTGCTGGCGCTGCAGCTCGACGAGCTGGTCACCGGGGTCGACGTCGAGCGGGGCCTGCTGGTGCGCGACTACGTCGCCGCCACCCGGGGCGACCGCACCCCCCGCGAGCTGCTCGACGACCTCGAGGCGCTCTCGGCCACCGACCTCGTCGACCCGGCCGCGACGGCCGCCGTGCTCGGCCTCGGCGGCAGCGAGCACCTGGACGGGGCCGTCACCCCGCGCGGCTACCGCCTGCTGGCCCGCGTGCCGCGGCTGTCGCCGGCGGTGGTGGAGCGCCTCGTCGACCACTTCGGGTCCCTGCAGAAGCTGCTCTCGGCAGGGGTCAGCGACCTGCAGGCCGTGGACGGCGTGGGCGAGCTGCGAGCGCGTGGGGTGCGCGAGGGGCTCTCCCGGCTGGCCGAGTCGACGATCCTCGAGCGCTACGTCTGAGCGGACGGCTCACCGAGTGCCCCGACCGCCCCGGGCGCCGTCGACCCGCGCGTCCTCCTCGGCCTGCGCCTGCTCGGCCACGAGGTCGCGCGGGTCGACCAGCTCGAACTGGACGTCGTTGGGCTCCCCGCCGAGGGAGGAGGCCACGACGTGGTAGTAGCCGGGCGCGGCGTACGGCGTGGTGGCGGGGCAGTCCTCGGAGGAGCGCTTGGCGTTCCAGACCAGGGACGCGGTGGTGGTGCTCCCGGCGCGGACGGTGAGGGTCGAGCGGGTCAGCTGGCCCGGGCACTGCTGGCTGGACCAGACGTCGTCGTCGCCGGAGGTGATCTTGACCGACAGGTGCGCCGGGCCGGCCTCCCAGGTGCACGCCTCGGTGACCACCGTGCGCAGGTTGAGCAGGACGCTGACGTCGTTGCCGGCCACGGCCCCCTCGACGACCGGCGTCACCACGACGTCGGCGTCGGAGCAACGACCCTCGGGCTCGGCCAGCGGGGCGTTCGCGGCCCGGCGCGCCGCCCGCTCCGCTGCCCGCGCGGCGGCCGCCTCGGCCCGCGCCTCCGCCTCGGCCCGCGCCCGCTCGGCGTCCGCGGCGTCGACCTCGGCCTGGTCCGCGGGCTCCATCGTCGGGCCCGTACTGGGTGCCGCACCCCCCGGCGCGCCTGCGGCGCTGTCCTCGGCGACCGTGGTCGCGGTGCCGGGTCCGTCCCCGCCACCACCGAGCGCGCGCAGGGACACGGCCACCACCAGCAGGAGCAGCACCACGAGGACCGCCCGGCGGCGCCAGTAGACCCCCGCAGGCAACGGGCCTCGCACGAGGGAGCTCATGGGCGCACCGTAGCCAGCCCGGAGGGGGAGACCGGCGACGCCACACCGAGGGCCGACAATGGGGCCGTGAGCGAGCTGCACGCCCCGGTCCTGGCCTGGTACGACGCCCATGCCCGCGACCTGCCCTGGCGTGAGCCGTCGGCGTCGGCATGGTCGGTGATGGTCTCGGAGTTCATGCTCCAGCAGACGCCGGTCGCACGGGTGCTGCCCGTCCACGCCACCTGGCTGGACCGGTGGCCCACCCCCGCCGACCTGGCGGCCGAGCCGACCGGGGAGGCGGTGCGCGCGTGGGGGCGGCTGGGCTACCCCCGCCGCGCGCTGCGCCTGCACGCAGCCGCGAGCACGATCGTCGCCGAGCACGGCGGTGAGGTGCCCACCTCCCACGACGCGCTGCGCGCCCTGCCCGGGGTCGGGGAGTACACGGCCGCGGCCGTCGCCACCTTCGCGCACGGTCAGCGCCACGTCGTCCTCGACACCAACGTGCGGCGGGTCCTCGCCCGGCTGGTCGGTGGCGTCGAGCTGCCCGGCGTCTCGGTGACCCGTCCCGAGCGCGAGCAGGCCGCGGCTCTGCTGCCGGGGTACCGCCCCACCGCGGCGACCTGGTCGGTCGCGGTGATGGAGCTGGGCGCCCTCGTCTGCACCGCTGCCAACCCCCGCTGCCCCGCCTGCCCGGTCGCCGACCGGTGCGCCTGGCTCGCCGCCGGCCGCCCGGCGTACGACGGCCCACCCCGCCGCACCCAGGCCTGGGCCGGCACCGACCGCCAGTGCCGCGGCCGGCTGCTGGCGGTGCTGCGCGACAGCGAGGGCCCGGTCCCCCGCGCCCGGCTGGCGCAGGCGTGGGCCGACGAGCCCCAACGTCTCCGCTGCCTGGCCGGGCTGGTCGACGACGGTCTCGCGGTCCGCCTCGACGAGACGCACTACGCCCTGCCCTGACCCGACAGGTCACTCACGCCGTCCCCGCACCCGGACGCACCGGAGCCCCGGACCGGGGCGGTCCGGGGCTCCGGGGTGGTACGGGCGCTGCAGGTCAGACGGGCGGTGCGGGCGGCGCCACGGCTCCCGCACTGCCGGACTCACCGTCGTCGCCGGTGCCCTTCGGCACGTCGCGGGGACCCAGGTCGTCGGGACTGCCGACCTCCGCGGTCTCCAGCGGAGGCAGGTCGGGCAGTTCGCCGACCTTCTCGCCGCGGAAGGTGAAGGTCGCGGTCGGACCCTCGCCCTCGACTCCGACCAGGATGATCTGGCCGGGGCCGACCTCGCCGAAGAGCATCTTCTCGGCGAGCACGTCCTCGATCTCCCGCTGGATGGTGCGGCGCAGCGGACGCGCGCCGAGCACCGGGTCGAATCCCCGCTCGGCGAGCAGGCGCTTGGCCGGGTCGGTCAGCTCCAGGTGCATGTCCCGGTCGCGCAGCCGCAGCTCCACACCGGCCACCATGTTGTCGACCATGGCCACGATCTGCTCCTGCGACAGCGGCGGGAAGACGATGGTCTCGTCGACGCGGTTGAGGAACTCGGGACGGAAGTGCTGCTTGAGCTCCTCGTTGACCTTGTTCTTCATCCGCTCGTAGGAGCCGGCGGTGTCACCGGTCTTCGCGAAGCCGAGGTTCTGGCCCTTGGCGATGTCACGCGTGCCGAGGTTCGTGGTCATGATGATCACGGTGTTCTTGAAGTCGACGACGCGGCCCTGCGAGTCGGTCAGGCGACCTTCCTCGAGGATCTGGAGGAGGCTGTTGAAGATATCCGGGTGGGCCTTCTCGACCTCGTCGAACAGCACCACCGAGAACGGCTTGCGCCGCACCTTCTCGGTGAGCTGGCCGCCTTCCTCGTAACCCACGTAACCGGGGGGCGAGCCGAAGAGCCGTGACACGGTGTGCTTCTCGCCGTACTCGCTCATGTCGAGCTGGATCAGGGAGTCCTCGTCGCCGAAGAGGGACTCTGCGAGCGTCTTGGACAACCAGGTCTTCCCGACGCCCGAGGGGCCGGCGAAGATGAACGAGCCACCGGGACGCTTGGGGTCCTTGAGCCCGGCGCGGGTGCGACGGATCGCCCGGGACAGGGCCTTGACGGCCTCGTCCTGGCCGATGACGCGCTTGTGCAGCTCGTCCTCCATCTTGAGCAGCCGCGAGGACTCCTCCTCGGAGAGCTTGACGATCGGGATGCCGGTCGCCACGGC
>JBKJPE010000068.1:0-15867 GCA_046595185.1 Nocardioides sp.
CAGGACCGGTGGTCGAGGAGCGAGCGCAGCGAGCATCTCGAGACCAACCCCGTGGGTCGAGGAGCGAGCGCAGCGAGCATCTCGAGACCAACCCCGTGGGTCGAGGAGCGAGCGCAGCGAGCGTCTCGAGACCCCTCCACGATGCCGGACAGGCCGGATGGTCGGACACATGTTCCATCTCAGCAGATTCATGTCCCGCACCCCCGGTCGACCCCAGGACCCTGACCCACCACCGGCCGACCCCACACCACCACCCTTCTGACTCATCGCCGAGTCGCAGCTGCACCCGTACCGCTGGACCGGGCACGCCCACCGGTGGTGTCAGCACGCCCGCGGGTAGCCCGCCGGGGTCTCGAGACACTCGCTGCGCTCGCTCCTCGACCACCGGACCCACCCCGGGTCTCGAGACACTCGCTGCGCTCGCTCCTCGACCACCGCCGCACCTCGACCACCGGGACCACCTAGATCTTGAGACGCTCACCGCTGCTCGCACCGCGAACACCGGGCCCGGCGCTCGCTCCTTCACCGGCGACAGCGGTGAAGGCGACGACGCCGTCCACCACGGCCCGCCCCGCGTCCCCGCGGGCGACGAGCAGCTCGAGGTGCGCCTTGGTCTCCATCGTGGCCAGGCCGGCGTTGAAGAGGTCGAGGTCGGCGAGCGCGTGCTGGTGACGGGTCCACGGCAGGGCGGCGGCCACGTCGTAGGAGGTCAACCCTGCCGGCACCGCCCCGACCAGTGCCCGCAGGCAGGCAGCCAGCCGGGCCTCGTGGTGGTCCAGCAGCTCGTCGACCCGGGCGTGCACCGACGGTGCGACGGGACCGTGCGCCGGGAGCAGCCGCAGGTCGGGCATCGCCCGCACCTTGGCCAGCGAGCCCATGAAGTCGCGCAGCGGCTGCTCGACCGGCACCGGTTCGAAGCCGATCGACGGCGTGATGGTGGGGAGCACGTGGTCGCCGGCGAAGAGCAGCCCGCCGCCGTGGTCGGCGAAGACGACGTGACCCCGGGTGTGGCCGGGCGTCTCGACCGCGGCCAGCGTGCGTGACCCGAGGGTGATGTCGTGGTCGCCCTCGAGCCACCGGTCGGGGTAGCCCCAGTGCTCCAGGTCGAGGGTCGGGCTGTTCCGCGGCCGTTCCCAGCGCTCGGCCAGGTCGGCGGCGCCGGCGGCGCGCAGCAGGTCGCTGGAGCCGGTGAAGGGCTCCGCGGCGTGCATCAGGTCCAGTGTCGGCTTGTCGCCGATGCCCAGGCTGACCTCGGCACCCACCTCGCGGCCGATCACGTGCGCCAGCGTGTAGTGGTCGCGGTGCACGTGCGTCACCAGGAAACGGCGGACGTCGGGGAAGGAGTACCCGATCGAGGCCAGCGACCTCTCCAGCAGCTCGCGCGCCTCGACGATCGACCAGCCGCCGTCGACCAGCGTGAGCCCGGCCTCGCTCTCCACCGCGTAGACGTTGACTGCGCGCAGGCCGTCCTGGGGCAGCGGCAGCGGGATGCGGTGGACGCCCTCGGCGACCGGCCACGCACCAGGCTCGGTCCAGTGCTCGCCGGAGTCCGGGGAGACGGCGCGGGAGGTCGGGGTGCTGGTCACCCGCCGGAGGCTACGCGGCGCAGCGACGTGAGGTGCCGGTCCTGCGAGCATGGGGCGGTGACCACCTCCAGGGCTCCCGTCCCCGACGTGGAGGGCCTGGTCGCTCGGCTGCGCGCCGTGGGGTGCGTCTGGGCCGAGGAGGAGGCAGCGCTGCTCACCGCGGCCGCCCGGTCGCCGGCGCACCTCGAGGCGCTGACGGCCCGTCGTGTGCGGGGCGTCCCGCTCGAGGTCGTCGTCGGCTGGGCCGACTTCGCCGGGGTGCGCGTGCCGGTGGAGCCCGGGGTGTTCGTCCCCCGCGCCCGCAGCGCGCTGCTGGTGCGGCTCGCCGTCGAGGCCCTGGGCGTACGCCCCGGCGGCGCTGTCGTCGTCGACCTGGGGTGCGGCACGGGCGCACTCGGGGCGGCCGTGGCCGCCGCCCGGCCGGACGCCGAGGTGTGGGCGGTCGACGTCGACCCCGCCGCGGTGCGCTGCGCCCGCCAGGTGCTGCCCGCGGCACGGGTGCGGGAGGGCGACCTCTACGACGCGCTGCCGCACACGCTCGTGGGCCGGGTCGCGGTCCTGCTGGCCAACGCGCCGTACGTGCCCACCGCCGCCGTGGACCTGATGCCGGCGGAGGCGCGGCTGCACGAACGCCACCGCGCGCTCGACGGCGGCCGGGACGGGCTCGACGTCCAACGACGGGTGGTCGCCGGCGCCGCGCGCTGGCTGGCGCCCGACGGGGCGCTCGTCGTGGAGACGTCGCGCGACCAGGCCGCTGCCGGGGTGGGCCTGGCAGCCGGCGCCGGCCTCCTGGCGCGGGTCGAGGTGGACCACGACCTCGACGCCACCGCCGTCGTGGCCCACCCCCGGGCTGACGGCCGCCGGACCGGACCAATCCGGTGACGGGCGCGCTCCGAACCCTTGACGACCCGGCGCCGTGAGAGTGCCGACAAGGACCCTGCCGGAGGATGCTCATGCGACGCTCCCTCCGATCCCTCGTCAGCGCCGGTCCGCGGCCCTCGCCGCGCCGGGTCCCCTCCTCCCGCGTCGCGGCGCTCTCCGCGCTCGCCGCCCTCTCCCTGCCGCTCGCTGCGTGCTCCACCGTCTCCGACGCGGTCGGGGGCGGACCCCCCGAGCCGGTCGCGGAGATCGGCGACGTGCAGGGCCGTGACACCAGGATCGCGCTGGACAAGGGCTTCACCAAGGCCCTCGGGAGCCTCGGCCTCACGCCCGGCACCTCCGGGACGGCCCGCCTGACCGGGGGCGGCTCGCTGGTCTTCCCGGTCACCGGCGGCAACGTCACGGTCTTCGAGCCCGGCGAGGTGTCGCCGTACGTCGTGGGCCAGCTGCAGCACGAGGGCTCCGGCCTGACCCTCGCGGCCGGGGGGACCACGGTCCGCCTGAGCGGCCTCAACGTCGACCCGGGTGCCTCGCGGGTCTACGGCGACGTCGCTGTCGACGACCAGACCGTGGCCACCAGCGCCTACCTCTTCCAGCTCGACGGCCGGTCCCTCAAGCCGCTGCGCACGCCGGGCAGCACCGCCGTCCTCACCGGCACCCGGGTGACGCTCTCACCGGTCGCCGCCGAGCTGCTGAACCAGACCTTCGACACCGACGCTGTCGAGCCCGGGCTGCTCGTCGGGGTCGCAACGATCACCCTGCGCACCGGCGGCGGTCGCTGAGCGGCACTCGTGCCCGCCCCCGGGGTGGTGGACCACCGGCCCGCCGGCTGCGAGGGTGACGGGTCCTCCGTCCCCCACTCCAGGAGACCGCCTCGTGTCCATCGACACCGTGCTGCTCGACCTCGACGGCACCCTCGTCGACTCCGTCTACGTCCACACCACCGCCTGGAAGGCGGCCTTCCGCGACGTCGGGGTCACGGTGGCCAGCCACCACGTGCAGCGCGCGATCGGGATGGGCGGCGACCGCCTCGTGGCCCACGTCGCGGGCCAGTCGGTCGAGGACGCGATGGGTGACGAGGTCCGCGACCGGCACCAGCGCTACCTCGACGAGCGGTTCCACGACATCACGGCCACCGACGGTGCCGGCGAGCTCCTCGAGGCGCTGCGCGGCAAGGGGTACAACGTCGTGCTCGCGAGCTCGGCGGACAAGGAGCTGAGCGAGCGCCTGCTCGACCTGCTCGACGGAGCGGGTCAGCACCTGCACGAGTCGATCGCCGGGGCCGAGGCCGAGCACAGCAAGCCGGAGCCGGACCTGGTCGAGGTCGCGCTGGGCTCCGTCGACGGCGTCTCCGCGGTGATGATCGGCGATGCCGTCTGGGACGTCGAGGCCGCGGCCAGGGCAGGCGTGCCCTGCGTGGGCCTGCTGACCGGCGGGTTCGGCGAGGCGGAGCTGCGCGAGGCCGGTGCCGTCGCGGTCTACGACACCCCGCGCGAGCTGATGGCCCACCTCGACGAGGCCCCGTTCACCGGCTGACCCGTCCACGAGCGTCACCCCGGCCGTGCGCGAGCGTCACCTCGGCTGTGCGCGAGCGTCACCTCGGCAGTGTGCGAGCGTCACCTCGGCAGTCAGCCGAGGGCGCGGTCGAGGTTCAGCGCGGCGCTGATCAGGCTCAGGTGGGTGAAGGCCTGGGGGAAGTTGCCCAGCTGGACCCCGGTCAGCCCGATCTGCTCGGCGTAGAGGCCGAGGTGGTTGGCGTAGGTGAACATCTTCTCCAGCGCCAGCCGGGCGTCGTCGAGCCGGCCGGCGCGGGTGAGCGCCTCGACGTACCAGAACGAGCACAGCGAGAAGGTGCCCTCGCCGCCCTCGAGGCCGTCGGCGGACATCTCGACGTCGTAGCGGAAGACGAGGCTGTCGGAGACGAGCCGCTCCTCGATCGCCTTCAGCGTGGACAGGAAGCGCGGGTCGTCGGGGGCCACGAACTTCACCATCGGCATCAGCAGCACCCCGGCGTCGAGCACGTCGGCGCCCTCGTGCTGGACGAACGCCCCGATCTCGGCGTTCCACGACCGGACCATCAGCCGTTCGTAGATCTGGTCGCGCACCTGCATCCACCGGGTCGCGTCGCCCGGCAGGCCACGCTGACGGGCGGTACGGATCATCCGTTCCAGGGCCACCCACGCCATCAACCGTGACGTGGTGTGGTGGCGCGGCTCGTCGCGGATCTCCCACATCCCGGCGTCGGGCCGCTCCCAGTTGTCCATCAGCCACTCGAGGACCCGGGTGAGGTCGGCCCAGGAGTCGTAGGACAGGCCGTTGCCGTACTTGTTGAAGAGGTAGACCGAGTCGATCAGCTCGCCGTAGATGTCGAGCTGCAGCTGACCGGCCGCGGCGTTGCCGACCCGGACGGGCCGGGAGTCGAGGTAGCCGCGCAGGTGGTCCAGCTCGCGCTCCTCGTCGGGGATGTTGCCGTCGATGTCGTAGAGCACCCGCAGCGGACCGAGCTCGGGGTCGACCTCGTCGCCCCGGTCCTCCAGGCGGCGCGAGAGCCAGCCCATGAAGGCGTTGGCCTCGTCGATGAAGCCCAGGCGCAGCAAGGCGTAGAGGCTGAACGCGGCGTCGCGGATCCAGACGTAGCGGTAGTCCCAGTTGCGGGGTCCGCCGATCTCCTCCGGCAGGCTCGTGGTCGGCGCCGCGATGATCGCGCCGGTCGGCTCGTGGGTGAGCAGCTTCAGCGTCAGCGCGGCCCGGTTGACCATCTCGCGCCAGCGACCCTGGTAGGTGGAGCGGGACAGCCACTGCCGCCAGAAGGCCGCGGTCTCGGTGAACAGCTGCGCGGTGTCCGCGCAGTCCCCCGGGGCCAGGTCCTCGCCCTCGCCGAGCACCTGCAGCACGAACAGCGCCTCCTCGCCGGCCCGCAGCGTCAGGTCGGCGTGGACCGTCCCGTCCTCGGTGGTGAGGTCGACGGTCGAGGCCACCCCGAGACGCAGCCCGCCCCCGGTCAGCAGGGCGTCGGTGCCGACCAGCGCGACGTCCGGCGTGACCCGGCCGTAGTCGGGACGCGCGGCCAGCTCCATGCGCAGCCGCGTCGTGCCCCGGACCGCGGTGACCCGCCGCACGATCCGCTGCCGGTGGTCGGGGTCGTGTGGTTTCAGGACGGGCATGAAGTCGTGGACCTCGGCCACGCCCTCCTCGGTCAGGAAACGGGTGACCAGGATGTTGGAGTCGGGGAAGTAGAACTGCGCCGTCGTGACGTGGCCGTCGACGACCTCGAAGCGCCAGGCGCCACCCTGCTGCGGGTCGAGCAGGGCCCCGAAGACGCTGGGCGCGTCGAAGCGACCGGCGCAGAACCAGTCGATCGTGCCCTCGGACCCGACCAGGGCGCAGGTGCGCAGGTCACCGATCAGGCCGTGGTCGGCGATGGCGAGAAAACCCCGGTCGCCCGGCGCGCTCTGCGACCTGCCGGCGCCGCGGCCACGGGCGGACTCCTGGGAGGGGGCGTCAGCCATCCTCGCGTCCCAGCCGCCAGCCGCCCTCGGGCAGGTCCAGCGCGGCCTGCGGGCCCCAGGAGCCCTGCGCGTACGTCTGGAGCGGCGGCGGATCGTCGAGCACCGGCTGCACGACCTGCCACAACCGGTCCACCTCGTCGGACCGGGTGAACAGGGTCTGCTCGCCCCGCACGACCTCGAGCAGGAGCCGCTCGTAGGCCTCGAGCGGGTCGGCCCCGGGGATCGCGTCGGAGAAGTCCATCAGCATCGTGGCCTCGGCCAGCACCATGTCGGGACCGGGCCGCTTGGCCCGCATGTGGATCCGGACCTGCGGGTCGTCGGTGAGCTCGAGGACCAGCTCGTTGGGGCCGGGGTCCTCGCCGAAGATCAGGCTCTCCGCGGTGCGGAAGCGCAGCGTGATCGTGCGTCGCTGCTGGGCCAGGGCCTTGCCCGTGCGCAGGTAGAACGGGACCCCGCGCCAGCGGTCGTTGTCGACGTGGGCCTCGATGGCCACGAAGGTCTCCACGTCGGAGTCCTCGGCCACGTCCTCCTCGTCCCGGTAGCCCTCGAACTGGCCGAAGACCACCTTCGCCGGGTCCAGCGGCTGCAGGTCGGCGAAGACCTGCGCCTTGGCGTCGCGCACTGCGGCGGCGGTGAACGTCCCCGGGTCCTCCAGCGCCACGAAGCCGAGCAGCTGCGAGAGATGGGTGGAGACCATGTCGCGCAGGCAGCCGGTGGACTCATAAAAGCTGCCCCGACCCTCGAGGCCCAGCTCCTCGGGCACGTCGATCTGGACCGAGGTCAGGTGCTCGGCGTCCCACGCGGGTTCGAAGAGACCGTTGGCGAAGCGCAGCGCGAGGATGTTCTGCACCGCCTCCTTGCCCAGGAAGTGGTCGATGCGGAAGACCTGGTCCTCGTCCACGACGTCCTTCAGCGCGGCGTCGAGCGCGCGGGAGGACTCCAGGTCGAGGCCGAACGGCTTCTCGACCACCAGGCGGGAGCGCTCGGCGATGCCCTCGCGGCCGAGCATGTGGATCATGTCCTGCATCGCCGACGGCGGTACGGAGAGGTAGACCAGGCGGCGCACCTCGGAGACGTCGTCGCCACCGGCCAGCTGCTTCTCGGCCGCACGGACGGCCTCGGCGAGGTCGGAGCCGTCGTCGGCGTTGGACGTCTGGAAGGACACCCGTCCGACCAGCTCGGCGACGAGCTCGGGGTCGAGGTCGCCCACGGTCTCGGCCAGCCCCCCGCGGACATGCTCACGGAACTCGTCGTCGTCGCCCGGGCTGTTCCGCCCCGAGCCGATGACCCGGTAGTCCGCCGGGAGCCGACCCGCGCGGGCGAGCTTGTAGAGGCCCGGGAAGAGCTTGCGACGGGCGAGGTCCCCCGTCGCTCCGAAGAGGACCATCACGTGCGGGGGCAGCTGCTCGGTGGGGCTCACCGGGCCAGCCTGCCAGCCCCGGTCACGGACCCCGGCAGGTCGGGGGACGCGGGTCGGACGGAGCGGGCGTGACGCCGGCAGCCAGGCTCGGCCCCCGTCTGCGTGAGTCGGGTCCCCGAGCGTGACCGCCGGCACATCTCACTATGCCCGACCTGAGGGCCCAGGGCCAGCAGGTCGCCCGTGTTGATGCCCGGCGGCGCCGAGGGACCGGCGAGGTCAGGCCCCGGCGGCCGGCGGGCGCGGGCGGGAGGTCGGCGGGGGCCGCCGGGTGAGGTCGACCTTCCTCGGCCCGGCACCCGTGGCGCGCCCGGCGGGCACGTCGAATCCGTGCTGGAGGCCCCACAGGACCGCCTGGGAGCGGCGGGTGACCCCGATCTTGCGGTAGGCGCCGCGGATGTAGGTCTTGACAGAGTTGATCGACAAGAAGGACCGCTCGGCGATCTCCCGGTTGGACAGGCCCTGGGTGATCAGCGCGATGGTCTCGGCCTCGCGGAGGCTCAGGCCGTCGGCCTGGCCACGCCACCCGCCGGCGGGCTCGTCCTCGTCGCCCTCGGCCTCGGGGCGCACCCGTTCCCCGGCGTGCACCTGCTCGACGGCCGTCACGAGGTCGACCGCGGTCAGACCCTTGCTGAGGTAGCCGGCCGCCCCGCGTCGCAGCGCGGTGTCGACCCGGGTCGGGTCGACGTTCCAGCTGAAGACGACGACCCGCGGCGGTCGCCGCCCCGGCGACCGCTCGGTCCCCACCGACGTCCGACCCAGCAGCACCTCGAGGCTGACCCGGGTGCCCGGTGTCTGGGTGTCGGTGTCGTAGAGCACGACGTCGACGTCCTCCTGGTCGAGCTCCGCCGCGGACACCTCGACGACACGGACGCGCTCGGCGTACGGCCCCAGCAGCGCGGCGATGCCGGCGCGCACGATCTCGTAGTCGTCGACGACGGCGAGACGCACCGGCTCGCGGGCCCGGTGGGGGCCCTGGCCGTGATCGGCGTCGCGGGTCACGGGTCCTCCTCCACGGTCGCGGGCCCGGCCGTCGCCGCGGGGGTGCGCGGTCCCGGGGCGACGCCCGATCGAAACGGCAGCCCCTGCCGTCCCGCCCCATCCTGGAGGGTGAACCCTCGACCGCCCCGGTGTGTCAGTGGACGGACGCCCCCTCGGTGCGGGCCGGGCAACCCCGGTGGCCGCGTAGGTTGCCGGCATGACCCACCGCTTCCCCTTCCTCTTCGACCGGCGCTACCGGGTGCTGGGCCTGCCCTTCGGCGTCACCGCCGCCACCGCCGGCGTGGAGCTCGACGACGACGAGCTGCGGGTGCGGTTCGGCCCGTGGCGGCTGCGGACCCCCGTCGCCAACCTCGCCGACGTCAGCACCTCCGGCGGCTACGCGCTGCTGAAGACCGCCGGCCCGCCCCACCTGTCCTTCAGCGACCGCGGTATCAGCTTCGCCACCAACGGCGACCGGGGCGCCTGCGTGGCCTTCCACGAGCCCGTCCGGGGCATCGAGCCGACCGGTCGGCTCCGGCACCCCGGGGCGACCCTGACCGTCGCCGACGTCGACGGCTTCGTCGCCGCCGTACGCCGGGTCGCCCGGTGAGCGTGGCCGGGCCCGGCTACGACGTCGCGGCGCTGCGCGCGCACTTCCCGGCACTGGGTGACGGCACCGCCTACTTCGACGGGCCCGGGGGCTCCCAGACGCCCGTGGCGGTGGCCGAGGCCGTCGCCGGGGCGCTCGTGGCCGGGTTGTCGAACCGCGGCAGCACCACCGCCTCCGAGCGCCGCGCCGACGACGTCGTCGTGGCCGCCCGGCAGGCCGCGGCCGACCTCGTCGGGGGTGACCCCTCCGGCGTGGTCGTCGGGCGGAGCATGACCGCGCTGACCTTCGACCTGGCCCGCACCCTCGCGTCGGGCTGGGGGCCGGGCGACGAGGTCGTCGTGACGCGGCTGGACCACGACGCCAACGTCGCCCCGTGGACCTCGGCCGCCGCGGCGGTCGGCGCCACGGTGCGCTGGGCCGACTTCGACCCGGCCACCAGCGAGCTGGACCCGACCTCCGTGACCCGGCTGCTGGGCCCCCGGACCCGCCTGGTCGCGGTGACCGGGGCCTCGAACCTCCTCGGCACCCGTCCCGACGTCGCCGCCGTCACCCGGGCCGCGCACGACGCGGGCGCCCTGGTGCACGTCGACGGGGTCCACCTGACCGCCCACCACCAGGTCGACCTGGCCGAGATCGGCGCCGACCTCTACTCCTGGTCGCCCTACAAGGTGCTCGGCCCGCACTGCGGCGTCCTGCACGGCGACCCCGCCTTGCTCGAGACGCTGCACCCGGCCAAGCTGGAGCCGTCCCCGGAGCGGGTGCCGGAGCGGTTCGAGGCCGGCACGCTGCCGTACGAGCTGCTCGCCGGGCTCACCGCGGCGGTCGACTTCCTGGCCGGGCTGGCCGACGTGGTCGGCGCCCCCGCGGCCGGGGTGACGCAGCCGCGGCGCGCGCGCCTGGAACGTTCGCTGGCTGCTGTGGAGGCCCACGAGGACCGGCTGCGGGACCGGGTCGAGCAGGGCGCGCTGGGCCTGGGCGTCACGGTCCGCTCCCGGGCGGCCCGGCGGACACCGACCCTGCTGCTGACGTTCGAGGACGTCCCGGGCGTCGAGGCGGTGGAGGCGTACCGCTTCCTGGCCGGGCTCGGGGTGAACGCCCCGGCGAGCCACTTCTACGCCGTGCACGCCTCGCGCCACCTGGGTCTCGGCGAGACCGGAGGCCTGCGGGTGGGGATCTCCCCCTACACCGACGACGAGGACGTGGACCGGCTCCTCGACGGCCTCGGGAGGCTCGTCACCGGTCCACGCTGACCGGGGACGCGACCGCGGCCCGCACCAGGGTCAGCTGCCAGGGCGGCCGCAGCGCCGTACGACGCGCCTGCTCCCAGGGCTCGCGACCCTGGACGAGGGCGTCGTCGAGGGGAGCACCAGCACCGAGAGCGCGACCACGACCGCGGCGCCGATCAGGTGGGTGGTCACCAGCATCCCCGTGAGCAGGATCGACTCGAAGGCAGTGGAACCCACTCCCTGGGGGCTCGTCGGCCTGGCCGCAGGGGTAGCCACGGCCATGGACCTCCGGGTCGCGCCCTCACGAGGAGCACAGGTCTCCCTCACCCCGACAGGTGGAAAGTCCGCCACGACTGGTCAGGCGTGCAGAGTTTGTGCAACCTTGTGCAGACTGCATTCAACAAGGTTCAACAACGCGAGGCGCCGGACGGCGCCCGACGGGGAGGCCGGAGCCGTGGAGACCATCGATCTCACGCACCAGCGTCGCTCCCGGCGCGTCCCAGCAGCGGAGCGCGCGGCGCGCACCGCCGAGCTCCTCGTCACCGCGGCCGCCGCAGCCGACGCGGGCGACCTCGCCGGGCGCGACCGGGTGCTGGACGCCGTGGTCGAGCTGAACATGCAGGTCGCCGAGGCCGTCGCCCGCCGCTACGCCCAGCGGAGCATCCCCCTGGAGGACCTCACCCAGGTCGCCTACCTGGCCCTGGTCCGCTCGGTCGCCAGCTACGACGTCGAGCGCGGCGCGGACCTGCTCAGCTTCGCGGTCCCCAACATCACCGGCGAGATCCGCCGCCACTTCCGCGACCAGGGCTGGAGCATCCGGCCCCCGCGCGAGGTGCAGCGGGCCCACTCACGCATCCTGCGCAGCGGCGACCAGCGCGAGCGCTACGACGCCGGCGCGCTCGAGGAGCTCGCCGCCGAGGTCGAGGAGTCGGTCGAGGTGGTCCGCGAGGCCCTGACGGCCCGCGACGGCTTCTCGCTGCTCTCCCTGGACCGTCCCACCGATGCCGGTGGCAGCACCATCGACGTGGTCGACGTCGGTGACCACGCCGCCGAGGCCGCGGAGGCTCGGACCATGCTGGCCCCGCTGGTCGCCTCCATGGACGACCGCGAGCGCCAGATCCTGGCGTGGCGCTTCGTCGACGAGATGTCGCAGCGCCAGATCGCGGACCGGTTGGGGATGACCCAGGTCCAGGTCTCGCGGTTGCTGCAGAAGATGCTCACCCACCTGCGCGTCACGCTCGGCGACGTCGGCTGACCGGCGCCACCACGGACACCGTCCTCGGTGGTCCAGGGGGGACCCGTCGGCGGCGCCGTCGGTGTTATAACGGCCCGGACGCAATGGAGTGTTCGTGAAAGGTTGAGGACGCCGTGCCCGACGCCGTGCCGGACGACTCCGATGCCTCCCCGGCACCGGTCGGACCCGCCGAACGCTGGCGGATCGGCGTGCTGGCCTCGCGGGTCGGGGTCACCGAGACCCTGCTCCGGGCCTGGGAGCTCCGCTACGGGCTGCTCAGCCCCACCCGCTCCACCTCCGGCTACCGCCTCTACGGGCCGGAGGACGAGCGGCGCATCCACGCCATGGTCGCGGCTCGCGGACGCGGCGTCCCGGCCGCTCGCGCCGCCGCGGAGGTCCTGGCCACGGAGCGGACCACGATGGGCGGACGTGCGCACGACGAGGACGCGGGTGGGACCGACCCTGCCCGCGGCACGTACGACGCCGAGGTCGCGCGCGAGGAGCTGCGCGCCGCGATGGTGGGCTACGACGTCACCGCGATGCACGACACCATCGACCGCGTGCTGCGCACCGTCTCGGTCGAGGCCGCCATCCGCGACGTGCTGATGCCCTTCATGCAGGAGGTGGGCCGAGGCTGGTCCACCGGCGACTACCACGTGGCCGACGAGCACTTCGCCACCGAGATCGTGCGCTCCCGCCTGTGCGCGCTGACCATCGGCGGCGCCCCGCGCTCCGGCCCCCTGGTGCTGCTGGCCTGCCCGCCGGGCGAGGCGCACGACCTGGCCCTGAAGGCCTTCGAGGTCGTCCTGCAGCGCTCCGGGTGGCGCACGCGCTTCCTCGGGACCCAGACGCCCACGCGCGCACTGCTGGCCGCGGCCGAGATCGTGGGGCCCGACCTGGTGGTGCTGGCCGCCACCCGCCGGGCGTCGTTCCGCATCGACGACGCCGCGATGACCCAGCTGCGGACCCGGTGGCCCCTGGCCGTCGCGGGCGCCGGTGCCGACGCCGCCCTCGCCGCGGAGTGGGGCGCGACCCACCTCGCCGGCGACCCGGTCGCCGGCGCCCAGCAGCTGGCCCCCCGGCGGTCGCCCGGCGGTGCCGGCCGCCACTGAGCGGGTCCTCGGTCCCGGATCCGCCCCACCCCACCCGGGGTGCTGCCCTGCGCCCGCGGGCAGCCCGGACGAGGGTTGTGCAAAGTTTGTAGAAAGTTTTTCGGCCAGCGGTGATTGAAAGTCGCACGAGCGGAGAACGGGGGGTTCGAGGCGCCCGACCGTGCGCCCGACCCGACCGAGAGGACGCACCGATGTCCGCTGCACTCCACTCCGTCCCCACCGGGACCACCCTCGGGGACGACTCCCCGGGCACCGCGGCCACCCGGCGGGACGACGACGCGAGCGTGCGGAACGGTCTGGTCTACCTCGCCCACCTCGCCCGCCTCTCGCTCCCGCTCTCGGACCTCGACGACCGTGAGGTCAGCGAGCTCCGCCGCGACCTCGCGGTCCTCGTCGCCGAGGCCACCCGGGCCCGACTGCGGCCCCACCTGCTGAACGCCCTCGTCGGTGCGGTCCTCGACGAGCTCCTGCCGGCGCTGCCACCGGCCAACCGTGCCTCGCTCCGTGAGGCTCGTCCCCTGATCGTCGCACCGTCCGACACGGCTTCCTGAGGAGTTCCCCAATGTCTTCCACCACCCAGCAGATCACCATCGCGCTCGTCGACGACCACGACCTGTCCGTGTCGGGCCTGGAGTCCATGCTCGCGCCGTACGCCGGACGCGTCGAGCTCCTCGACCTCCGCACCGGGCTCGCCCGGGCCAAGGACCTCGACGTCGTGCTCTACGAGCCGATGGGCCAGAGCCACTTCGGCGAGGCCGTGCTGCGCGACCTGCAGCGCGCCGGGGAGGCCACCTCGGTGGTGTGGAGCTGGGCGCCCGCCGACCAGCTGCCCACCGCGACCGCCCGCCCGTACCTCTCCAAGCGCCTGACCGCCTCCCAGCTGGTCCGCGCCGTCGAGGACCTGGTCAGCGGCCGGGGCGAGCTCGAGACCACCCCGGGCGAGGACGAGGTCGCGGCCCGGGCCGAGGCCGAGGCCCAGGCCGCTGCCGAGGTGGAGGAGGTCCGCCCGATGCGCCCGGCCACGCCGGTGCACCCGCAGACGCCCTCCGGCCTGCGCCTGACCCGCCGCGAGCACGAGATCCTCGTGCTGATCACCAACGGCCTGACCAACGCCGAGATCGGTGAGCAGCTCACGCTCAGCATCAACTCGATCAAGACCTACATCCGTCAGGCCTACCGCAAGATCGACGTCGAGCGTCGCGCCCAGGCCGTCGCGTGGGGCATGACGAACGGCCTCGGCGGCGCGCTGCCCGAGGACCTCGACATCGACGAGGTCGAGGAGACCGCCCCCGTGGGCACCGGGACCACGCTCTCGGCCGTCGCCTCCTGACCGCTGGCCGCCCGCCGCCGGACGCCGCGCACCCCTCGGGGTCGCGGCGTCCGCCGCGTCCGGACCCCCGCTGCTCCCCGGGCCCCAGGACGCTGCTGGACCCTCCTACGAGACCGCGCCGACGCCGCGGGTGACCAGGTCGGCCAGGGCGGCGTACGCCTCGGCGTCGTCGAGGCCGGTCCGCTCGCGCAGCACGCCGCGCTGGATGCCCGTCATCACCTCGGCCACCGCGGCACCCACGAACCGGGCGTCGACCGGGCGCATCGCCCCGGCCAGCACCCCGTCGTCGACCAGCTCCTGGACCCGGCGCGCCGCCCGCTCGGTGTTGGCGCGGTAGACCTCCTCGGTCGGGGGGTGCGCGGCCAGGTCGGCGCGGAAGGCGGCGCTCGCCGGCTCGAGCTCGCGGGCCACGGCCGCGAGGTAGACACCGAGGCGGCGACCGGGGTCCGCCTCCGCCCCCACCGTCGGCTCGATCCGCTCGGTGGCGCGGCGGAAGAAGTGGCGCACGGCGGCCAGCACCAGCTGCTCCTTGCTCGGCGCCACCTCGTAGAGGGTCGAGCGCGAGCAGCGCAGCCGCGCCGCGAGGTCACCGACGCCGAGCCGGGCGAACCCCTCGGCCAGGAACACCCCGACCAGCTCGTCGAGCAGCGCAGCGCGCGTACGACGTGTCCGGGCCCGGCCCACCGAGGTCATGGGGCCGACGCTAACAGTACTGCGGGGCGTACTGTAGTACTCGACCTGGACCTGAACCCTGATGGAGGACCCGTGCCCGCCGACCGCGTGCTGCCGACCGAGGAGACCGCCGACCTGCTCCGCCTGGTCCGTGACCTCGCCACCACCGAGCTCGCCCCGGCCGTGGCGCGGGCCGAGGCCGAGGAGGAGTTCCCCCGGGAGGTGTTCCGGCTGCTCGGCCGGGCCGGCGTGCTCGGCCTGCCCTACCCCGAGGAGGTCGGCGGCGGTGGCGTCTCCTACGAGGTCTACCTCCAGGTGCTCGAGGAGCTCGCCGCGGTGTGGGCCTCGGTGGGCGTCGGCGTCTCGGTGCACGCCCTGTCGTGCTTCGGCCTCTACACCCGGGGCACCGAGGAGCAGAAGGCCTGGCTGCCCGAGCTGCTCGGCGGTGAGCGACTCGGGGCGTACTGCCTCTCCGAGGCCCACGCCGGCTCGGACCCGTCGGCGATGCGCACCACCGCGCGCCGCGACGGTGACGACTACGTGATCGACGGGGCCAAGGCGTGGACCACGCACGGCGGCCACGCGGACTTCTACAAGGTGATGGCCCGAACCTCCGACGCCCGCCACGGCATCTCCTGCTTCCTCGTGCCGGCCGGGACCGACGGGCTCGTCGCCGACCCGCCCGAGCGCAAGATGGGGCTGACCGGGTCCGCCACGGCCACCATGCGCTTCGACGGGGTGCGGGTGCCGGTCGAGCGGCGCCTGGGCGAGGAGGGCGACGGGCTGACGATCGCGCTGGCCGGCCTCGACTCCGGCCGCCTCGGCATCGCCGCGGTGGCCACCGGCCTGGCCCAGGGAGCGCTGGACCACGCACTGGCGTACGCCCGTGAGCGCGAGACCTTCGGGCGGCGGATCATCGACCACCAGGGGCTCGGCTTCGTGCTGGCCGACATGGAGGCCGCGGTGCAGTCGGCGCGCGCCACCACGCTGGCCGCGGCCCGCCTGCGCGACCTCGGCCGCCCCTTCTCCCGGGAGGCGTCCATCGCCAAGCTGGTCGCCACCGACCAGGCCATGAAGGTGACCACGGACGCGGTCCAGGTCCTGGGCGGCGCGGGCTACACCCGCGACTTCCCCGTCGAGCGCTACATGCGCGAGGCCAAGGTGATGCAGATCTTCGAGGGGACCAACCAGATCCAGCGGATGGTCATCTCTCGGTCGTTGGCCAAGGACAACGCGGGCACGCTCGGCTGAGGCGGATCCTCAGACGTCGGTCACCCGGATCCCCGCGTGCGCCTTGTAACGCCGGTTGAC
>JBKJPE010000167.1:0-10260 GCA_046595185.1 Nocardioides sp.
CGGCCGATCCATCGAAGCCACCACGACGGCGATCAGGGCTCAACCCCACCCAGCCCTCCCGGGCCGCGCAAGAACCTACCGATCCGGGCTCGGACGAACAGCCCCCGCGCGGCTCAAGTCGCGCCGGCCCGCGACCGATGCACCAGGCACCCCCCTGCTGTGATGCCTGGAGCCGCCCCCGTGCCTACCGTCCTTCGTGCTACGCCCCCGCGCCACCGCCTGGCCGTGATCCTGCTGAGCGCCGTCCTGGCGCTCGTCGCCCTCACCAACCTCGGTGGTTCCTCGGCCGCAGACGGTCCGGGCGGGTCCGGGTCGCCCGGCGTCACGGCCGTGCTGGCCGCCGAGCCGCCCCAGCCCGTCGTGCGGGGTGATCGTCTCGTCGACGCCCGCACCGGTGACCCGCTGCGACTGGCCGGGGTCAACCGCTCCGGATCCGAGTACGCCTGCGTCCAGGGCTGGGGCTTCTTCGACGGGCCGGTCGACGCGGCGGCCCTGGCCCGGATCGCGACGTGGGGCACCAACGTCGTCCGGGTCCCGCTGAACTCCACCTGCTGGCTGGGCCTGAACGGCGTCTCCGCACAGTGGAGCGGGGCGGCCTACCGCGACGCGGTCGCCGGGCTGGTCCAGCGGCTGCACGACCAGGGCCAGGCGGTGATCCTCGACCTGCACTGGTCGGCGCCCGGGGCCCGCCTGGCCACCGAGCAGACCGTCGCACCGGACGCCGACCACACCCCCGACTTCTGGCGCAGCGTGGCGCAGCGCTTCGCCGACGACCCGTCGGTGATGTTCGAGCTGTTCAACGAGCCCCGCGAGGTCGGCTGGCAGTGCTGGCGCGACGGCTGCCGCACTGCCGACGGCTGGCTCGCTGCCGGTCACCAGGAGCTCCTGGACGCGGTGCGCTCCACCGGGGCCCGCCAGCCGGTGGTCCTCGACGGTCTGCACTGGGGCGGCGACCTGTCGCAGTGGGCCGAGCACGCACCCGACGACCCCCTCGACCAGCTCGTCGCGGGGTGGCACGTCTACGACTTCTCGCAGTGCAACGTGGAGGCGTGCTGGCGCGACACCGCCGGTGTGCTGGCCCAGACGGTGCCGGTGGTGCTGACCGAGGTCGGTCAGGCGGGGTGCCGGACGCAGTTCCTCGAGCAGATCCTGCCGTGGGCCGACCAGCACGGCATCGGGTACGTCGCCTGGGCCTGGAACACCGCCGACTGCGCGGCCGGTCCGTCCCTGATCTCCGACTACGACGGCACGCCCACGGCGTACGGCACCGCCTTCCGCGCCCACCTCGCGCGGGGTGCACCGTCCCCCGATCCGGTCGTCCCCCCCGCGGACGGCGTCCCGGCGCCGCAGGTCCGGATGGACTTCGAGAGCGCCGCGGCGGGGGTCCAGGGGTGGCGGACGCACTACGGGCGGGCGCGGCCGAGCCGCGTCACCGCCGAGCCCACCCGGGGCAGGGGCGCCCTGTCGGTGGTCACGCAGTCGGGCTACCCAGCGGTGTCGACCGACCGCGTGCGGGGGCTCGCCCCGGGCGTGGGGGTCACGTTGTGGGTGCGCGCGGCCGGTCGCGCCGCGCCGCCCGCCGTACGCCCGGTGGTGGCGACCGCCGACGGCACGATCACGGTGCTCGACCCGCAGTCACTGGCCCGCGACCGGTGGCAGCCGGTGTCCTTCGTGGTGCCGGCCGACCTGGCGTCGGTGGGCCGGGTCGGGCTGCAGGTCGAGGTCGCCGAGGGTCAGCGAGCGAGCCTGAGGATCGACGACGTCGCCTGGTGAGCGACCCCGCCGGGTCACTCGTCGTAGGACTGCTAGCGCGGTTCCTGCCAGCCGGAGAGGCGGACCTCGTCGATCCAGTGCCGCCCCTCGTGCTCCAGGGCGGCCACGTCGGCGTCGACCATGATCCGGGCGACCTCGCCCATGCTGGTGCCGGCCTTCCAGCCCAGCTCGCGCCCGGCCTTGGACGCGTCGCCGAGCAGCGCGTCGACCTCGGTGGGCCGTAGGTAGCGCTCGTCGAACCTGACGTGGCGCTCCCAGTCCAGCCCGACGTGCTCGAAGGACTCCTCGACGAACTCCTGCACACTGTGGCCCACGCCCGTGGCCAGCACGTAGTCGTCGGGCTCGTCCTGCTGGAGCGTCCGCCACATGCCCTCGACGTACTCCGGGGCATAGCCCCAGTCGCGCACCGGCGCGAGGTCGCCGAGGTAGAGGTGGTCCTGGCGGCCGGCCTGGATGCGGGCCACGGCCTGGGTGATCTTGCGGGTCACGAAGGTCTCGCCGCGCCGCGGCGACTCGTGGTTGAACGCGATGCCGTTGACGGCGTAGAGGCCGTAGCCCTCGCGGTAGTTGCGCGTCGTCCAGTACGCGTAGGCCTTGGCCACGGCGCTCGGCGAGCGCGGGGCGAAGGCACTCCCCTCGTCGCGCGCGCCGTGCCCTCCGCCGAACATGTCCGAGGACCCGGCCTGGTAGAGGCGGCAGGGAGCCCCGCTGTGACGGATCGCCTCCAGCAGGTGCAGGGCACCCAGGGCGGTGATGTCGGCGGTGAGACGGGGCTGGTCGAAGCTCTCCCGGACCTGGGACTGCCCCGCGAGGTTGTAGACCTCGTCGGGGGCCACGGTGCTCACCAGGGTCAGCAGACGGATCGGGTCGGTCATGTCACCGTGGTGCAGGAACAGCCGGGCGTCGGGGTCACGGGCGTCCTGGTAGACGTGGTCGATCCGCCCGGTGTTGAAGCTGGACGCCCGACGGATCAGCCCGTGCACCTGGTAACCCTTGGCCAGCAGGAGCTCGGCCAGGTACGAGCCGTCCTGCCCGGTGATGCCGGTGATCAGCGCCTTCCTCATCGTGCCGACTCCGTCTCGGGCTCCGCCGTGGTCTGCACCGGGAACACCCACCGCTCGTAGGCCCAGAACCGGAAGAGCGTGCCGAGCGCGACGCCCACGAGGTTGGCGGAGACGTTCTCGGCCAGCGCCGAGTCGAGGCCGAGCACGTAGGTGCTCGTGGCCAGGCAGGCCAGGCTGATCAGCAGCGCGACCCCGTTGGCGGCGAAGAACAGCACGTACGCCGACCCGGCGTGGCGCCGCTGACGCTGGTCGAAGGTCCACGACCGGTTGCCGCCGAACGCGAACGTCGTGGCCAGCACGACCGCGATCGTCTTCGAGGTCAGCGGCCCGAGGTCGAGCACGTGCCGGGCCAGGTTGAAGGTGCCGACGTCGACGACGAAGGCGAGCGCGCCGATGATGCCGAAGCGCGCCAGCAGCCGGACGCCACCGCGCAGGTGGCGGGTCAGGTCGAGCCGACCGGTGGCCGTGGCCGGCGCGGTGGTGACGGGGTCCGGTGACCGGTCCTCGGTGAGGGTCATGCGTCCACCTCCGTGGCGAAGACGAGCAGGTTGTCCTGGTAGCCGCCGGCCTCGGCGTCGTACGGGCCGGAGCAGGTGATCAGCCGCAGCTGCGGGTCGGGCGTGGGGCCGTAGACGGCCTCGGTCGGGAAGCCGTCCTGGGGGGTCGTGGTGGTGCTGGTGACCGCGAACTCCCGCACGGTGCCCCCGGCGTCGGTCACGCGGACCGCGTCCCCCTCGCCGAGCTCGGAGAGCCGGGCGAAGACGGCCGGTCCGGTCGGGGAGTCCACGTGGCCCGCGATCACGGCGGGGCCGGCGTCACCGGGGCTCGGGCCGCCGGCGAACCAGCCGGCCACCTGCCACTGGGGCGGGGTCTCCAGCCGGTCGAGGCTGTCGGTGCCGAGCCGGTCCAGCCGGGTGTCGATGCCCAACGAGGGCACCTCCACCCGCACCGGCGCCTGGACGTCGGTGGCCTGCTGGACCTCGAGCAGCTCCGGCCCCGTGGCGTCCTCACCTTCCGACCCACCGGAGGACGGCTCCGCCGACGGGTCGGCGCCGTCGCTCGCGACGGTGGTCCCGGAGCCGGACCCACCTGCTCCGGGTCCCGGGCCGTCGACGAGGGCGGCCACGCCGAACAGCGTCACGCCGGCGGCCAGCAGCCCGGCCGGCACCACCAGCCGCCACCGGCGGGGGCGCGCGGGCCTGCTCATGCCGACCCCAGGGCGGCGCAACCGCCCAGGTCGTCGCTGCGGAGCAGCATCGGGCCCAGGACCGCCCACGCGTCGCCGTAGTACGTCGGCGCCTCGCCCTGGGCGTCGGCGGCCTCGCCGATCGCCGCGACAGCGTCGTCGTCGTCACCCGCGGCAGCCTCGCCGGCGGCCTGCGCGACCAGGGTCAACGGGGAGCGGTCCGTGGTCCGGGGCGACCCGGCGAGGTCGTAGGTGGCGACCGCGGGGTCCTCACCGAGCGCGGCGAGGGCCTCGACGGCGATCTCGCGGTCCGCGGCGTCGCACGACTCGGCGTGGCGCAGCAGGGTCCGTGCGGCGTCGTAGCCGAACTGCACGGGCAGACCGCCGGGGCCCGGGACGGCGCGCACCGCACCGGAGGCGTCGACCTCCGCCCAGTCGGGGGGCAGCGTCGCGTCGTCCACGACCGAGTCGACGGCGGCGCGCGAGCCGGCCTCGAGCTCGGCCCACCGGGGGTCGCCCGACGCCTCGCCGAGCATGGTCGTCGCGACCGGGGACACGTAGCTGGGGTTGAAGGCCCACGGGCCCTCGTCGTTGCCCTCGGTCGCCCAGGACCCGGCGGTGAGCACCAGGCCCCCGGGGACCTCGGCGGTCTCGTGGTCCAGGATCGCCTCGCCCAGGACCAGCGCGTCGTCGGCGTAGGCCGGCTCGTCCCAGCGCTCCGCGGCCACGAGCAGCGCCCGGGCGACGTCGAGGTCGGCGTCGGCCGCCGAGGACGGGTCCTGGACCGCACCGTCGGCCCAGCGCCAGCTGATCAGTCCGTCCTCGCGCAGGAGCGTCTGCCGGGTCCAGGACCAGATCCGGTCGAAGGTCGCCTCGTCGTCGACGCCGGCGGCGACGAGCATCCCGTAGGCCTGCCCCTCGCTGACCGTGTCGCCGCCCTGGTCGAGCCGCACGACCCGGCCGTCGTCGTCCACGTAGGTGTCGAGGAACGCACGCGGGTCGCTGGCGGCCTGGGCGGCGGCCTCGCCCGGCGAACCGGGGTCACCGGCCGCTCCGGGCTCACCCGGGCCGGCCCCGCGCGTGACGAGCACGGCGAGCACGGCGGCGACGAGCACGGAGGCCAGCGCCACCGCGATGATCGCGACGGTCCGGCCCGGGCTGCGGGTGAGCTGGTCGGTCGGGGAGGTCACGAGGTGACCCCCGCCTCCTGGCGCCGCCCGCGGGCGGCGGTCACCGCCAGGCCGAGGGCGCCGGCCGCGACGAGGGCACCCCCGGCGGCGGCGTACGTCCCGGTGGCTCCGGCCTGCTCGCCCGTCACCAGCCCGCCGGCTCCGGTGTCGACGCCGCCGCGGGGCATGGCCGCGCTGCCGATCGCGTCCTCCACGGCCTCCAGGCGCAGGCCGGAGCCGTCCTCGTCGGGCACGGCGAGCAGCGTGTAGACCCCCCCGGCCTCGACCGGCACGCGGCCGGTCGCGGTCTCGCCGTCACCGGCAGTCACCGAGACCGTCCAGGTCTGGGCGTCGACGTCGGCGTAGCCGGTCGTCTGGCCCGGTGCGACGTCCTCGGCCAGGAGCGGGCCGCCGACGATCTCGGCGGTCACGGACTGGTCCTCGGGGGCTGCCGAGAACAGCCGGACGCGGGCCTGACCGTCGGCCGGCGCCGTGAGGTCGTCGCGGACGACCTGGCTGCGCACGGCACCCTTGTCGCCGAGGGCGAAGACGCTGGTCGCGCCGCCCTCCTCGACGCGCACCGAGGTCGAGACCATCGGGTTGGTGGTCATGTCGGCACCGGCCGGCAGCACGGCGACGGTGTAGAGGCCGGGGTCGACGCTGCGGTACTCCGTGACGTCACCGAAGGCCACGTCGGGCACGGTGACGCTGCCGCCGCCGGCGAAGGGGGTCAGCCGGACGTCGGCTGCGCCGTTGCCGGCGGCGAGGTGGCCGGCTCGGATCCAGCCGTCGCCCGGGGCGGGCACGGAGCCCTCGGCGGCCTGCGCAGCAGGGGCGCCGGACAGGGCGAGCAGGGGGCTCGCGAGGACGCCGAGCAGGACGGCCGGGACGAGCCGGCGGCGGGGTCGGACAGGGGTGGAGGACATGATGAGTCTCCTTCTCGAGGGGGTCTGCGGGGACGGGATGGGGGTGGTCACGTGCCGGCCGGTGCCGGCAGCAGGTCGGCCGAGTCGGCGAGGCCGAACCGGACCACGAGCTGGTCGCCGTCGACGTCGACGGAGTCGGGCTCGTAGGCGCCGACCTGGTCGGCGATCTCGGCCGCCAGCGCCTGGCCGTCGGGGGAGTCGACGGGCTGGCCGTCGATGGAGTCGAGGACGAGGGTGCGGGCGGGGAGCTGGCCCTGCTCGCCGAGGACGGACGGGAAGCCGGCCACGCCGAGGTCGTGGTCGCCGGCCACCTGGGCCAGCACCGAGACGACGCGGGAGTCGACCCCGCCGTCCTCGAGCGCGCCCTGCGCCTGGTCGGAGAGCTCGAGCGCCGGGTTGTCGGCCAGGGCCTGGCCGGCCTCGGTGCGGGCAGCCGTGTCACGGTCGGTGAGGTCGGTGTAGGCGTCCCCGCCCTCGGGGTGCACGCGGAAGACCTCGACCTGCTGCTCACCGCTGCCGAAGACCGCGACCCGGGTCCCGTTGTCCAGGGCGTCGTCCACCGTGGGGGCGGCCTCGACGGAGCGGCGGATGGCCTGGGTCATCAGCACGTAGTCGTAGTCGCGCCACCCGTTCGGCGCGAGGTCGGACACCTCGGAGTCGGTGTCTGCCTTGTAGTACCAGACCACGTCCTCACGCTCGAAACCCGCCTCGACCAGGTCGACCCAGATGGCGTCGTCGATGAGCAGACGCTGGTCGCGCTCGACGTTCTCGGTGATCCAGGTCTGCGCCTGGCGCATCGGGGCGTCGAGGTCGGCGAGCCACAGCCCCCGCAACTGGCCGGTCCACAGGGGGGCGGCGGTGACGACGAACGCCAGGAGGCCGATCCCCGTGGCGGCCGCGATGCCGCGGCCGCGGGTCCGGGCGGTCCGGGTGGCGCCTGCGTCGGAGCGCCAGCGGCGGAGTCCTGCCTCGGCGACCGCGGCAACCAGCAGCGCGGCGAACGGCAGCATGACGATGATCTGCGGGACGGGCAGGTAACCCGGCTTGAGCACGACCAGGGCGAGGAACAGGTGCAGCACCGCGTACGGGCGCAGGCGCCGTACGACCAGGGCGGCCACGCCGGCGACGACGCTCGCCCCGAGCAGGGCGGCGTCCAGGGTCAGCCACGTGCTCATCGTGAGCCCGGCCTGGCTGGTGGGGTCCAGGACGCTGCCGCTGGCAGCACGGTCGAAGAGCTGGAAGGTGATGCCCTCCCACAGGCTGACCCGGTCGGGACCGGGCACCACCTCACCCTTGACCAGGGCGAAGACGATGTAGCCCAGGCCTGCCAGGGAGAAGACCGCGGCGGAGACCGACAGCGTGTAGCGGCGTGTGCTGGGGTGCGCGGACCGCCACATCTGCCAGGCCAGGAACGGCGCCAGCAGGAGGTAGGTCTCCTTGGACAGCACCGCGATCGCCAGCGCCGCCGCCGCCGCCACGAAGGCGAGCAGCTGCTTGGACCTGGTCAGGGCGAGGGCGAAGGCCGCGAGGGCCCAGGGCGTGGCCACGTTGTCCAGGTAGACGGTACGGGTGAACTGGACGGCCAGGGGCGACAAGGCGTACAGCAGCACGGCGGCAGCAGCGGCCGGACGGTCGAGGTCGAGCCGGCGGGCGAGCACCCACAGCAGGGCGGCGCTGATCACGTGCGCCACGACCATGGCCTCGCGTCCGGCGACCACCGCTTCGCCGTAGCGGGAGAAGCCGTCGGTCAGCCAGGTCCACCCGGCGATCTGGATCCAGCCCAGCGGGGGGTGGTCGTACCAGTAGGTGTAATGGCCGAGCTCGCCGAGGTTCTGCACCGCCCAGGCCTGGGCGGTGTAGGTGCCCTCGTCGTCGATGCGCTGCGGCGCCCCGAAGAAGCCGATCCGTGAGGCGAGACCGGTCAGGACCAGCAGCGGGACGAGGTACAGCGCGCTGTGGCGTCGGGCGACGAAGGACCGGCGGGCCCGGGAGCGCCACGACGGGCGTGGCGGGGCCTGGTCGCGCGGCGCTGATGCCGGGCGGTCGGTGGCCGGGCGGTCAAGGAGCGTGGTCATGAGGAGGCCTCCGCGGTCTCGCGGGTGGTCGGGTGGTCGGGGGCGGTAGCCGGCGGTCCGTCAACCGGCCGGGCGGTGATGTGCGCCCCCACGTGCTCGGTCTTCTCCCACGACCCGTCCCCGCGGGCCTCGCGCCAGGCGGCGCGGATCGCGGCCCCGGCCAGCAAGACCTGGTAGGGGAAGGTGCCGAGCACGAGCTTGACGTAGTCGAGGAAGCGGATCTTGACGCCGTACGCGCGGCCGAACTCCCCGAGCCCCGCGGCCTCGACCACCAGGGTGACCAGCGTCGGCAGGATGGGCAGGAAGCTGATCATCGCGATCAGGACCGGGACCTCGGCGAAGAGCACCAGGGCGACCGAGACCGGGATCATCAGGCCGGTGAAGGCCTGCAGGAACGGCATGGAGAGGGTGTAGCGGGCCAGCCAGCGCTGACGGCGCGTGGGCAGCTGCTTCCAGTAGCCCTTCTTCAGGACCTGCAAGAAGCCCTGGCTCCAGCGGGTGCGCTGCTTGTACAGGCTGGTGAGCGATCCCGGTGTCTCCTCGCGGGTGACGACCTCGGGGTCGTAGGCCACCGCGACCGTGGCGCCCTGGGTGGAGAGGCGCACGCCGAGCTCGCAGTCCTCAGCGAGACAGTCGCCGTCCCAGCCCCCGGCCTCGCGGAGGAGGTCGGTGCGCACGAAGACGGTGTTCCCGCCGAGCGGGATGAAGCGGGCGCCGGCGTGGAAGTGCAGCCGGCTGCGGAACCAGAAGTAGTACTCCAGGCAGTTGCGCATCGCCCACCAGCTGCTGCGCACGTTCATCAGCTGCACACCGCCCTGCACCAGGTCGGCACCGGTCTCGCTGAACCGCGAGTCGATGAGCCTCAGCAGGCGGGGGTGCACCTCGTCCTCGGCGTCGAAGACCCCCAGGACGTCACCGCGGGCGTGAGGCAGCGCGGTGTTCATGCCGCGCGGCTTGTTCTTCGGCTCGGAGTCGTCGATGACCACGCTGACCACGCCCGGATGGCGGGCCTCCGCGGCGCGGGCCACGGCCTCGGTCCCGGGGTCGTCGTGTCCGATGATCGCGATGATCTCGAAGTCGGGATGGTCCGAGGCCGCCAGCTGGTCGAGGGTGTGGCCGAGCACCTGCTCCTCGTGGCGCGCGGGCACCAGGAGGGTGAAGGAGCGTCGCGGCTCCACCGGCTCGCTGGAGAAGCTGGTCGCCTGCAGCGAGTCGGTGCTGCGCCAGGCGTGCAGCATCCACCACAGGGTGGTCAGGGCCACGACGGTCAGGCCGAGCGAGACGACGACCAGGGCTCCGTACCCGAGCCACTCGGCCCAAGAGGTGCCGTCCGTCGAGGCGAGGTCGGTCGCCGGCACCGGCTGTCCGGCAGGCTCCTCGGCCGGTGCCGCGGGCGCGGACTGGTCCGGGGCGTCGGGCAGCAGGGGGCCGTCGCCCTGGGCGGCGGCCAGACCCGCGGTGCCGAGGAGCAGCACGACGGCGGTCAGCAGGGTGACCAGGGCAGCAGCCAGTGCACGAGAGGTTCTGCGAGTCATGAGCGATCTCCAGACAGGTGGAGCAGGAAGAGAGCGAGCAGGTCCTACCGGTCGGTCAGCGCGCGAACGCCTTGAGCGGGACCGGACGGCGCACGCGCCGCGGGTGGCGGGTGCCGAGGTGCTCGGCCACGCCCCAGGTGGTGGTGCGCCAGAGCGCCTCGCGGACGATGCCGCCGGTCATCTTGCTGGCCCCGACCGTGCGCTCGTGGAAGTCGATGGGGACCTCACGGATACTCATGCCGGCGTCGAGGACGCGGCGAGCGAGATCGACCTGGAAGCAGTACCCGTGGGACTCGACGCCCTCGAGGTCGAGGCGGCGCAGGGTCTCGGCCCGGAAGGCGCGGTAGCCACCGGTGGCGTCACCCAGCGGCATGCGGAGCGCGCGCCGCACGTAGGCGTTGCCGCCGCGGGAGAGCAGCTCGCGCCGCCAGGGCCAGTTCTGCACGCTGCCACCGGGCACCCAGCGCGACCCGAGCGCGAGGTCGGCGGTGTCGAGCGCGCTCAGCAGGCGGTGCAGCTGCTCGGGCAGGTG